>NZ_JAYSDQ010000003.1:0-394781 GCF_041914305.1 Ideonella sp.
TAACGCGCGTTCTGGCCCGCCTTCAGCGTCGCCGTCGTCGGCGCCGCCGCATCGACAGTCAGCGCATCCTGAATGCTGGCCGCCAGGCTCAGATTGACCGAGCCTGTCTCGGTGGGCTTGGGAATAAAGACGAGGGTGTAGGTGCCACTAACCGGCAGGGCCTTGGCGAAATCAAATACACCACTGGCTGCGACGCCCGACGATTCGATTCGAACGCCGTCTGGACGATAGACCTCGATCGATGCAGACGACGCGAAAGTGCCACCAGTGGTCACCAGACTAAGGTATTGACCCACCTTGCCGTCAAAAATAACGATAGCTTTCTTACCCTGGGTTGCGATCGAAAGTGGCACCACCGCACCATCAACACGGGCACGGGCCTTGAATTCAATCTCTGCAACCAAGTGAGCGCCAGGAACGGCATAAAAATCTGCAGAAGCTGCAGACTTGCCGAACCGCGTGGCGACACTGATCGGACCCGACGGTGCGCCCGGCGGAATCTTGGCCTTCAGCAGCGTTGCAGATGGACTGTCAGCGTCCGAAATGATTTGCGCTGGACTAGTCGCAAAGGTGACCACATTATCGGCAACGGCCGACTGAAAGTTTTTTCCAGCAATGGCCACAGTTTCGGCCGACTTCCCAATATCAGGAGCAATCGATGTAATAACTGGGATAGGCCTGTCCGCGCCCGCCACGAAGTCCGTCGGGCTGGTCACCTGGCCTCGAGTATTGCTGACGGTGATTCGCCCCGTCGTGGCTCCGGCCGGGACCTTAGCGGTCAGAACATTCGCCGTCGCCGATTGGACCGTGGCGGCCTTGCCGTTGAACTTGACGACGTTATCGGCCGGAACGGCGCTGAAACCGGAACCATAAAGCGTCACGATCGTGCCACTGGGGCCGGCATTGGGCGTGAATTCGGTCAGTGCCAGGGCATTGGCCGGAAAGCGCTTGACCTCGGTGATGTTGCCGACAGCGTCGTATTTGTACTGAACGCTGGCGCCATCGGGGGCCACGATCTGAACCAGCCGCCCGAGTTCATCATAGACATTGCTGACGCCGGCGTAGGCGGCCGTCCCACACAGCAGCAGCGCCAGCGTCAATCGCTCTATGAATCGCCGGCCGACACCGGGCGACAGCAGCCGACCCAGCAAACGACCGAACCGACTTGCAACGCCATACTCGAAGCGCATTTGTGACATCTCTCCCCCGGCAAAGAAATATGCTTAAGCCCGAGGAAGTATGAATATCAACGACACCAGACGGCACCGGCGCCCCTCCCCTTGTGCCACTGAAGACTTCTTGTAGCTTTCGGCTTTGCGCGGCGATGCTAGAGGAACAGATCGCCCTCGCGCATTTGAATTACAACAAATTACATCTTGCTTTTGTATCCCCTGCAAACCACCATCGATCGACGGTCTAGTTCTCACAGTCCGAAGATCGAATTATTCTCAGCCGTCAATCCCCTCAGCATAGGGATTGGCGCTTCCTGGATTCAAGAACCAGCCAATGCCGCCCGAAGCTGCTCGCCCAATTCGGGCTTGTGCGCAAACGGGTCTGCCGGGTTGCGCATGCTCACAATATCGTCGGCCCGCATCGCCACCGGCCCCAAGGCGCGCTCGTTCGGGTGGCTGAAGATGTAGAAGCGGTTCGCCTGCATGGCGTCGAAGACGAATTGCGCTACTTCGGCGGCGCTGACCTTGCCGCTGGCCACGGCCTTCTCGCCCAGGATCCGGGCGACCTTCTGGCTGGGCGTCAGGGCTTCGTTGGCATCGCGCATCTCACCCGGCCGCGCGCGGTCGCTGTGGATGATGCCGGTGGGCACGAAGTACGGGCACAGCACGTGCGCGTGCACCTGCTCGGTCACCAGCGCCAGGTCCTGGTACAGCGTTTCGCTCAGGGCCACCACGGCGTGCTTGGTGACGTTGTAGGCGCCCTGGTTGGGCATGTTGACCAGGCCGGCCATCGAGGCGGTGTTGACGATGTGGCCCCGGTAGCCCGGGTCCTTCTTGGCCGCAGCCAGCATCATCGGGGTGAACACGCGCACGCCGTGGGCCACGCCCATCAGGTTGACGCCGACGGTCCATTCCCAGTCTTTCAGCGTGTGTTCCCAGATCAAGCCGCCCACCGAGATGCCGGCGTTGTTGAACACGAAGTGCGGCGCGCCGAAGTGCGCCAAGGTCGCGTCGGCCAGCGCCTGCACGCGCTCGGCGTTCGACACGTCGAGTTGGAACGGCAACACCTTGGCTCCGAGCGCCTCGATCTCGACCACGGCCTGGGCCAACGGTTCGGGCATCACGTCGGCCATCACGACGTTCATGCCCTCGCGCGCGGCGATGCGCGAGGCTTCCAGACCGAAGCCCGATGCGGCGCCGGTGATGACCGCGGTGCGGCCGCTGAAGTAACCCATGGTGTGCCCTTTGGAGAAGACTATTGGACGGGGTTGGCGCGCGTGATCAGCGCGTCGAACGGCGCGGCGCGCCGCAGGCTGCCGAAGGCGCCGAGCGAATCGCCGCGGCCCAGGCGTGAATCGCAGAAGGCCTCGAACACGAAATCGGGCGCGTGCTGGCGCAGCAGCGCCGCCTGCACGGCCAGCGCCACGTCGCGGGCGAGCAGGCGCGCCTCGAGCTCGTCGGTCAGGCCGTCGAGCCGGGTGGGCAGCGCGTCGGCCAGGCGGTCGAATTCGGCATGCGCACCTCGGGCCGGCGCCAGCTCGGCCGCCAGCGCCGCGGCCACCGGGCCGCCGCGCAACGAGCGCAGCAGGTCGATCGCCATGATGTTGCCGGCGCCTTCCCAGATCGAGTTCAGCGGCATCTCGCGGTAGATGCGGGCCATCAGGCCTTCGCCGTGTTCCTCGACATACCCGTTGCCGCCCAGGCACTCCATCGCCTCTTGGGCGAAATGGCTGCCGCGCTTGCAGACCCAGAACTTGGCCACCGGCGTCAGCACGCGGCGCATGATGGCCTCGTGGCCGGTCGGATCCTGGCCGTGCTCGGTGCGGTCGACCGTGCGCGCCACGCGCAGCGCCAGCGCCGTGGCGGCTTCGCTTTCCAGCGCCAGGTCGGCCAACACGTTCTTCATCAGCGGCTGCTCGATCAGCGCCTTGCCGAAGGCCTGGCGCTGCGCGGTGTGGTGGATCGCCAGCGACAGCGCCTGGCGCATCAAACCGGCCGTGCCCAGCGCGCAATCGAGCCGCGTCAACGCGCCCATCGCCAGGATCTGCGGGATGCCGCGGCCTTCGTCGCCCACGCGCCAACCAAAGGCCTCGCGAAACTCGACCTCGGAGCTCGCATTGGCGTGGTTGCCCAGCTTGTCTTTCAGGCGCTGCACCTCGACGCGGTTGCGCGTGCCTTCGGGCAGCCAGCGCGGCACCAGAAAGCAGCTCAAGCCCCCGCCGGTCTGCGCCAGCACCAGATGCGCATCGCACATCGGCGCCGAGAAGAACCACTTGTGGCCGGTGATGCGGTAGCGCTCGCCCCAGGCGTCGGCGCCGTCGCGCTCGGCGCGCGTCGTGTTGGCGCGCACGTCCGAGCCGCCCTGCTTCTCGGTCATGCCCATGCCGAGCGTGACACCGGTCTTGTGCGCCATCGGCAGGCCGCGCGGGTCGTACATAGGGGCGGTGACGCGGCCCGACCATTCGGCGTGCAGCGCGGCGTTGGCCTTCAGCGCCGGCGTGACGGCGTAGCTCATCGACACCGGGCACAGCACCGAGGGCTCCAGCTCGGTGAACAGCATGAAGCCGGCCGCGCGCCGCAGGTGGCCACCAGGCCCTTCGGCCCAGGGCGTGCCGTGCAGGCCATGGCCGATCGCGCCACCCAACAGCGCGTGGTAGCTGGGGTGGAACTCGACCTCGTCGATGCGCCGGCCCTGCCGGTCGTGGCTGTGCAGCACCGGTGGGTTCACGTTGGCCAGGCGCGCATGCACCTGCATCTCGGCGCTGCCGGCCTCGCTGCCAAGGCGGGCCAGCGCCGGGTCACCAGCCGCCAGGCCATGAAACGCCAGCGCGTCCCGCAGCGGCTGGTTGCCCTCGAACAGGTTCGCGCCCGACAGCGGCGCGCTCTGGTTCGTCACCTCGTGCGTTGCCAGCATCGTGCTCATGGCCGCCTCAGCATCTCCTGGTGGGGAATGTTGTCTTCGAGGTACGGTTCACCCACCGGCTCGAAGCCGAACTCGCCGTAGAACTTGCCCAGGTGCGCCTGCGCGCTGATGCGGTTGGGCTTGCCCGGGTGGGCCGCGTCGCAGCGCTTCACCACCTCGGCCATCATCACGCGGCCGAGCCCCGTGCCGCGCAGCTTCTGGTCGATCACCACGCGGCCGATCGACGGCTCGTCGTATTTCAAACCGGGGTCGACGACGCGCAGGTACAGCAGCAACTCACCCGCGTGCGGGCCGTCGGCGGGCCGCCCGAGCAGGTGCCAGCTGTGCTGGTCCAACCCGTCGGCATCGAGGTAGGGGCCCTGCTCCAGCACGAACACGCGCTGGCGCAGCTGCAGCACGTCGTACAGGCCCTGCAGGCCGAGGCCCTCGAACCGCGTCCATTGCCAATCGATCTGCATGGTGCTCACACCAGCTTGACCAGCTGCTTGCCGAAGTTCTTGCCCTTGAGCAGGCCGAGGAACGCTTCGGGCGCCTGGGCCAGGCCTTGCGCCACCGTCTCGCGGTACTTGAACTTGCCGGTGGCCACCAGCGTGCCCAGCTCCTTCAGCGCCTCGGGCCACACGTCCATGTGCTCGCTGACGATGAAGCCTTCGAGCTTCATGCGGTTGCTCAGCAGCAGCTGCGGGAAGGTCATCGGGATCGGCTCGCCGTTGTAGCCAGAGATCATTCCGCACATCGCGATGCGGCTGAACGCATTGGCACGCAGCATCACCGCGTCGAGGATCATGCCGCCGACGTTTTCGAAGTAGCCGTCGATGCCGTCCGGGCAGGCTTCCTTCAGCGCCTTCGACAGCGACTTCAGGTCGGTGTGGGCCTTGTAGTCGATGCAGGCGTCGAAGCCCAGCTCGTCGACCACCTGCGCGCACTTCTGCGGACCGCCGGCAATGCCGACCACGCGGCAGCCGCGCACCTTGGCCAGTTGGCCGACGGCACCGCCGACCGCGCCGCTGGCCGCGCTGACGACCACCGTCTCGCCGGCCTTCGGGTTGATGATCTTCACCAGGCCGTACCAGGCGGTGACACCGGGCATGCCGACCGCGCCCAGGTAGGCGGACAAGGGGATGTGCGTCGTGTCGACCTTCTGCAGCACGCCGCGCTGGCTGGCGTTGACCAGCGTGTATTCCTGCCAGCCCCCCATGCCGACGACCTTGTCGCCGACCTTGAAGTGCTCGTTCTTCGACTCGACCACCTCGCCGACGGTGCCGCCGATCATCACCTCGTTCAGCGGCTGCGGCGCGGCGTAGCTCTTGGCGTCGTTCATGCGGCCACGCATGTACGGGTCCAGGCTCAAAAAGTGGTTGCGCACCAGCACCTGGCCGTCCTGCAAGGCGGGCACCGGTGTCTCGACCAGGCGGAAGTTGTCGACAGTGGGTTCGCCCTCGGGGCGCGAGGCCAGCAGGATCTGGTGGTTGATCGTCGTCATGGTGTCTGTCCTTTCAGGGGTTGTCGGGGTCGTTGCGCTGCAGCGGCTTCAGCTGCCGCCCCTTGGTGGGCAGCGCACGCACGTACTTGAAGGTGCCGGTCGAGTGGGCGCACAAATGGCCATCGGCGTCCAGCACCGAGGCTTCGCAAAAGGCCATCGTCGTCGTGCGATGCAGCAGCTTTCCCAGGGCGCGCAATTCACCTTCGCCCGGCCGCATGAAGCTGGTCTTCATCTCGACGGTGGCCACGCCCGGGCCGTCCAGGTTCTGGCTGCGGGCGGCCATGGCCATGGCCACGTCGAGCATCGTCATCAGCACACCACCATGGGCAACCTCCCATGAGTTCATGTGCGACTCGGTCAGGTCGACCCGCAATTCACTGGCGCCATCTGCGCAGGCATGCAGCTCCAACCCGAGCCGCTCGACGAACGGCACCTTGACTGGAAACGGGATCCTTTGGCGCGTCAAGCTCTTCAGCCTCCGGTCAAGGCCGACACGCCGCCATCCACCGCCAGGATCTGGCCGGTGATGTGCTTGCCCGCGGCCGAGGCGAACAGCAGCGCGGCGCCCTTCAGGTCGTCGTCGTCACCCAGGCGGTTCAGCGGCGCATGCGCGGCCATCTTCTCGGCGCCCAGCTTCTCCAGCAGGCCCTTGGTCATCTTGCTCGGGAAGAAGCCCGGCGCGATCGCATTCACCGTGATGCCGTAACGGCCCCATTCGCCGGCCAGCGCACGGGTGAAGTTCACCACCGCGCCCTTGCTGGTGTTGTAGGCGATCGTCTGCATCTCGGGCGGGTTGCCGCCCAGGCCGGCGATCGACGCCACATTGATGATGCGGCCGAAGCGGCGCGGGATCATGCTCGCGTTGGCCACCAGCTGGCTGAAGACGAACAGGCTGCGGATGTTCAAGTTCATCACCTTGTCCCAGGCCTCGAGCGGGTGCGACTCAGCCGGCGCCCCCCAGGTGGCGCCGGCGTTGTTGACCAGGATGTCGATGCGGCCCAGGCGCTCCATCGTCTCGGTCACCACCCGCTTGGCGTCTTCGGGCTGGCTCGCGTCCGCGGCCACCCAGCGGGTGTCGATGCCCTTGGCCTGCAGGTGCGCCGCGGCCTCTTCCAGGTCGCCCGACTTGCGCGAGCTGAGCACGATCTTCGCGCCCGCTTCGCCCAGGCTCTCGGCGATCTGTAGGCCCAGCCCGCGCGAGCCGCCAGTCACCAGCGCCGTCTGGCCTTCGAGGTTCATCAGTTGTTGGATGGGGGTGCTCATGTCGTGTCCTTGTCTCGTCGTCAGAACCAGTCGTCTTGCATGTCGCGGCAGACGGCCTCGCGGCTGCTCACCACCTTGAGCCACGCCTCGACCAGCGGCAGCTCGTAGGCAAAGAAATAGCGGCAGGCCGCCTGCGCACCCTCGCGTCGAGGCGCGTCGGCCTCGCGCGCCGCCAGCGCCACGTCGAGCCAGATCCACGCGATCACCACGTGGCCAAAGGCTTGCAGGTACGGCGTCGCGTTGGCCAAGGCTTCTTCTGGCACGCCGGTCGCCCAGGCGGATTTGGTGGCCGCGCCCAGCCGCTGCACCGCGGCGCCGAGCTGCGTCGCGAACTCGGCCAGCCCGTCGGCATGGCCTGCGCGCTCGATCGTTGCGTTGATGCGCGTGGCCAGCAGCTTCAGGCCGGCACCACCTTGCATCACCACCTTGCGGCCCAACAGATCCAGCGCCTGGATGCCGTGCGTGCCCTCGTGGATCATGTTCAGGCGGTTGTCGCGCCAGTACTGCTCGACCGGGAAATCGCGCGTGTAGCCGTAGCCGCCATGCACCTGGATCGCCAGGCTGTTGGCCTCCAGGCACCACTGGCTCGGAAAGCTCTTGACGATCGGCGTGAGCACTTCGAGCAGCAAGCCCGCCTCGGCGGCCGCCGCCGGCGCGCCGGTGTGCAGTTCGTCGACCAGCCGGGCGCAATACAGGCCCAGTGCCAACGCGCCTTCGCTGAACGCCTTCTGCGCCAGAAGCATGCGCTTGACATCCGCGTGCTCGATGATCGGCACCTGCGGCTTTGCCGCGTCCTTGCCGCCTTCTGTGATCGGCCTCCCTTGAGGCCGCTGCCGCGCATAGGCCAGCGACGCTTCGTAGCCCGCATAGCCCAGCATCGCTGCGCCCAGGCCCACGCCGATGCGCGCCTCGTTCATCATGTGGAACATGCAGCGCAGGCCCTCACCCGGCTTGCCCACGAGGTAACCCACCGCGCCGGCCTGGCCGCCCGGCTTGAAGCGGCCCTCGCCGAAGTTCAACAGCGTGTTGGTGGTGCCGCGCCAGCCGCACTTGTGGTTCAGGCCGGCCAACGCCACATCGTTGCGCTCGCCGGTCAACTCGCCTTCGGTGTTGACCAGCTTCTTCGGCACCACGAACAGCGAGATGCCCTTGGTGCCCGGCACCAGCTTGCCGTCCGGCCCCGGGATCTTCGCCAGCACCAGGTGGATGATGTTCTCGGTCAGCTCATGCTCGCCGGCCGAGATCCACATCTTGTTGCCCGTCAGCCGAAAACGCGGGCCCAGCGGGTCGGCCTCGAAATCGTCGCCGTCGGGCACGGCGCGGGTCACCACATCGGACAGGCTCGAGCCCGCCTGCGGCTCGGACAGGCACATCGTGCCGGACCAGCGGCCGCTGAACTCGTTCAACGCGAACACGCGCTTCTGCGCCTCGGTGCCGTGCGCCATCAGCAGGTTGGCGTTGCCCACCGTCAGCAGGCTGCCGCCGATGCCGACCGAGGCCTTGGCGAAGAAGGCATTGGCCGCCGCTTCGACGGTGTACGGCAGCTGCATGCCGCCGATCTCGTAGTCTTGCGCCGCGCTCAGCATGCCCGACTCGCCGAAGGCCTTCCAGGCGTCGTGCGTGGCCTGCGGCAGGATCACCTTCTCGCCGTCGAAGCGGGGCTCCTCGATGTCGATCAGGCGGTTGAACGGCGCGAACTTCTCGCGGGCCAGGCGCTCGCTGGCATCGAGCACCGAGCCAAAGGTCTCGCGCGAATGGTCGGCAAAGCGAGCCCGCTCGACCAGCGAGTCGGCGCGAAGCCAGTCGTAGAGCAAAAAGTCGATCGTCGGTCGAAGCATGGTCATCCGTGCCCTATGCGAGCCCTATCGGTTCATCGGTGTCACGGCCATCGTGGCCGAAGCCTTCATCACCAGCGTGCGCTGCTCGCCGCTGACGGCGTAGACCTCGGCCTCGGTGAAGCTGAGCATGCGGCCGGCCTTCAGCACCCGGGCTTCACACTCCAGCCGCTCGCCACGGCCGGCGCGCAACAGGCTGGTCTTCAACTCGGCGGTCAGGATCCAGTGCCCCTCGGGCGCCACGGTCTGCGCCGCCGCCCCCATCGAGTGGTCGGCCAGCGAGGCCATCACGCCGGCATGCGCCTGGCCGGTGTGCTGCAGGTGGCGGTTGGCCAGCGGCAGCACGGTGCGGATCAGGCCCTCGCCGACGGCCACCGGCTCGACCCCCAGGTCGACCATGAACGGCGACGCCGCAAAGAAACTGCGCAGGGTGGCGAGGTCGGTCTTCATCGGTGAAAGGCGTCAGCCCGGGGGCGCATCGCCCATCTTGGTGATCGTGCCCTGGGCCAGCGCGCACAGCGTCTCTTCATGGCCCAGCACCGCGAAAACCTCGCAGCGGCACACGCTTTGCGACTTGCCCACGCTCACGGCCTTGGCGCGCGCGATCAGGCGCTCGCCCTGCGCCGGCCGCACGTAGTTAATCTTGAACTCGGACGTCACCACCGGCACGCGCATCGCCGTGCCGCCGGCGTAGGTCAGCGCGTTGTCGGCCAGGTAGCTGACGACGCCACCGTGCGCAAAACCGTTCTGCTGTTTCAGCTCGTCTTTCAACGCGAGCTCCAGCACAGCGTCGCCCGGCCTCAGGTGCGTGAGCTCGGCACCCAGCAAGCGGCTGAAGGGCTGCTGGTCGAGCACCTCGCGGCCCAGTTGCAGAAAGAGTTCGGTGTTGAAGCCTGAATCACTCATGGCAGTGGCCTCCGTCGGTCATGGAACGCGTGGGCCGTCGGCCCGCAGGCGGATGCGCCAGGCGGCATCGACAGCATTCGGTTTCGGGAAACGCGCCAGCGCGCCTTGCGCCACCGAATCGACCTGCTCAGCCAATTCGGCCTTGCCGGCTTCGGTTTGCAACGCACGCAGCTGATCGGGCGACGGGTCGTAGGTGTACGACTGCAGGCGCAGCCCGCTGCCCATCTGCGGGCGCCGGTCGTTGCCTTGCTGGCTGAGCTTGGCAAAGCTCACAACCACGCGGCCCGCCGCGGGCTGGAAGTCGATCGCCACGCCGTCCTTGGTGCTCTCGTCGGGCCGCACGGCAAATTCGGCATCGATTGCGGCCAGCACGCCGGCCACGTAGACGCAGGCGTCCAGCTGCGGCGCGGGCCAGGCCGCCAGCGCCTGGGCGAACCGGTCGACGTTCTCGCGCGCGTCGGCGGCCACGCCGCAGGCCGCAGGCATCGGCAGGCTCGCCTGTTGCGCCCACCACAGCGCGGCGGCCTTGTCCGGCCCGGCCGAGGGCAAGGCATACAGGCTCGCCAGGCGCGAGCGCGCATCGGCGCGGCCCGCCTCGGCGGCACGCAGGTACAGCCGCGAGGCCCGCTCGACATTCGGCTTCAGGCACAGGCCCTGCTCGAACATCGCGCCACCGAGCAACCAGGCCTCGGGCGACGACGACGCCATCGCGGCGTTCAGCTCTTTCACCGCACCGGCACAGTCCTTGGCTTCGATCGCCTTGACGACCGCGCGTGTCGCTTCAGTGGCAGCTTGGACGGACGAGCCAACACCAAGCGCCATCAGGGCCGCCAGCCAACCAAGTCGCTTGCGCGGATCCGGCTTTGCCGGTCCGCTGCAAGAGCCCCCTCGGGGGGCCGAGCCCGGACATGAACAGTCCAGTGGACTGTTCATGCCTGGCGAGGGGCTTGGCCACTGGCCAAGCGCGGCCTGCAAGGCAGCGACCGGAAGGGAGCGTGGGGGTCTCACAGAACTTCGAAGATGCCGGCGGCGCCCATGCCGCCGCCGATGCACATCGTCACGCAGACCCGCTTGGCGCCGCGGCGCTTGCCTTCGATCAGCGCGTGGCCGGTCAGGCGCTGGCCCGACACGCCGTATGGGTGGCCGACCGCGATCGCGCCGCCGTTGACATTGAGCCGGTCCATCGGGATGCCCAGCTTGTCGGCGCAGTACAGCACCTGCACCGCGAAGGCTTCGTTCAGCTCCCACAGGTCGATGTCGTTGACCGTGAGGCCCAGGCGGCCCAGCACCTTGGGCACCGCGAAGACCGGGCCGATGCCCATCTCGTCGGGCTCGCAGCCGGCCACCGCAAAGCCGAGAAAGCGGCCCAGGGGTTTGAGGCCCTTGCGCTCGGCATAGGCCTCGCTGACCACCGCGCAGGCGCCGGCACCGTCGCTGTACTGGCTCGCGTTGCCCGCGGTGATCACGCCCCCCGGCACCGCCGTGCGGATGTCCTTGATCGACTCGTAGGTCGTGCCTTCACGCAGGCCCTCGTCCACGCTGCAGGTCACTTCCTTGGTCCGCAGGCCCAGCACCTTGTCGGCGACGCCGGCGGTCACGGTGATCGGCACGATCTCGTCGTTGAACTTGCCGGCCGCCTGTGCGGCGCAGGCCTTTTGCTGGCTGGCAGCGCCGAAGCGGTCTTGCCGCTCTTTCGAGATGTCGTAGCGCTTGGCCACGTTCTCGGCCGTCTGCAGCATGGGCCAATAGATCTCGGGCTTGTGGCCGAGCAACCAGCTGTCTTGCAGCATGTGGGTGTTCATCTCCTGCTGCACGCACGAGATGCTCTCGACACCGCCGGCCACGTAGACATCGCCTTCGCCGGCGATGATGCGTTGCGCCGCCATCGCGATCGTCTGCAGCCCGCTGGAACAGAACCGATTGACCGTGACGCCGCTGACGGTGATCGGCAGCCCCGCGCGCAGCGCGATCTGGCGTGCGATGTTGGCCCCCGTTGCGCCCTCGGGGTTGGCGCAGCCCATCAGCACGTCTTCGATCGCGCCGGGGTCGATGCCCGCGCGCTCGACGGCCGCCTTGACCGCATGGCCACCCAGCGTGGCCCCATGGGTCATGTTGAAGGCGCCCTTCCAGCTCTTGGCCAGCGGCGTGCGTGCGGTGGAAACGATGACGGCTCGGCTCATGGCGGGCTCCTGTGGGAAAGTGAATTCAAGCGCCTGCGCCAGCGGCCTGGCTGACGAGGCGGTGGTAGAAGCGGATCAGCTCGGCGAGGTTGGCGGCCGAGATGCGTTCATTGGTGCCGTGGAATCGGGCGAGGTCTTCGGGCTTCGCGCGCACCGGCGAAAAGCGGTAGATGTGGTCGCTGATGGCCTCGAAGTGGCGCGAGTCGGTCGCACCGATCATCAGCCCCGGCGCCACCAAGGTGCCGGGGAAAACCTCGCGCACCGTCTTGTTGATCAGCTGGTACGAGGTCGATTGCGTGGGCGACACGCGCGAGGCCTCGCTGGCATTCGGCAACGCCGCCAACTCGTAGTGCGCCCCGGGCATCGTGGCCTCGGCCACGTCGTGCACATGGCCCATCACGGCCGAGGCACTGTCGCCCGGCAGCAGGCGGAAGTTGACGGTCGCCTCGGCGCGGCCGGGCAGCACGTTGTCTTTGTTGCCGGCGCTGGTCATCGTCAGCGCGGTGGTCGTGCGCAGCATCGCGTTGGTGCTGGCCTTGGCTTCGAGCTGCTTTTGCACCAGCGGGCCGAACAGCCACAGGTTCGACAAGGCGACGCGGCCGAACCCGCTCATCTCGGGGGCCACGGTCTCGAACATCTCGCGCGCCACGCCGCGGATGCCGCCCGGCAGTTGCTGGTCGTCCAGCCGCTTCAGCGCCGCGCTCATCATCGCGATCGCGCTTTCGCCTTTCGGCGGTGGCATCGACGAATGGCCCGGCGTGGCCGGCACCTTCAGCACGACCGACAGGTAGCCCTTCTCGGCGATGCCGATCAGCGCCGCGGGCTTGCTCAGCCCCGGCATGATGCCGTCGGTGATCAACAGGCCCTCGTCGATGACGAAATCCATGCGCTCACCGCGCGACTTCAGCAGCGCCGCGATCTGCCTGGCACCGCGCTCGCCGCTGACCTCTTCATCGGCGCCAAAAGCCAGGTGGATCGTGCGCTTGGGTTGAAAGCCGCTGGCCGCCAGCAACTCGATCGCCTCCATCTGCGCGATCAGGTTGCCCTTGTCGTCCCACGCGCCGCGGCCCCAGACGAAACCGTCTTTCACGCTGCCGGCAAACGGCTGCTCGGCCCAGTCGCCCTCGGTGCCGGGCGCGATCGGCACCACGTCCTGGTGCGCCATCAACAAGATCGGCGCGAGGGCCGGGTCCGAGCCTTTCCAGGTGTAGAGCAGGCTCAAGCCACCGACCACCTCGCGCTGCATCGCCGCATGCGCCTTCGGGTAGCGCGCCTGCAGCATCGTGTGCAGTTGCGCGAACTGGTCGGTGTTCTGCGCCGCATCGTCCAGGCTGGACACGGTGCGTGCACGGATCGCCTCGGCCAGGCGTGTCGCCGCGCCCGTCTCGTCCACCGCCAGCGGCGGCGCCGGCGGCACATCGAGCTGGCGCGAGCCCTGGCGCAGCGTGTTCACCGCCACGGCGGCGAACAGCAGGCCCAGCACGGCCAGGATCGTGAGCAGCAGGCGCTTGAGCATCACGCCAATCAGTTGAAGTTCTTGCCTTCAGCCACCAGCTGCGCCAGCAGCGGCGCCGGCTGCCAGAACTCGGCGTCGTCGTTCGGGTTCTGGGCAAAGCGCTTCATGGCCTGGGCCACGTTGTACAGGCCGTAGGTGTCCGCGTAGCACATCGGGCCGCCGCGGTGCAGCGGGAAGCCGTAGCCGGTCAGGTAGACCATGTCGATGTCCGACGCACGCTGCGCGATGCCTTCTTCCAGCAAACGCGCGGCTTCGTTGACCAAGGCGAACACCAGGCGGTGCACGATCTCGTCGTCACTGATCTGGCGCGGCGTGATGCCGGCCGACTTGCGGTGGTCCTCGATCATCTTCTCGACCACGGCCGAGGGGATCGCGTCGCGCTTGCCCGGCAGGTAGTCATACCAGCCGGCGCCCGTCTTCTGGCCGAAGCGGCCCATCTCGCACAGCAGGTCGGCGGTCTTCGAGTAGCGCAGGTTCGGCTTTTCGACATAACGGCGCTTGCGGATGTACCAGCCCACGTCGTTGCCGGCCAGGTCGCCCATGCGGAACGGGCCCATCGCGAAGCCGAACTTCTCGACCGCCTTGTCCACCTGCGCCGGCGTGCAGCCCTCTTCCAGCAGGAAGCCGGCCTGGCGCGAGTACTGCTCGATCATGCGGTTGCCGATGAAGCCGTCGCACACGCCCGAGACCACGCAGGTCTTCTTGATCTTCTTGCCCAGCGCCATCACGGTCGCCAGCACGTCTTTCGCGGTCTTCTCGCCGCGCACCACCTCCAGCAGCTTCATCACGTTGGCGGGGCTGAAGAAGTGCGTGCCGATCACGTCCTGCGGGCGCTTGGTGAACGCCGCGATCTTGTTGACGTCGAGCGTCGAGGTGTTGCTCGCCAGGATCGCGCCGGGCTTCATCACCTTGTCCAGCTGCTCGAAGACGGCCTTCTTGACCTCCATGTCTTCGAACACCGCTTCGATCACGATGTCGGCATCGCCGATCGCTTCGTAGCTCAGCGTCGTCGTCAGCAGCGCCATCGTCGCTTCGTACTTCTCGGGCTTGAGCTTGCCCTTCTTGACCTGGCCTTCGTAGTTCTTGCGGATCGTCGCGACACCGCGGTCCAGCGCGTCCTGCTTCATCTCGAGGATGACGACCGGCGTGCCGGCCGACAGGAAGTTCATCGCGATGCCGCCACCCATGGTGCCGGCGCCGATGATGGCCACCTTGTTGATGGCGCGCAGCGGCGTGTCTTCGGGCACGTCGGCGATCTTGCTCGCGGCGCGCTCGGCGAAGAACGCATGGCGCAGCGCCTTGCACTCGGGCGTCATCATCAGGCCGACGAACAGCTCGCGCTCATACGCCAGGCCGTCTTCGAACTTCTTCTTCACCGAGGCCTCGACCGCATCGACGCACTTCAGCGGCGCCGGGAAGTTCTTGGCCATCGCGCCCACGGTGTTGCGCGCGAACTGGAAGTAGCCGTCCGGGTTCGGGTGCTTGACCTTCAGCTCGCGCACCAGCGGCAGCGGGCGCTTGTCGGCCACCTCGGTCGCAAACGCAATCGCGCCGGCCAGCAGGTCGCCATCAATGAGCTTGTCGAACAGCTTCTGGCCCGGCAGCGAGGCCAGCAACTCGCTCTTGACCGGGTCGCCGCTGACGATCATGTTCAGCGCCGTCTCGGCGCCCAGCACGCGCGGCAGGCGCTGCGTGCCACCGGCGCCCGGCAGCAGGCCGATCTTCACCTCGGGCAGCGCCACGTTGGCACCGGCCGAAGCGACGCGGTAGTGACAGCCCAGCGAGAGTTCGAGTCCACCACCCATGCAGACGCTGTGGATGGCCGCGACCACCGGCTTGCTGCACAGCTCGACCAGGCGGATCAGCGACAGCAGGTTCGGCTCGGCCAGCGCCTTGGGCGTGCCGAATTCCTTGATGTCGGCACCACCCGAAAATGCCTTGCCGGCACCGGTGATGACGATGGCCTTCACGGCCGCATCGGCCTGCGCACGCTCCAGGCCCTCGGCCACTGCCAGGCGGCTCGCATGGCCCAGCCCGTTGACCGGCGGGTTGTTCAGCGTGATGACGGCGACCGGGCCGTGAAGCTCATAGCTGGCGCTCATGTTCGGGGTCCCTTCAAGGTGACTTCAGACGTGGCAAAAATAGAACGATCGTTCGATTCTAGGGACAATCGAAAGCCCTTCAGTGTCTCTGCAGTGACAGGGGATGGGCTAGGTGAAACCCTAGTCCCAACGGCCTTGTTTTCAGCCCCTGGCGACATCGCGATCGCCTTGGGTAACGGCCCGGTAACGGCCTGCTTCCTAGAGTCCGCGCCAGGCTCACAAGGAGGCCGATCATGCGTGACCACGACGTCGACAATACCGCCTCGGACGACCCCGATGGCCTGGCCCTCAACGCCATCAGCCGCTGGCTGCCACCCGATGCAAGCTGGCGCTTCGCACCGACGCACACAGCAGTCGAAGCGGCCACCGAATCGTTCGCGCCGCTCACCATCGCGCTGCCCTCGTTCGACAGCAGCGCGCTGGACCGGCTGGCCAGCCTCTTCAACGACAACGCCTGGCACATCGACGCCTTCCAGCCCTTCAGCTGGCAGGCGCCGGCGCTGCCCATCGCCCACCCGCTGGCAACGAACCCGAGCATCACCGTCTCCGACGCGATCGCCGGCGAGTCCGACGGCATGCTGACCTTCGTCGTCACGCTCAGCGCAGCGTCGACCGACACCGTCAGCGTCAGCTACAGCAACACCAACGCCACCGCGGCGAACGGCAGCGACTACGTTGCGCAGACCGGCACCGTCACCTTCACGCCCGGGCAGACCAGCCAGACGGTGCAGATCCCGCTGATCGACAACGCCACCGCCGAGGGCACCGAGTACCTGAAGCTGAACATCTTCAACGCCGTCAACGGCACCATCGTGCGCCAGTTCGGCTGGGGCACGATCGTCGACAACGACACCGCGGCCGGCACGCCGGTGGTGCGTGTCATCGACCAGGTGGTCGACGAAGCGGCCGGCACCGTCACCTTCAGCGTCGCGCTCGATCGGCCTGCCACCGGCGCGGTCAGCGTCGATGTGGCCACCGCCAACGGCACCGCGCTCGCCGGCAGCGATTACGTCGCCAAGGCCCTGACGACGCTGAACTTCGCCCCCGGCCAGGTGGTCAAGACCGTCACCGTCACGCTGACCAACGACGCCGCGGCCGAAGGCAGCGAATACTTCGACCTCGTGCTGTCCAACGGCGTCGGCGTCACGCTGCTGGCCGAGCCGCACGGCCGCGCCACCATCGGCGCCAACGACGCGACCGCGGTCGCCTCGCCACTGATCACCGTGTCCGACGCGGCGGCCGGCGAGAACGAGGGCTACCTCACCTTCGTCGTCTCGCTGAGCGCGCCGTCGACGGGCACCGTCACCGTCAACTACAGCAACAGCAACCTCACCGCCGCCAACGGCAGCGACTACCAGGCACAAAGCGGCACGCTCACCTTCGTGCCGGGCCAGACGACACAGACCGTGCTCGTGCCGCTGCTGGACAACGCCACGGCAGAGAACACCGAGTTCCTGACGCTCAACCTGACCAGCGCGACCGGCGGCACCATCGTGCGCCAATACGGCTGGGGGTCGATCGTCGACAACGACGCCCCCAGCGGCACGCCGGTGGTACGGGTCAGCGACCAAGTGGTCGACGAAGCCGCCGGCACCGTCACCTTCACCGTCACGCTCGACCGGCCCAGCACCGGCACCGTCAAGGTCGACTACGCCACGGCCGACGGCACCGCAACCGCAGGCTCCGACTACACCGCCAGCGGCCTGCACACGCTGAGCTTCGTTGCCGGTGAGGTCTGCAAGACGGTCACCGTCGACCTGATCAACGACGCCAGTGCCGAAGGCGCGCAGTACTTCGACCTGCTGCTGTCCAACGCCATCGGCGCCACGCTGCTCGCCGAGGCGCACGGCCGCACGACGATCGGCGCGAACGACGCCACCGCCGTGGCGTCGCCGCTGATCACCGTGTCCGACGCCACCGCCTGCGAGGTCGACGGCTACATGGAATTCGTCGTCTCGCTGAGCGCCCCGTCGACGCAAGCCGTCAGCGTCAGCTACAGCAACAGCAACGTCACCGCCTTGAACGGCAGCGACTACCAAGCCCTGAGCGGCACCCTCACCTTCGCACCGGGCCAGACCACCCAGACCGTGCGCATCCCGGTGCTCGACAACGCAACGCAAGAGGCCAGCGAATACCTGACGCTGAACCTGTTCAGCGCCGTCAACGGCAGCATCGTGCGCCAGGCCGGCTGGGGCACGATCGTCGACAACGACGCGCCCAGCGGCACGCCAGTCGTGCGCGTCGGCGACCAGGTGGTCGACGAGGCCGCCGGCACCGTCACCTTCACCGTCTCGCTGGACCGGCCCAGCACCGGCCTCGTGAAGGTCGACTACGCCACCGCCAACGGCACCGCGAATGCAGGCTCGGACTACGTGGCCACCGGCACGCACACGCTGAGCTTCCTGGCCGGCGAGACGAGCAAGACCGTCACCGTCGACCTGGTCAACGACGGCAGCACCGAGCTCGCGCAATATTTCGACCTCGCGCTGTCGAACGCGGTCGGCGCCACGCTGATGCCCGAGACCCACGGCCGCGCCACCATCGGCGCGAACGATGCAACGCCGGTCGGCTCGCCGCTGATCACGGTGTCCGATGCGATCGCCGGCGAGTCCGACGGTGTGCTGACCTTCGTCGTCTCGCTCAGCGCGCCGTCGAACCAGGCGGTCAGCGTCAACTACAGCAACAGCAACCTCACCGCCGCCAACGGCAGCGACTACGTCGCGCGCAGCGGCACGCTGACCTTCGCCCCCGGCGAGACCACGCAGGTCGTGCAGATCGCGGTGCTCGACAACGCCACGCTGGAGAACAACGAATTCCTGACGCTGAACCTGACCAGTGCGGTCAACGGCACCATCGTGCGCCAGTTCGGCTGGGGCACGGTCGTAGACAACGACCAGCCTTCGGGCACGCCGGTGCTGCGGGTGGGCGACCAGGTGGTCGACGAGGCCGCCGGCACCGTCAGCGTCACCGTCACGCTCGACAAGCCGAGCACCGGCGCCGTGCAGGTCAACTACGCCACCGCCGCAGGCAGCGCCAAGGCGGGCTCCGACTTCACGGCCACCGGCAGCCACACGCTGAGCTTCCTGCCCGGCGAGATCACCAAGACCATCACGATCGACCTGACCAACGACAGCACGAACGAACCTGGCGAGTATTTCGACCTGCTGTTCTCGTCGCCGGTCGGGGCGACGCTGCCCGACGCCAACGCCCGCATCTTCATCGCGCCGAGCGACGCCGCCGCCGTTGCCACGCCGACCGTGAGCGTGTCGGACGCGTCGGTCAGCGAGACCGACGGCTACCTCGAATTCGTCGTGTCGCTGAGCGCACCGTCGACGCAGAACGTCAGCGTCAACTACAGCAACAGCAACCTCACCGCCGCCAATGGCAGCGACTACCAGGCCCTGTCCGGCACCCTCACCTTCGTGCCCGGCCAGACGACGCAGATCGTGCGCATCCCCGTGCTCGACAACGCCACCGCCGAAGCCACCGAATTCCTGACCCTGAACCTGGGCTCCGCGGTCAACGCCACCATCGTTCGCCAGTACGGCTGGGGCAGCATCGCCGACAACGACGCCACCACCGGCGCGCCGGCCCTGAGCGTTGGCGACGGCATCGTCGACGAAGCCACCGGCCGCGTCACCTTCACGATCACGCTGGACAAGCCCAGCACCAGCCAGGTCAGCGTCAACTACGCCACCGCCGACGGCACGGCCTCGTCCAAGGGTGGCGACTACGAGGCACAGGCCAAGCAGACCCTGGTCTTCGCCCCGGGCGAGGTCAGCAAGACCGTGACGGTCGACCTGCTGGGCGACACCACCAACGAATCGACCGAGTACTTCGACCTGGTGCTCAGCGGCGCGCTGAACGCGACGATCGCCGACGCGCGCGGCCACCTCTTCATCCCGCAGAACGACGGCACCACCAGCTCGCTGCCCACGATCTCGGCGGCGGCCATCTCCGCGCAAGAGGGCGGCGGCTTCATCGAGTTCGTCGTCAGCCTCAGCGCGCCGTCGACCAGCACGGTCAGCGTCAGCTACAGCAACGCCAACGGCACCGCCGCCAACGGCAGCGACTATCAAGCGCTGAGCGGCGTGCTCACCTTCACGCCGGGGCAGACCACGCAGATCGTGCGCATGCCGGTGCTCGACGACCTCTCGGCCGAATCCACCGAGACCTTCAAGCTGAACCTGTTCAGCCCGGTCAACGGCCAGGTCGGCACCAGCGAGGTCGTGGCCTCGATCATCGACAACGACAGTGCCCCGCCGCCCGGCCTGGTCGACTTCGGCACTGGCAATGCCGACGTGTTGATCGGCCGCCCGGGCGCCAACGAAGTCGAAGGCGGCGCCGGCAACGATGCGCTCGACGGCGTCAACGGTGTCGTCATGCGCGGCGGCGCGGGCAACGACCTGTACATCGTCGAATCGGCCAGCGACTCGGTCACCGAGCTCGCCGGCGAAGGCACCGACCGCGTGGCCAGCTACGTCAACTACACACTCGGCGCCAACGTCGAGAACCTGTCGCTGTTCGGCTCTGCGTCCAAGGGCACCGGCAACGGGCTGAACAACTCGATCACCGGCAACGCTGCCGACAACACCCTCACCGGCCTGGCCGGCAAGGACGTGCTCAACGGCGGCAAGGGCGCCGACCTGCTGATCGGCGGCGCTGACAACGACACCTACGTGGTCGACAACGCCGGCGACGTCGCCACCGAGCTGGCCGGCGAAGGCACCGACACGCTGCAAAGCAGCATCACGCGCACGCTCGATGCCAACATCGAGGCCCTCACGCTGACCGGCAAGCTGGCGATCGACGGCACCGGCAACACGCTCGCCAACACGCTCATCGGCAACGCGGCCGCCAACGTGCTCGATGGCGGCGACGCCGCCGATTCGCTCACCGGCAACGCCGGCACCGACACCTTCGTGTTCGCCAGCCTGACCGGCGCCGACACGGTGGCCGACTTCAGCGGCGTCGACGACACCTTCCGCATCGGCCAGGCCGGCATCCACATCGGCGACGGCGACACGGCAGTGGAAAACGCCGTCGTGCGCGCGGCGCCCGGTGGCTTCTCGACCTCGGCCGAGCTGGTGATCTTCACCACCCACATCGCCGGCGCCATCGACGCGGCCAGCGCCGCCGCGCAGATCGGCTCGGCCACCAGCGCCTACGCGCTCGGTGCAGACGTGCTGTTCGTGGTCGACAACGGCACCCAGAGCGGGCTGTTCCGCTTCCACTCGTCGGGCACCGATGCGCTGGTCACCGCGGCCGAGCTGACCCAGGTGGCACTGGTCAACGGCGACCTGACCGGCCTGTCGGACTACACCTTCGGCCCTTGAGGCGAGAGCAGCGCCATGACCACCTTCCTGCGCCGCCACGCGCGGCTGTTCGTCGCCGCGGCCGGGTTCAGCGGGGTGTTGAACCTGGCGCTGCTGGTGCCGTCGCTGTACATGCTGCAGGTCTACGACCGCGTGCTGCCGGCACGCAGCCCCGAAACGCTGTGGATGCTGTCCGCGGTGGCCGCCGCGGCGCTGGGGTTGATGTTCGTGCTGGACTGGGTGCGGGGCCGGCTGCTCGCGCTGGCCGGTAGCCTGTTCGAGCGCGAAGTGGGTGGCCGCTGCGTACGCCAGTTGCTCGACGGTGGTGTGCCCGAGCCTGCTGGTGCCCTGCAGGCCCATGCGCTGCGCGACGTGTCGGTGCTGCATGCCTTCTTCGCCGGCCCGGGTCTGGTGTCGCTGTTCGACGCGCCGTGGATGCCGGTCTACATCGGTGTCGTGTTCCTGTTCGACCCGGCGCTCGGCCTGCTGGCGCTCGGCTGCGCCGCCGTGCTGGGGCTGCTGGCCTGGGTCAATGAACGCGCCACGCGCGCCGGCGTGAACCGCGGGCAGCAGCAGTCGCGTGAGCTGGGCCGCTTCACCGATGGTGCCCTGCGCCACGCCGAGGTGGTGCGGGCGATGGGCATGTCACCGGCGGTCGAGGCGCGGTGGCAGGTTCAGAGCGATGCCTGGCAGACCCAGCAGCTGCAGACCCAGCGTGTCGGCGGCTTGATCGGCTCGCTCACCAAGTGCTTTCGCCAGTCGGTGCAGGTGGCCATGCTGGCCGCGGCGGCGTGGCTGGTCATCGGGCAGAAGGCCACGCCGGGCGTGATGATCGCCGTCACCGTGATCCTCGGCCGCGCGCTGGCGCCGGTCGAGATGCTGATCGGCCAGTGGAAGCAGGTGGTCGAGGCCCGCGCCGCCTGGCAGCGGCTCACCGCCTGGCTGAGCTCGGCCGCGCCGGCGCCGGCCACCGACCTGCCCGCACCCACCGGCGCGATCACGCTCGACAGCCTGGTCTACCTGCCGCCTGGCAGCCAGCGCGCCACCATCCGGCAGCTGTCGCTGAACGTCGCCGCCGGTGAGGTGCTGGCGATCGTCGGCCCCAGCGGCTCGGGCAAGTCGACCTTGGCGCGCCTGATGCTGGGCATCGTGCAACCAGCCGCCGGTGCCGTGCGGCTGGACGGTGCGGCGCTGACGCAGTGGGCACCCGCGCGCCTGGGGCCGCACATCGGCTACCTGCCGCAGGACGTGGCCTTGTTCGACGGCACCGTCGCCGACAACATCGGCCGCCTCGGCGATCTCGACTCTGCCGCGGTCGTCGAAGCCGCTCAGTCGGCGCATGCCCACACGTTGATCGTGCAGCTGCCGCAGGGCTACGACACGCCGGTAGGCGAAGGCGGCCGCTGCCTGTCCGGCGGCCAGCGCCAGCGCATCGCGCTGGCACGGGCGTTGTGCGGCCGGCCGCGCCTGGTGGTGCTGGACGAGCCGAATGCCAACCTCGACAGCGACGGCGAAGACGCGCTCAAGCAGGCCATCGGCGACCTGCGTGAACGCGGGGCCACCGTGGTGCTGATCACCCAGCGCACGCAGATCCTGTCGGTCGCCGACCGCATCGTGGTGATGCGCGACGGCGCCATCGAACGCATCGGTGTGCGCCAAGCCAAGGCCAGCGATGACCCAACGCTGGCCACCACTAGCGCCGACGGCGAACGCAGCGTGCCGACGCTGCACCAGGTTTCGGAGGCCTCATGAGCGCGTCCACCACCGTTTCGCTGCCCCGGTCTCCCGACGATGCCCTGGCCACGGCCTGGCAAGCCAGCGCACGGCGACTGATCGCCGGCGGCAGCGCCGCCATCGCGCTGACCGCTGCGGCGCTGCTGGCCTGGGCCACCTGGGCGCCGCTGAGCGGCGCGATCGTCGCCCAGGGTGTCGTCAAGGTCGACAGCAACCGCAAGACCGTGCAGCACCGTGACGGCGGCATCGTGCGCGAGATCCTCGTCCACGAAGGCGACCGGGTGGCCGCCGGCCAGGCGCTGATCCAGCTCGACGACCGGCGCATCGACGCCACCTTCGACCTCACGCGCAGCCAGCTGGACGCGCTGCGCATCAAGCTCTCGCGCCTGAGCGCCGAACACGAGCTCGCCGCCAACTGGCTGCCGCCGGCCGACTATCGGCAGCGCCAGGGCGAGCCGCGCATCGCCGAGGCGCTGGCCCGCGAGGCCGCGTTGTTCACGGCCCGCCGCAGCGCGCTCGACTCGCAGCTGCGCCTGGTCCAGCGCCAGATCGACGAGGTGGCCACCGAGCTCGCGGCGCGCGAGCGTGAACACAGCTCGGTCAACCTGGCACTGGCCGACATGCAGGAAGAGCTGTCGGTCAACGAAGCGCTGCTGGCGCAGGCCTACGTCAACCGCACCCGGGTGCTGGGCCTGAAGCGCAACGTTGCCGAGTACCGGATGAAGATCGAAGGCAACCGGGCCGAGGCCTCGAAAGCACGCCAGCGCAGCACCGATCTGGCCTTGCGCCTGGCCGGTCTGCGCGAGGCCTTCGCCCAGGACGCCAGCACCGACCTGCGCGACACCAGCGCCAAGATCGTCGACCTGGAAGAACAGCTGCGCGCCGCCAGCGACGCGGCGCAGCGGCTGCTGATCGCCGCGCCGGTGGCGGGGCGGGTGGTCGACCTGCGGGTCAGCACGCCGGGCGGCACGATCGGCCCGCGCGACCCGTTGCTCGACATCGTGCCGGACGGCAGCCCGCTGCTGGTCGAAGCGCGCGTGGGCGTCGACGCGATCAGCGAGCTGCAGCCCGGCCAGGCCACCGACGTGCGGCTGACCGCCTACCGCCAGCGCACGACCCCGCTGATCAGCGGCAAGCTGGTCTATGTTTCGGCCGATTCGCTGGCCGACCGGCAGACGGGCGTGCCCTACTACCTCGTCCATGTCGAGTTGGACCCGTCGTCGCTGCGCCAAGCTGGTGAGGTCAGCCTGCGCCCGGGCATGGCGGCCGAGGTCTTCGTCCGCACGCGTGAACGCACCCCGCTGGACTACCTGCTGGAACCGCTCGCCAACGCCACCCGCCGCTCGTTCCGCGAACACTGACCCCCGCGCAATCCGAGGGATCTGCGGCGTCGAGGTCAGCAATGGGATGTGCGGGCCGCGGAAGACTGCGCGCCGTTCAGTCGCTACTCCGGGGTCTGATGGCAGGCGAGTTGCGCCGAAAGCTGGCCGGCGGCTGTCCGTAGCGCCGCGCAAAGACGCGCGAAAAATGGCTCGCGCTGCTGAATCCGTGGTCCAGCGCGATGTCCACCAGCCTGGCGTCTGAATCCAGCAGCGCCTGTGCCGCACGCTCCAGCCGCAGCCGCAGCACGTATTGATGCGGCGGCAACCCTGCCGCGGCATGGAATTCGCGCGAGAAGTGCGATTCGCTCATCCCGCAAAGCGCGGCCATCTCGGCGATGGGTAGCTCGCGCATGACGTTGTCACCCATGAACGACAGCACCTTGCGCAACCGCGTGCCGCTGAGCCCACCACGAGAGGCCTCGGCCGGCCCGGCACAGGCATGGTGCTCCAGCAAATGGCACAAGAGCGCTGTCACCAAGCCATCGCTGTACTGCGGGGTCAGCGGGCCCGCCGACACTTGCGCGTCCAGCAGTTTCCACACCAGGTCGAGCACCTGATGGTCCGATTTGAAGAGGGTGCTGGCGAGCCCGTAGCCCGACGGCAGCCCCCCATTCGCGGCCATCTGTCGCACCGTGGCGATCGGCACAAACAGGTTCGCGATGTCGCAGCCGCTCAGCTGTCGCCAGCGGCCAGCCGCGCCGGGCGGGCAAATGCGAAAGCGGTCCGCGCCGATCACGCCACACCAGACTGACCGATCGCCGACCCACACCTGCGATTCCAAGGGCTCGAGCATCACGGCGATGCGGTAGCAGTCGGGGTGTGCCGAGATGGTCTGCAGTTCGGTGTTCGGATGTCGGCGTGACCATCGGGCCAGCGCCACGCCGGTGCGTGGCAACGGACCGACGCAGGTGCCCAGAGGCTCGCTCACACCGCTGCGGCGGAACCAGTCTTTCAGGGTGTCCGTGCTGTCCATGAACCGGGTCGGCGCCTTTCGGACCTGCAAGGTTGACAGAGTGACAGCGCGAATGCGTCATTTTTGTTCAGGTTCCACGGTCGCCGGCCTTGCAGGCGCATCGACCGTGGACGGCCCGTTCCCCGCCCGAGCCTTTCAGTCTGGGAAGGCGTAGGTCACCGTGTACTGCCCGCTGCCGCTGACCGAGGTGATGCCCGCGAGGTAGTAGCCGGACGAGCCTGCGTAGCTGATCGACTCGGTGCTGCCAGGCTGGACCGACTGTGCCACCACCACCCAGGCGCTGCCCGACCACTTGTAGAGCAGCAGGTTGAAGTTCGTATTGACGGGCCCCACCGACGAGACTTTGAACGTGCCGCCGTGGCTGCTGAGGTGCGCCCCTGCCGCGGGCATGTAGGCAATGGCGCCCGGGCCGCTCAACTGCCCGCTCACGGTGACGGTGTCAGGCGAGTCCGGTGCGTAGTAGGCAAACACGGCATCGGCACGGCGCTCGTTCACCGCGTGCCAGGGCTGGCCCAGCGTGCGCATGCGCGAGTCTTCTGTCGGCCGATAGACGCGGCTGGGGCAGTATTTGGCGCCCATGAACAGACCCACGGTGCCGTTGGTGTAGTACCCGGGCGGCGTGGGCACCACGGTGCCCGATGCGATCAACGAACCCCACTTGGCCGTGGGCTTGGTGGTCGCCATCGTCACGTTGGCCTCGCTCGGCTCGCTGGAAGTGGTGCACGTTCCCACTTCGTATTCATCGGCCAGCTGGAAGGCCGTGTGGCCGATCTCGTGCAGGCCCAGCTCGATCGCCTGCGGATGCATCGTCTGCGCACCGATGTTGCCGCCCGAGCCGCCATAGGTCTGGCTGTTGGCCACGACGACGATGACGTCGCGCCCGTCCACCGGGGTGATGGCGCCGACGGCGCTGTACGTGAGCGCTTCGTCCGGACAGACCAGACGGGGCATGTTGTAGCAACCGATCACGGTGCCAAGCGCCGTGCGGCGCGTGACGCCGCCTTCGGTCACGCCGGAATCGATGCTCGCGATGTCGACACGAAGGATGTTCATCCGGTTCTTGTTCTTGGCGAACAAGGGGTCGGCCAGGAAACCGTCCGCCAGCTTCTTGGCGTCCGTGGCCCACTTGCCCATCTGGGCGCTGGTGTAGCCGTCGCCGATCAATACCAGGTCCATGCGGGCACTGGTCGCGCCACTCCACCAAAGCCAGGCGCTTCCGCTCGGTGTGGCCCTTCCGGCCCTTGGCTGCAGCGCCCTGTGCGCGAGCAGCGCCGCGTTCAATTCCTGACGCGAGATGCGCTTCAACGGCAATGGATCGGCCACCGACACGCCCGGGCGACCCGGGCTGCCAAGCCCCGCGCCCGTCTTGGCCGGACGCTCGAACAGATCAAGCGTGGCCAAGCCCGCTGCGTCGGGCAGGTGCACTTCGACGACGCCACCGCTGCGCTGCACGTCGACGGCTGTTTCGATATGGCCCGTGACCGGATCGAAGGCCTCCGCATGCCGGATCCCCGGGTTGCGAACGGCCCTGCGAAACAGCTCACGGCCTTGCTCGTCCCGGCCGACGACGACCAGATCATCGGCGCGCGGCTCGGTCAATGGTGGCCGCAGCTGGAAATTCCCGCGAGCGGCATCGAGCAACTCATAGTCGTTGGTGCCCCCGCATGCACCTGGCGGATGCGCAGCATCAGCGCTTCGTCGGCACGCGCCAGGGCCGACCCGCTCAGCAGCACGGTCACCAATGGCAGCAGAATTTTCGTGGCCAAACGACTGCTGCGCAGATGTCGAACTGAATGTGGCATGCCCACCTCTCCTCAATTTGCCGCGATCGGATGCGTGACCGCGGCGCATCGTAGTCAGGTGACTGCCGCTGTGCGTGGTTCGGCGAGCACGCGCCGCCAAGTCACAGCGGTTTTTTGAAATCTGCGCAGGAATTGAGAAGTGAAGCGCCCACCCCAGCTTGTGGGCCCGCAGAGACAGGTGGTGTTCGATCGAGTCCCGGCACAGCGGGTCTCGCTGATGCAAACCCCGTTTCTGGACAGGTCAGGTTGCTGGCACCTTCGAGAGCAAACGCCACCTTGACGCTGCACTCGTTCGCGTCCTAGAGTGCGCCCACAAACGACGCGCTGGAGGGACACCACGCGATGAACGCCGAGTTGCCGACCGACGACGGCACACGGTCGCACGAGGCCGCGCCGCGCGTTCGCCTGCTGGGCCTGCCCCGCCTGCAGTGGCCCGACGGCCGGCAACACCTGCTGCAGCGCCGCGACGCGGCCTTGCTCGCGCTGCTGGCACTCGAAGGCGCGATGCCACGCTCGCGCGCCGCCACCCGCATCTGGCCCGATGCCGACGCCGAAGGCGCCCGCAACAACCTGCGCCAGCGCCTGTTCCGCCTGCGGCGCACGGCCGAGCGCGATGTCGTTCATGCGGGCGACGTGCTGAGCCTGGCCGACGGCATCGAGCACGACCTGCAGGCCCCGGCGCAGCACCTGGGCGATGACCCGCAGGGCATGGGCGGCGAGCTGCTGGGCACGCTCGACTACAGCGATTGCGCCGAGCTGGCCGAATGGGTGGGCGCGGCGCGCGAGCGCTGGCGCGGCACACGCGCCCAAGCCCTGGCCAGCATCGCGACACGGTTGGAAGAATCGCGCGAGATCGAGCGGGCGCTCGCCTATGCCCACCGCCTGCTCGAAGACGACCCGCTGCAGGAGCCGGCGCACCGCCGCGTGATGCGCCTGCACTACCTGCGCGGCGACCGCGCAGCCGCCCTGGCCGCCTACGCCCGCCTGGTCAAGCTGCTGGCGCTCGAGCTGCGTGCCGAACCCGAGCACGAGACCCGCACCCTCGCCGGCCTGATCGAGCAAGGCGGCGCATTGCCCCACGCCGCGGCACGGCCGCTGCCGCCGGCGGTGCTGCGGCCGCCGCGGCTGATCGGGCGCGAGCGCGAGCTGCAGGCGCTCGAAGCCGCATGGCATGACGGTGCGGCGGTGGTGGTGCTCGGCGAGGCCGGTATCGGCAAGAGCCGGCTGCTGGGTGATTTCGCGGCCACGCGCGGGCTGCACGTGGCCGTGGGCGCCCGCGCCAGCGATGCGCCAGTGCCCTATGCGCTGCTCGCCCGCCTGCTGCGCGCGCTGCCCGCGCCGCAGGCCCTGGCCGACTGGGCGCGCAGCGAGCTGGCCCGGCTGCTGCCCGAATGGGGCGCCCCACCGCCCGGCCGGCTCGACCCGCTGCACCTTCGCGCGGCCACCGCCGCATTGCTGGCCGACGCGGTGGCCCAGGCTTCGGGTGCGGCCGCATCACCGACGCCGTTGTGCATCGTCATCGACGACCTGCACTTCGCCGACGCCGCCACGCTCGAGGCCCTGCCCGCGCTGCTCGGCGAGGCACAAGGCGTGCGCTGGTTGCTCGGCTCGCGCCCGCAGGCCGAGGGGCCGCCCGCATTGGCCAACTGCCTGGCCGCGCTGGAGGCGCTGGAGGCGCTGGACCAGCCGGCGCTGCAGCCCTTCGAGTTGTCGCCGCTCGACGCGGCCGCCGTGCACGCCTTCGTCGCCTCGCTCGAACTGCCGGGCATCGACCCGCAGGTGTGGGCGCCGGCGCTGTGGAAGCGCAGCGGCGGCAACCCACTGTTCCTGCTGGAGACCCTGCGCGCCCTGCTGCGCGACGACCACGCCGCATCACCCGACGAGCTGCCGACGCCCGCGCCGCTGGCCCGCCTCATCGAGCGCCGGCTCGACCGGCTGCGGCCGCCGGCGCTGCGCCTGGCGCGCCTGGCGGCGCTGGCCGGTGGCGACTTCGACATCGAGCTCGCCGCCGCCGTGCTGGGCCTGCATGTGCTCGACCTGGCCGACCCGTGGCGCGAGCTGCAGGACGCCCACATCGTGCGCGACGACGCGTTTGCCCACGACCTGGTGCTCGAAGCCACCCGTGCCGCCGTGCCCGACACCGTCGCCCGCTCGCTGCATGGGCAGATCGCCGCCCAGCTCGCGGCGCGCGGCGTCTCGTCGGCCCGCGTGGCCTCGCATTGGCAGGCGGCGCAACACTGGCGCGAGGCAGCGCTGGCCCACGAGGCCGCCGCCCGCGAGGCCCTGGCCGCCTCGCGCCGCACCGACGAGCTGGCCCACCGGCGCCGCGCGGTCGAGGCCTGGCTCGAAGCCGGCGCACCCGACGAGGCCTTCCGCGCGCGGGCCGAATCGCTGGAGGCGTTGCTGCTGGTCGAAGACGTCGAGCAAGCCCGCGCCTGGGCCGACGAGCTGCTGGCCGACGCGCGCAACGCCACCCAGCGGCTGGAGGCCCAGCTGGCCCGCGCGCAGACGCTGCTGATGGCGGTGCGGCCCGACGAAGCGCTGGCCGCCGCCACCGAGGCGCGAACGCTGGCCGCCACCGCGGCCGACACCTGCCGCGAGCGCCGCGCCGCGCGCTACGTGGCCGTGGCGCTGGCCCAGGCCCAGCGCAGTGACGAAGCGGTGAACCTGCTCGAGCCCTACCGCGACGGCCTGCCCGACGATCCCGCCGACGACGAGACCTACGGCTTCTGGTCCGACTTTTCGTATGTGCTGCACACCGCGCGCCGGCTCAGCCGCAGCGTCGAGGCGCTGGAGCGCGCCATCGCCGGCAGCCAGGCCCGGGGCGACCTGTCCGAGACCTTCAGCACGCTGTCCAACCTGGCCGGCGTGAAGGGCAACCTCGGCCGGCTCGACGACGCCCTGCGCGACGCCGAACGCGCGCAGCGGCTGGGCGAACGCCTGGGCGATGTCGGCGGCGTGCCCGCCGGCTCGGTCGAGATCCACCTCGGGCTGCTGCAGGCCGCCGGCGGCCACCTGGGGCAGGCGCTGGGCCATTTCGACGCGGCGCTGGCGATGTTCGCCCGCGCCGGGCAAGGCACCTGGGTCACGATCGCCGGCAACCACCGCGCCAACCTGCTGCTGCAACTGGGGCAGACCGCCCGCGCGCAGCAGGCGCTGCCGGCCGACGACGAGGCCGTGCACCGGCCGACCCGCTCGCGCCGCCTGGTGATCGCCGCGCGCATCGCCAGCGCGCTGCAGCACGACCCGCAGCCCTTGCTGGCCGAAGCCCTGGCGATGCTGGGCCAGGCGGGTGACCCCTATGGCCGGCTGCTGGCCGCGATCGACGGGCTGCCGCACGAAGCGCCCGCCCAGGCCGCGGCCCATGCTGCAGACCTCGAAGCCCAGGCCGAGCACATCGAGTACTTGGCGGTGGCCGCCAAGGCCCGCTGGTATCGCATCGACGCCTTGCGCCGCGGCGGCCTGCTGGCCGAGGCCGCCGCGCTGGCGCACGACGCGCTGGGCGCGCTGGCCGGCATCAAGCCCTGGGACATGTACCTGCCCGAGGCCTGGTGGATCGCGCAGCGCGTGTTCGCCGGCTTGGGCGACACGTCCGCCGCCAACCAGGTGCTGCGCACCGCCCACGCCTGGATCGACGCGGCCACGCAGGAGGTGCCGCCCGCCTTTCGCGACAGCTTCCTGCAGCGCAACCCGATCAACCGCACGCTGCTGACGACGCCGGTAACGCGCGGGTAACAGCCCGGGCCCTACCGTGTCGCCAGGCCTGACGTCCGTGGCCGTGAGGAGAGCGCAATGCGATCGCTCCTGTTCTTCGATTCGATGATCACGCCGCGGATCATCACCGCCCTGTACTGGCTGATGCTGGCGGCTTCAGCCGCTGCGGGCGCGGCCACGATGCTCAGCCTCGGCCCGCTGAGCTTTCCTGGCATCGCGGCCGGGCTGGTGGTGATGGCCGGCGGCGCCCTGGGCGCGCGCGTCGGCAGTGAACTGCTGATCGTGCTGTTCAAGATCAACGAGAACATGGCGGCGGTCTCGCAGCGGCTGTAGGCAGCCCACCCCTAGCCTCTAGGGTCTGTGCGGACGGCGCGTGGCCGATTCGGGCCGGCAGCGCGGCTATGCTCGCGGCTTCCACTTTTTGGCGCCGTTCATGCTCACCGCCCTCAACCGCCGCCCTGCCCCGCTGGCCTTGTTGATCGCCAGCCTGTTTGCCGCGCCCGCCGCGCTGGCGGCCGATGCGGCCGACACGACACCCAAGAAACCCAGCTGGAACGTGAACCAGCCACCGGGCGAAGCGGCCACCGCCGAGCTGGACGTGCGCACCGGCACCTGGATGAGCGTGGACGTCAGCCCCGATGGCAAGACGCTGGTGTTCGACCTGCTGGGTGACCTGTACCTGCTGCCGATCGCCGGCGGCGAGGCCCGGCCGCTGACGCATTCGATCGCCTGGGAACACCAGGCCCGCTTCTCGCCCGACGGCAAGCAGATCGCCTTCATCAGCGACGCCGGCGGCGGCGACAACGTGTGGGTGATGAATGCGGACGGCAGCGGCGCCCGCGCGGTCAGCAACGAAGACTACCGCCTGCTGAACAACCCGGTCTGGCACCCGAACGGCCAGTACATCGCCGCCCGCAAGCACTACACCGGCACCCGCTCGGCCGGCTCGGGCGAGATCTGGCTCTACCACGTCAGCGGCGGCAAGGGCATGGCGCTGAACGAGAAGCCGAACTGGCAGAAAGACCTCGGCGAGCCGGCGCTGTCGCCCGATGGCAAGTTCCTCTACTACTCGCACGACGCGACGCCGGGCAAGACCTTCGAGTACAACAAGGACTCGAACAAGGAGATCTTCAAGATCTACCGCCAGGACCTCTCCGACGGTTCGGTCGAGCCCTTCGTGCAAGGCCCGGGCGGCGCCATCCGACCCACCCCGTCGCCCGATGGCAGATACCTCGCCTTCGTGCGCCGCGTGCGCAACCAGAGCACGCTGTTCCTGAAAGACCTGGCGACCGGCGTCGAACGCGCCGCATGGCCGGGGCTGGAGCGCGACCTGCAGGAGGCCTGGTCGGTCTACGGCGTCTACCCGGCTTTTGCGTGGACACCCGATTCGCGCGGCATCGTGGCCTGGGCACGCGGCAAGCTGTGGCGGGTCGACCCGTTCCACAACACCGCCGTGGACATCCCCTTTCACGTGAAGGACACGCGCGAGCTGCGCACCGCCCAGCGTGTGCCCCAGGTGGTGGCGCCCGACGAGTTCGCCGTGCACCAGCTGGGCTCGGTCAACGTGTCGCCCGACGGGTCGCGCGTCGTCTACTCGGCGCTCGGCCACCTGTACCTGAAGAACCTGCCCAACGGAAAGCCCTACCGGCTGACGACCACCAACGAACGCTTCGAGTTCTTCCCCAGCTTCTCGCGCGACGGCAAAGAGCTGGTCTTCGTGACCTGGAACGACGAGCAGCTCGGCTCGGTGCGCAAGCTGCAGCTCGACACCAGCCGCGAGACGGTGCTGACCACCGTGCCCGGCAAGTACCTCGAACCACGCTTCTCGCCCGACGGCAAGAGCGTGGTCTTCACCAAGGCCCGCGGCGGCCTGCTGACCTCGCCCTGGCATGGGCTCGACCTCGGTGTCTACCTCGTGCGCAGCGACGGCAAGACCGCCCCGGCGCGCCTGACCAAGGAGGGCGAAGCGCCGCAGTTCGGCGACCGCAACGACGAGGTCTACGTCTCGCGCTTCAGCATGAGCAACGAGGTCGACATGCAGCGCAAGCTGGTGCGCATCAACCTCGAAGATCGGCAGGAGACCGAGGTCGCGCACGGCGAGTTCGTCTCCGACTACGCCGTCTCGCCGGACGGCCAGTGGCTGGGCTTCGCCGAACGCTTCCATGCCTACGTGGCGCCGCTGCCGCGCACCGGCAAGTCGGTGTCGGTGGGCCCGAAGATGGACGCGCTGCCGGTGCGCCAGCTCGATGTCAACGCCGGCCTGGCGATGCACTGGAGCGGCGACAGCAAGCAGCTGCACTTCTCGATCGGCGACGAGCTGTTCACCACCGCGCTGGCCGACGCCTTTGCCCCCGGCACCGAGAAGACACCCGGCTACAAGCCGCCCGAGAACGGGTTGAAGATCGGCTTCAACCAGAAGGCCGACAAGCCGCAGGGCACGATCGCGCTGATCGGCGCCCGCATCGCGACGATGAAGGGCCCGAACTTCGACGAGGTCATCGACAACGGCACCATCGTCGTCGAAGGCAACCGCATCGTGGCCGTCGGGCCCACCGCGCAGGTGCAGGTGCCGCCGCAGGCCAAGACCATCGACGCGCGCGGCCAGACCATCATCCCCGGCCTGATCGACGTGCACTGGCACGGCCCGATGGGCGACTCGGAGCTGATCCCGCAACAAAGCTGGATCAACTACGCCTCGCTGGCCTTCGGCCTGACGACGATCCACGATCCGTCCAACCGCAACAGCGAGGTCTTCACCACGGCCGAGCTGCAGCGCGCCGGGCTGGTCGTCGGCCCGCGCATCTACTCGACCGGCACCATCCTCTACGGTGCCAAGGCCGGCGTGACCGCGGTCGTCAACGGCCTGGACGACGCGCTGACGCACCTGAAGCGCCAGAAGGCCGAGGGCGCGATCAGCGTCAAGAGCTACCAGCAGCCGCGGCGCGAGCAGCGCCAGCAGGTGCTCGAGGCCGCGCGCCAGACCGGCATGATGGTCGTGCCCGAGGGCGGCTCGATGTTCCAGCTCAACATGAGCATGGTGATCGACGGCCACACCGGCATCGAACACGCGCTGCCGATCGCCGAGGTCTACGACGACGTCAAGCAGCTGTGGCCGCAGACCGGCGTGGGCTACACGCCGACGCTGAACGTGGCCTACGGCGGCCTCGACGGCGAGCACTACTGGTACGCCCACACCGACGTCTGGAAGCACCCGCTGCTGAGCAAGTTCGTGCCACGCACGCTGCTCGAATCACGCAGCGTGCGCCGGCCGATGGCCCCCGAAGACGACTACAACGTGGTGCGCGTGGCCCGCACCGCCACCGAGCTGCAGCGCAAGGGCGTGAAGGTCAACATCGGCGCGCACGGCCAGCGCGAGGGCCTTGGCGCGCACTGGGAGATGTGGATGTTCGGCCTGGGCGGCATGAGCCCGCTCGAAGCCATCCGCACGGCCACCATCAACCCGGCCCACTACCTGGGCCTGGACCGCGACCTCGGCTCGATCGAGCCCGGCAAGCTGGCCGACCTGGTGATGATCCGCGGCGACGTGCTCACCGACATCCGCCAGAGCGACCAGATCAGCCACGTGATGCAGAACGGCCGGCTGTTCGAGGTACCGACGCTGAACGAGGTCTGGCCCCAGGCCAGATCACGCAAGCCCTTCTTCTTCGAAGGCAGCGCGGGCACCGGCATGCCGGTCGACATCGACGCGCAGAGCCACGGCGAAGACTGACGCCGGGCAACGCACCGGCCGCGCGCCATGCGCGGCCGGGCGTCACGGGGGCACGCCCCCCGCGCGAGGGCTCAGCGGACTGCTTCGGCCGGCAGTGTCAACGCCCGGCTGTAGCCGTTGGGGAACAGCGACGACTTGGGCAGCGTGATCTGCAGGCGCGCCTGCGGCACGTCCAGGTCGACGCCAAAGTCATTGATGGACACGGTGCTGCACCCGTCCTTGGCCATCCCGCGGATGCACACGTCGTCGAGCTTGTCCAGCGGCCACGACCAATGGCCAACCTCGTCGCGCGTGGCGCCGACCTTCACGACCACCGCCTCAACCTTCGGGCCGATCGCGTCGACGAAGGCCAGGGCCTTCGAGTCGCGGGACCAGACCAGGGTCGACATGTGCTGGTGCGCTTCGGCCTCGGGCACCTCGACGTTGGGCCGCATCGCCCGGCGGCCCGTCGGGTAGACGGCCAACCCCAAGTCGGCGGCCGGCGAGCCGATGCCTGCGGCCTGGTCTTTCGACGACTGGCGGTTCTGCGCGGGCGTCCGGTCCAGGCGATACACGCGGTACTGGCTCTCGGGGCTGTTGACAAAGTGGGTCGGGTAGAACCGGACAAAGGCGATCGACGAATGGTCCGGCGACAGCGACGGTGCGTAGCACCAGAAGCGATCGACAACTTCGCCGCTCTTCCAGTCGACGACCATCACCTCGGCGCCGCCGCCAAAGAGCTGGTTGACGATCGCCAGGCGGTCGCCATGGCGCGCCATGAGGTCGACCCGTTCGACATCCCGGCTCAACTGGATTTCACGGTTCGTCCCGTCCTGCAAGCGAAGGCTGAGCGCGCTCTTGCTGGCAGACGCCACAGCGCGTGCCGTGAGCGACTCGTCCTGATACTCCTTGACCGACACGGCAGCGCTGGGCTCGGACGTCTGGACCTTGACCACAGACCCGGCCATGGCGGCACCCGCCAGGCCCAGCAGCAATGCGCCGCAAAGCGCCTGCGTGCACAGCGACCCGGCGTTGAGAAATTTTTGTTTCTTCATTTCTTGTCTCCCTTACGGTTGCTGGAGAGTCCAGTAATTGCCGAGATCCGGGATGTCATGCGGATCGCATGAGTCGACATTGGCGAACGCGTCGATGTGACCATCGGTTCCGCGGAAATCTGCATCGCATGCAGGGCACTTGTCGTCCACGTCTCTCTTCTGGAACAGCTTGTTGTTGCTCTTGACGAGCGTCTCCTTGCCAGTGCAATTCTTCGCAAAGGTCGCCACGGAGACGCCACCCAACAGGTCACTGTTGCAGGCGCCGGTCACAGAGTCGACCTGGACATAGATGTCCTTGATATTCACATTCGGCGGCATCTCATCGGCACACGAGGTTGCCACGCTGGTGGCGGCACCCGGCTTGAGGTAGCCGAAGTTCGACGACTTGCCGGTGCCGTTGCGGCTGGTGAAATCGAGGAAGTCGCTCTTGAACAATGTCTGGCTGAAGTTGCACTGGGTCACCGAGTCGACCACCCATTTCTGAACGGCGGCACCGGTGCACTTCGCTTCATTGGCGACGTTGTATTGCGAATAGCGGACGACGCCAAGAACGTTCCACGGCTTCGAAGGCGTGTAGGTGGTCTTCACCGCGTGCGCGATCGGCGTCTGCGAGTCCATGCGATAGGTCAACGTATTCCAGGTCACGTTGACTTTCGAGTACTTGCCCTTCTTGATCGTCGGCCGGTCGATGCCGACGCTGATGGCCGAACCAGGCTGGTAGTAGGTGGCGGTGGTCTGCGAAGAGACGAACCCGCCCGCTGTCTCGAAGTCGAAGGTCAGTGTGCCCGCAGTGTCGAGGCCGCCATTGAGGTTCAGTACCGCCGTCCCCTTCTCGAGACTGAGGGATTTGACTTCGACGGCGGCTCGCTTGACGGGCACGGTCACCGGTTGCCAGCCGCCTTGATTCGGCGGGAACTTGACGTTCAGCACGAAGCTGTCTTTCAAGGCGGTGTCGCCCAGCGTCCATTTGTATCGCCCGACAGCGAACGGGAAGAGCCCGGGACACCCGTCATGCGGCAATTGCGCCTGCCCGGCCGTCGCCGTGCCATGCTGCCCCTGTTGGGCGACGGCGGTCTCAAACGCCCATTGCACCTTGCACTCTTGATCGATGGTGGAAATCGAGAAGGCCATGTATTCCTCACCGGGGAATGCCGTGGTTTCGGCAGCACCCTGAGCAAACACCGGGCTCAACGTCGCCAGGAACAGGCTGGCGCACACAATTCGTTTCATGATCCTCCTCTGGATCGTTACGTGATTGGAGGCCAATGGTAGGAGCAGACTCCGCCCTGGATCACGCCTGTTCTAGGGGTTTTGCGGCGCGGCGCGGCTGGCCGATCGGCCGGCCGCCTTCGGCCTTCAGCTCAGAACAATGGCCCGCACGGCACGGTGCCGCGGCGCAGGGCGTGGCCACCCTTTTTCGAGTCGTCGGCCCAGAAGAAGCCCTTCAGGCCGTCGGCGCACTCCGACTCGGGCGCGATGGCGATGCCTTCGTTGTTGGTGTTGGGCATCGAGCCGGGGCGGTTGTAGCCTTGGCGGACGACGAACCGGCCCTGGGTCGGTGAACCGGCCTGGGTGTCGATGGCCAGCAGGGTCGAGCGGTTGTCGCAGCCGTCGTCGCAGTAGGCCCAGAGGATGCCGTTGTCGCGGTCGAACGAGAGGTCCATGACCTGGTCTTGGCCGCTGGCGAAACTGGCAATGCGCACGTAGCTCGAAGCGCCGTGGTTCAACGCGTAGGCATAGACCCGGCCGTTGTCTTCGAGGCCGACGAAGAACAGCCCCGTGCCATGCCCGTTGTAGTCGGCCGGGTCGTAGGGCAAATGGGTGTTCTCGTCGATGAAGCCCTTGGCGACCAGGTGGCTGTCGGGCACCCAGGCGATCCCCTCCAGGCCGAGGTTGCTGTCGTTGACCCGGGGCAGGTCGGCGGTGAGGTTCCATTCGTGCGTCGCCTTCAGGGTGCTGCCGCTGGCGCCCACGTCGTAGCGCAACACGCTGAACCGGTTCTTGCCGTCGCCGTCGCGCTCGGTCGAGACGTAGACCGCCGAGGTGCCGAGTTCGGCCATCGTCACCCCTTCGGCGTCGGGCGCGCCGCTGCCGTTCGGGTAGCGCAGCGTCTTGCCCGAGCCCCAGCCGTTGTCGGTGCGCTTGACGAAGAGCTTGCCTTTCGCGGTCAGGTTGTAGAGCCTGGCCGGTGAGTTCTGCACCGCCCACAGCACGGGGGCCTGCGCGTTGGCGGCCGGCTGGTAGAACAGGCCGCTGAGGTTCTCGCCAAACGCGTCGGCCTTGTCGGCGTTGCTCACCGCCGTGGCCGTCGGCCACTTGACGTAGCCCACCCCCGCCAAGGCCGCCACGCAGCACACGGCGATGGGCACGGCGGCCCACCACGTCGGGTGGGGTCGCATCATGGGAACTGGCCCGCCTCGAACAGGTCGGCCAGGTCGGTCGCGCCGCTCACCGTCGACAGGATCGGCAGCTCCAGGATCCGCTCGATCGACTTCAGCTGCGAGCTGTGGGTCCACTTCACCGTGCTCGCATAACCCTTCTTGACACCCGGGCCGACCGCGATGAACGGCAGCAGGTTGGTGCCATCGCCTTCGTCCCAGCTCAGCAGGATCACGCCGTCGTGCGCGTTGGCGTAGCTGATCATCGCCGGCAGGTTGTTCTTCAGCCAGTCGTCGCCCATGCGGATCTCGTTGTTGCTCGGGCAGCCGCTTTCGCCGTGCATGTCGTTGCACAGGTTGGGCGTGATGAAGTTGTAGGTCGCGACGCGGTTGTTCGCCAGGTCGGCCGCGAACTGGCTGTAGTCCTTGTGGTGGCTGATGCAGTAGCTGTTGGTCTTCGACGGTGGGCTGCCCGACACATCGCGGAAGAACACGAAAGGGTTGTGCTTGGCGGCGTAGAACTTCGACGAGGTGATCGGGCACTTGCCGGTCTTGTCGGTGATGCCCTCTTGATAGGACATCCACGTCACGCCGTTGGTGGCGTTCTTGATCTGCGTCACCAGGTGCGCGGTGCTCTTGGTGCTGTTCTTGCTGGTCGCGTCGCCATCGCCGGTGAACGAGTGGTCGGAGAACTTGTTGGTGCCGGCCTCCATCCACAGGTAGTGCGCTTCGCTTTCTTCGTTCGGCAACTCGTCGCGGAAGTTGGTCGCGTAGGCGTAGTCCTGCATCAGTGTGTTGTTGATGTACGGCGCGTCCGACTTGTTGCCGTAGATCTGCTTCGCGTCGTGGTTCTCGAACGCGATGACGAAGACCACCTTGATCTTCGAGGCGGTCACCGCCTGCTGGATGCCGTCGGGCACGTCGCTTTGCGCCAGCGCGGTCGACGGACTGGCCAGCGCAGCGATGCTCAACGCCAACGCAGTCGTGTGCAAATGAAACTTCATCGTGCGTCTCCTCTGGTTGAAAGTTGCGAGCGACGAGGTTAGCCACGGCGTCTGCGCGGCACCATTGGTAAGAATGGTGGCTCGCAGTGGTAGATCCACCATGGTCCGGCCGGCATTGTTGGCGGCCATACTGGGCGCCCCCAAGGCTCGGCCCGCCGACCCATGTACCAGTTCCAGTTGCCTGCGCGAGCGAAGACCGCCGAGCGCGCCACCGACCGGCCGTTCGCGCTGCCGGCCATCGTCTACGGCATCGGCGTGTCCAGCCTGCTGGCCGACGTGTCAGCCGAAATGGTCGTTAGCGTGTTGCCGATGTACCTGTTCGGCGTGCTGCAGCTGTCGCCGCTGATGGTCGGTTTTCTCGACGGCATCTACCAAGGTGGCGCCGCACTCGCCCGCATCGCCGCCGCGATGTTGTCGGACGGCCGCTTCGGCGCGCGCCGCGTCGCACTCTCGGGCTACGGGCTGTCGGCGTTGTCGCGGCTGCTGCTGGCCTCGTGCACGATCCCGGCCCTGATGACGGGCTTTCTCGGCGCGATGGCGGCGCTGGTGGCCGACCGGCTGGGCAAGGGCATTCGCACCGCGCCGCGCGACGCGCTGATCGCCGAGAGCGTGCCGCGCGAACACCTGGGCCTGGCCTTCGGCGTGCACCGCCGGCTCGACGCGGCCGGCGCGCTGCTCGGGCCCTTGCTGGCCGCCGCGATCCTGTGGTGGCTGCCGATGCGCTTCGAGGTCGTGTTCCTGGCCGCGGCGGCGGTGTCGCTGCCCGGCATGCTGGTGTTCTGGCGCGCCACCGCAGCACGCAAGCACCAGCCGGCCGTGGCTTCGGCGCCGGGGCCGGGCATGTGGTCGCTGCTGCGCACGCCGTGGTTCGCCCAGGCGCTGCTGCTGGTCGGTGCGACCTCGTTGTTCGCGATCAGCGACGGCTTGTTCTACGCGTCGATCCAGCGCGGCGTGAACCTGTCGCCCGAATACTTTCCGCTGCTGTCGGTGGTGTCGGCGCTGGGCTTTCTGCTCGCGGCCGCGCCCCTGGGCCGATTGGCGGACCGCGTCGGCGCCCTCAAGGTCTACCTCGCCGGCAACGCCTGCCTGGCCGCCACCTACCTCGTTTGGGCCTGCGGCGGCGTCACCTCGACACCGGTCGCGATGGCGATGGTGCTGTCGATCGGCGTCTACTACGCCGCCACCGATGGCGTCATCGTCGCCGCCGTGGCCGCGGCGTTGGCGCCCGAGTTGCGCACGCGTGGCCTGGCGCTGCTGGCCACGGCCATCGGCGGTGCCAAGTTTCTGTCGTCGCTGCTGTTCGGTGCGTTGTGGACGCACTGGAGCGTCACCACCGCCACGCTGGTGTTCGCTGCCGGCCTGGTGCTGTCGGTCGCCGCGGCGGCGTTGCGCCTGCGGCAAGCCGATGCTCCCGAGATGAAACCATGCTGAAGATGCGCCCTCGCCTGACCCTCACCTTCGCCGCCACTCTCGCCGTCACCCTCGCGGCTTGCGCGCCCGCCGCCGCGCAAGCCCCCGCGGCCAGCGGCGCCGCCCGTGCGGCCGGGCCCACGGTGGCCTATGTCGTGCGCCCCAGCGACCCCAGCCGCTACAACCCGGTCGAGCGGCTGGCGCTGGACGCATCGCTGCGCCCCGTCTCTCGCACACCTGTCAACCTGGGGTGCAGCCGCGTGCACGTGGCCAACACGGGCGAGCTGGTCTGCCTGACCCAGTCGAAGCCGGGCTCGCCGGGCCGGTTCACGCCGAACACAACCTACCTCTATTCGCCGGCGATGACACCGCTCGCGTCCTTCGAACGCCCGGTCAGCAACATGCCCAGCCGCGCGCGGATCTCGGCCGACGGCCGCTACCTGGCGACCACCACCTTCACGTCGGGCCACAGTTACCTCGGCGTCGGCGGAACGCAGTTCTCGACCGAGACCCTCATCAGCCAGCGCGCCGATGGCGCCACGGCACAAGACATCCAGAAATGGGCGATCAGCTGGAAGGGCCAACCGGTGACGGCGCTCGACCTGAACCTGTGGGGTGTCACCTTCGACCCTCGCCAGTCGGACCACTTCTTCGTCACCGTGTACTTCAAGGGCACGCCTTACCTGGGTGAGGGCAGCGTCGCCAACCGCGCGATCAAGGTGCTGCGTCCGAACGTCGAGTGCCCGTCGCTGTCGCCCGATGGCCAGCGCATCGCCTTCAAGCGCCGCGTGAGCGCCACCGCGTGGGCGCCCGCCGTCCTCGATCTGGCGACGCAGAAAGAGCGGGTGCTGCAGGTGCCGAACTCGGTCGACGACCAGATCGAATGGCTGGACGACCACACCCTCGTCTACGAGGTGGCGACCACGCCGCTGTTCGACACGCCCAAGTTCAACCTCTACACGGTCGACCTGGCCGCGGCGCAGCCCCAGCAGGTGCTGTGGCTCGAAGACGCGCGCTCGCCCACCTTTGTGCGGGCGGGCCCGTAGTCGCCTTGCGAACGTTCAGCCGTTCGGGCCGGGCTTGTCGGCGCGTGCGCCGAACCAGCGTGACCGCTTCTTCAACGGGGTGAACCGCACGTCATCGGCATGCCGGGCGACCACGCCCCACAGCGATTGCATGCGGTGGGTGTCGTCGTGGGTCAGGTGATCTTGCTCGGCCTGCAATTCGGCCAGGCCATCGGTCAGCGCGGTGATGATTTCCGGCGTGGGCCCGAAAGACTCGACCAGTTGCTCCAGCGTGTTCAGCCGGTCGGCGATCTCGGGTGGCTCGACGTGCAGCCTGTCGGGCCTTGGCAGGGTGGCGTGGCCCTGGATCGGGTGGCGAAGAAGGCTCATGGGCGGTCGCTCCGAATGAGTGTCTTACATCGGTGCTTGCACTGCGCATGCAGTCTCCCGCCCAGGGTGCCGGTTGGCAAGAAGCAGCGCGCGGACTGTTGCGAATCCGCCCGTTCCAAGGCTTGCGGGGGCCGCCGCCCCCATCACCACCACCGCCACCGCCGCTGGCGTCAAGCGTGCTCCGGCTGCGCGTCCAGTGTCAGCAGGTCGCGCCCGCCGTGGGCCACACGCACCACGCCACCGATCACGAACTTGCCGCCGCCATAACGGATGGCTTCGCTGGCACTGTCCGGCTGCGACAGCGGGTCGCTGCGCGGCGCCGGGGCGTAGCGGGCCTCGCCGGCCAGGCTGCTGTCGGCCGACATCTGGTTGGTCTCGTTGACGAACAGGCGAAACGGCTGCCAGTTCGCCTCGTCGTTCACCTCGCTGGCGATGCGCTCCTTCAGCGCCTGGATCTCCTGCCCCATCGACGGCGGCGGCTGCGCGCCGCGCGCCGCGTGCTCGTGCATGCCCTGCTGCAGCACGTCCAGCCGCGCGACGAAGGCGTTGATCGTCTCGGCCGCCTCGGTGCGCAGGTTCTTGCGCTCGATGAAGGTGCGGTTCTTGCCCGGCGGCAGGTTGGCCAGCTGCTGCATGAACGTGTCCAGCGCCGCATCGCCGTTGTGCAGCCGGCCATCGGCGCCGCGCTCGCCCAGGCGGGGCCGCCACTGGTCGCGCTGCGCGTTGACGAGCTTGAAGAAGTCGCCCTCGACCGACACCTCGCGGTGCTTGAACGACACCGCGGGGTTGATGCGGCCGTCTTCGGTGGTCAGCCGCACCAGCCCGTTCGAGGCGCCGAAGATCATCTCCGATTCGACCCCGATCTTGCTGCGCGACAGCAGCATCACCGAGCCGCCGTCCCGGGTCTTGATGACGGGGTGGGTGACACCGGCGTCGGCGCTGGCGCTGCCGGTCACCCGGCTGGCGCTGGTGCCCTGAAAAGCCTGCAACGCACCGGCGCTGTCGCGGGCCTTGCCGCGGTTGAAGAAGGTGTGCTTCACGCCGGCGCCGATCTGCGTGCTCAGCAGCGTTTTCTTGTCGTCCGGCCCGAGCTTGATGCCGGCAATGCCGTCGGCCTGCAGCGACCAGTTGGCCGACGTGGCGCTGCCGCGGTTGTAGCCGAACGAGATGTCGTGGTAGTCGCCCAGCGCGCCGACCACGCCTTGCCACATGTCGTGGGCATTGGCGGGCTTCTGCGCGCCGCTGCCGGCCAGGTCGAAGACGGTGTTGACCACCATCTCGGTCATGCGCTTCCAGTTGGCCGACTGCATCCGCGCTTCGTCGTCGGGGGGCAGGCGCTGGTGCTCGCTGCCTTGCTTGTTGGTGCGGATCATCAGCCCGGTGGACGACGCGTGCGTGCCGCCAAGCCGCGCGATCGCGCCGATGCTGTAGTCGCCCAGGCCCTCGGTCAGGCCGGCGCGCACGCCGACACCCAGCGAGGCGGCGTGGCGCGTCTCTTTGCCCAGGTAGAGCACGCCGGTGTTCGACGCGACCCCCGCGCGCAGCACCGTGGCCTTGGTGCGGTCGTAAGAGCCTTCGACCACCGGCGTGATGCCCACGGTGTGGTGGTTGACGCTGACGCCGGCGGGCGAGAAACCAACACGCCCGCTGATCGCGTTCTTGCGGCCATCGCTGTAGTCGGCCACGTCGCCCCCGGCGACCACCGAGATCAACAGCCGGCGCAACACGTCGCGGCGCTGCGCCGGGTCGCCGCGGTCGAACTCGCGCTGCAGGTCGGCCAGGCCGCTGACGAAACTGCCCTTGCCCTGCAGCATCGCGAACGACTCGCGCAGCTGGCCCAGCGCCGGGTCGGCCGCCGGCACCGGCCCGGCCGCATGCTTGCCCAGGAACGTGTCTAGCAATTTCGGCGTTAGCGGCGCGCCCAGGTGGGTGGCGCACTCGCGGCGAACCACGTCCGGGTTCAGCGCTGCCGGCCCGGGCATGGTGCCGGCCAGTTGCCCGGCGCGCTGGGCCACGTCCGCCGGCGCCAGGCTGACCTTGACATAAGGGTCGGCCGTGGCGGCGAGCTGCTCGTTCCACAGCTGCAGCGCCGCCAGCCGCACCAGCCCCCGCTCGCGGTCGGCTGCCGGCGCGCCGGCCATGCCGTGGCGCAGGTGGTTGGCCAGCAGCGCGGCACTGTCGGTCACGGCCTGGCCGAGCTGCTTCTTGTATTCGGCCGGCACCTGGCCCAGGTCCGAGCCCAAGGGGCCGGCCTGCAGCAGCGTGGTCAGCGGCGACATCTCCTTGCCGGCCACCCGCTGCGCCAGCCGCCCGAAGCGGCCGAGGGCGGTGGCCATGCTGGGCTGTTCCGCGGCCGCCAGGTCGATGTACTTGACGAACTTGTGCAGGCGCCGCGTCATCGCGTTGAAGTCCGAGCCCTGGCCGCTTTCGGTGAAGCCATTGCGCAGCGCCACGTAGGCCGCCTTGAACTCGGGGTGCGCTTCGGCCGCCCCATCGGCGCGCGACATGTTGGCCGCCGCGTACTTCAAGGCCTGGCTGGCCAGCGTGGCCGGGTCTTCGCGCCGCGCCCTGCCGGTGCCGAGGATGCCGGCATCCAGCAGTTGCCGCGCCGGCGCGGCGTGGTCGATCGCGGCCAGCACATCGGGCGTGGTCTGGGCGCCGCCCACGTTGAGCTTGCCGAGCAAGGTGGTCTCGGCGCGCAGCGCGAGCTTGTAGTGCTCGACCACACGCTCGGCCTGGCCACGCGCCGGGTCGCCCGCCGGCGGCAGCGCCAGCCCTTGCAGGTTCATCAACGCCTGCATGCCGGCCGGCGAGCCGGCCAGCACGCGGCGGGCGGCGTGCGCCAACGCCACGGTCTGCGGGTCCAGGCTGACGGCGTTGCCGCGCGGCTCGGTGGCCACGCTGGCCAATGGCGACGGCACGGCCTGGTCACGCCCCACCACGCCGGGCAGTGGGGGCCGGTCGTTCCAGAGCTGGTTGTAGACGTTGGCCGCCAGCGCCGGGTCGGAGGTGACGGCGCTCAGCGCCGACGCGACCAGCAGCGCCTCTTCGTGGCGCAACGGGTGACCGTCGGGGCGGCCCACCGGGTCGGGGTTGGGGTGCTCCAGCAGCCGGTTGGCGAGCACGGTCGGGGCCAGGCCGACCAGCGTGGCCGCTTCGGCCGCGGGCGCCTGGAACAGCTGGCCGACCTCGCGTGTGAAGGCCACCGCCGAGCGCATCGCCTCGGGGGTGGCGGCCGGCCCCTGCGCGCCGCCGAACAGGCGCATGCCGGGCTGGCCGGCCAGCTGCGCCGCCGCGGCCGAACCGGCGGTGGCGGTCTTGCCGTCGATCGCCTTCTGCGCGCGCTTGCCCAGCGCCGCATCGGTGACGCCGCGGCCCGGGGCGTGGCCACCGTTGAAGGTGGTCGGGCCGGTGTTGGCGCTGGAATGGGTCACGCCGGCGAGCGTGATCTCCACCTTGGCCGGCCCGGTGCGGTTGACGTAGCCCTGGTGGGCGCCCCGCACGCCATCGGCCGCACGCTGCAGCAGCGTGCGCTGCGCGTCGGCGGCGGCCGGTGCCGCGGGTGGTGGCTCGACCTCGGCCAGCAGCGCCGTCAGCGCGGTCTCGATGTGCTGCGCCGCGGCCTGCGCCGGCGCCGCGGTGTCGACCGCGGCCTGGCGCGCCTGCCCGGCCTGGTCCACCGCGCCCTGGGCCAGGGCCTGCTGCCCGTCGCGCGCGGCGCCGTCGGTGCGCGGCCAGGCCTGCAACTGCGTCAGTTCGTGGCGCAGGGCCTGTTGCCGCTGCTGCTGCGCGGCCAGGCCGGCGTCGAGCCCGGCCAGCGTCTGCTGGTGGCGCGTGATCGCGGCGTCGGCCTGGGCCAGCTCGTGCCGCGCGCCGTCGAGCGAGCGCCGCGCGTGCGCCGCGTCTTGCCGGGTCTGCGCCAGCTGCCGCTCGTTGCCGGCCATCGCCTGCCGCGTCGCGCGCAGTTCGAGCACGGCCTCTCGGCGGTCTTGCCGCACCGGGTGGTCACGGCCGCGGCCCAGGGCCCGCATCAGCCCGGCGCGGGCCTTCAAAGCGCCAATCTGCTCGCGCTGCTGCTGGATCTCGCCCGTGAGGCGGGTGCCCTCGGTGTTGGCGCGGCCGAGCTCGGCCTGGTGGTGGCTAACACTGGCCAACGCCTGGTCGCGGTCGAGGCGCAGGTCACCGCCGGCGCCCAGCCGCGCTGCCGCGGTGTCGCGCTGGGCCTGCAACTGGCCCACGGCCTGTTCCTGCTGGGCGGCATCCTGCGCGACACGGGTGCGGTGGGCCACGCTGAGCGACAGGTCGGCCAGCGTCGCGTGCTGGCGCCGCGCGGCATCGGCCGCGGGCAGCACGGCGGCCGTGGCGCGCTCGTGCGCCTGCACCGCCGGCAGGTGGGTGTCGAACGCGGTTTGCGCCTGTGTGCGCGTGGCCTGCAGGCGCGCCACGGCCTGCTCGGCGGTGGTGAGCGCGGCCGTCGCGCCGTCGAGCCGCTGCAACGCACTCGCCAACCGGCCGGCGGCCAAGCGCAGGTCGCGCTGGTGTTGGCCGATCGTCGTGTCGAGCTGCGTGAGCGCCTGCCGCAGCGCCTGCGGGTCGGGCCCGGACGCGGTGGGCGACGATGTCGAGGCCGCCGGGCTCGGCGTCGACCCGGCCGGGGCTTGCGGGCGCCCGGCCGCGGCCTGCTCGGCCTGTCTCAGCTCGAGCGACCGCGCCGCCCGGTCTTGCTGCGCCTGGTGCAGCAGGCCGCCGAGGCGGGTGTGCTCGTCGGTCGCATCACCATGGGCGCCTTGCGCCGCCTGCAGCTCGGTGCGCGCGTCGGCCACTGCGGTGTGCCGGCCCTGCAACGCCTGCGCGGCGGCCTGGTCGATGCGGCCCCATTGGCTTTGCAGCGTCGTGGTGGTGTCGTGCGCGGCCTTCGCGATGGCGCTGTCCTGCGCATGCTGGTCCACCAGCTCGGGCAGCCGCACCTGGGCCGCCTGCGCGGTCTGCACCGCGGCCACTGTGGCTGGCGCCAGGGCCGTGGTGGCGGCCACCACGGCGGTCGGCTGCCAGCCCGGTGGTTGGGGCAACACCGCGGTGCGCGGCCGTGCCGTGTTGGCGGGGCCCCGGGCCGGGCCGGGCAAGACACCGCTGCCGGGCCCCGTCTGCGGCGCTTGCGGCGTGGTCGACGCAACCAGGCCGGCACCGCCCGTCAACGCATGAACCGAGGTCGATTGGTTGGAAGATCCGATCCGCAACGGGTCCATGGCGCCTTCGATCTGACACACGGGGTGATCCGCGCGGCCCATTGGGCGACACGGCGGCGCCATGCAAAAGCCAGGGACACGAAGCGCCGTCGCATCGTGCGAAGCGACGAACGTGAGCGGCCGTGCGCAGCGCCGTGATCGCGCTCGCCCTGTCGCACCAAGCGGCGGCTGGGTGGGCCGGCGGTGCAGTTCGTCGCAGAGGGCTCGCGGGGCCATTGGCCTGCCACGACAGTCCGGGCCTTCGCCACAAGCTCTGCCGCATTCGAACCATGAGACCCACGTTCATTCATCGCGCCATCACCCTCGCTGCACTCGGCCTGGCGGGGGCCGCATCGGCACAGGCCGCTCAGGCTTCAATACAGGCGCCGGCCGACGGCACCCCGCCGTCCCAGGTGGTCGAGGCGGTGATCGGGCAGATGAACCGCCACTACGTCTTCCCCGAGGTGGCGAAGAAGGTCGAGGCCGGCTTGAAGCACAAGCTCGCGGCCAAGGCGTTCGACCAGGCGGCCGACGGCGACGCGCTCGCCGCCGCGCTGACCGATGAACTCGTCAAGCTCACCGGCGACAAGCACATCCGCGTCGGCTACAGCGCCGAGCCCTTGACGCCCAGCAGCGACGCAGGGCCCAGCGCCGAAGAGAAGGCCGCGATGCGCGAGATGGAGCGGCAGCACAACTTCGGCGTCGAGCGCGTCGAGCGGCTGCCGTTCAACATCGGCTATGTCGAACTGCAGGGCTTTGCCGCGCTGGCCGATGCCGGCGACACCATCGCCGCCGCGATGAGCCTGGTCGCGAACACCGATGCGCTGATCATCGACCTGCGCCAGAACCACGGCGGCGAGCCGTCGACGGTGGCCTTCGCGCTGAGCTACCTGTTCGACGAGCGCACGCATGTGAACGACCTGCAGTGGCGCGAAGGCGGCCGCACCGAGCAGTACTGGACGCACGACTGGGTGCCGGGCAAGCGCTTCGGCCAGACCAAGCCGGTCTATGTGCTGACCTCGGGCGACACCTTCTCGGGCGGCGAAGAGTTCGCCTACGACCTGAAGAACCTCCAGCGCGCAACGCTGGTCGGTGAAGTGACCGGCGGCGGCGCCAACCCGGGCGACATGCAGCCGCTGACTGCGCATTTCGAGATGTTCGTGCCGTCCGGCCGCGCCATCAGCCCCATCACCCACACCAACTGGGAAGGCCGCGGCGTGCAGCCCGACGTGGTGGTGGACCGGGCCCACGCGCTGGAGGTGGCGCAGACCCGCCTGCTGCAGGGCATGCTCGAGCGCGAGCAGAACCCGCGCCGCAAGGCCTCGCTGCAGCGGCGGCTCGACGAACTCGCAGGCAAGGTCGCGGTGAAGTAACACCGCGGCCTGGCGCCGCCCCACCGCGCGCCCGCCGCCTGGCCGGGCGCGCGCGTGTGATCTCCACGGGCCCTGACCCAGGGCCCCTTCTGCAAAGCAACCCACCACCATGAAACTGCCGTCGATATCCTGGCTCGCGGGCACCTTGCTCGCAGCGCTTGCCGGCACCGCCCAGGCCGCTGCACCGGCGCCCTTGCACACCGAGCTGACGCTGACCCATGTCGCAGCCGACAAATGGCGCGCCGACTATGTGTTTGCCGAGCCGGTCACGGCCGTTGAATGGGGCGCCCGGGTCGGCCCCTACCGCCAGCAGGCCTGGCGCCCGCTGACGCCGGGGGTCGAGCTCGTCGCCCACGACGGCAACGAAGGCATGCGCAGCGCCGCACCGCTGACGCGGCTGAGCGTGGAAATCAGCGCCTACGACGACATCACCGAGGGGCAATACGCCCCGATCGACCGCTTCTCGGACGGCGGTTGGGATTTCTACGTCGGCTTTCTGTACGGCACGCCGACCCAGGGTGGGCGCGAGCGCACCATGGACGCCGCGCTGCACGTGAACGGCTTGCCGGGCGAAACGGTGATCCCGCCCAGCAAGCCCGGCACCGAACTCACGGGTTATGCCTACTTCGGGCCGGTCCAGCCGGCTCGCATGGGCAACGTGAACGTCATCATCGACCCGAAGACGCCGGCCTGGTTGCGCGAAGTGCTTGAGCAGACCACCGCGAAGGTGTCCCAGTTCTATGAACAGGCCTTCCAGCGCAAGCTGATCGACGCGCCCTTGGTGGCGGTGGCCTTTGTCGGCCTCGACGGTGCGCCCGGCACCATCAGCATCAAGGGCGGCGTGGCCGGTGGCGGCCTCGCCTACCGGTTGCAGGGTGCCGGCCTGGCCGACGACCACCCGAAGAAGCGCAGCTATTTCGCGCGCCTGGTGGCGCATGAGGTGGCGCACCTGTGGCAGGTCAACCTGACGCGCGGCGGCATCGGCGACAACGACGCCTGGATCCACGAAGGCGGCGCCGAGGCCGTCATGCTGGAGGCCTTGCGCAACACCGGCATCTTCACCGAAGAAGCGAGCGACCAGTACGCGCAGGCCCTGCTCGATGAGTGCGATCGACTGCAAGGCGACCTGACCGTCTACCGCGGCCTCTACGCCTGCGGGTTCAAACGCTTCCACGGCTACGCGATGGCGCCGGTGCCGCTGTGGCGCGCGATGATGGCCGCCAGCGAAGCCAGCGGCGAGGTCTACTCAGAGCCGATGATCCAGGCCATTCTCAAGGGCGCGCAGACGCATCAGTAGTTGCCACCGGGCGGTGGGCAACGCGACGCCTACACTGACGTTCAACCGTCAACCGCCCTGCGTCACCATGAACGTCGCTCTGGAGTCCCCCGATCAGCCCGAGGTCGTCGCGCTCATTGCCGAGCTGGACGCCTACCAAGACACGCTTTACCCGCCAGAGAGCAGGCACGCGCTGGACTTGGCCTCGTTGAAGCAGCCCAACGTCTTGTTTGCCGTCGCGCGCGACGGCGCGCGTGTTGCGCTGGGCTGTGGCGCCATTGTTCTGGGCTCGGAGTTCGGCGAACTCAAGCGCATGTACGTGAGCCCGCGATGCCGCGGCCAGGGCGCCGGCAAGCGCCTCATCGCCTTGTTGGAGTCCGAGGCCGCCGAGCGCGGCTGCACTCTGCTCAAACTCGAAACAGGGCCCTACCAGCCCGAGGCATTGGGCCTGTACGAGCGCTGCGGCTACGCGCGCCGCGGCCCGTTCGGCACCTACACCGACGATCCGCTCAGCGTGTTCATGCAGAAGCGCCTGGTGCCGACGGCCGTGGCCCCATGACGACGAAGCCCGGCACCTGACGACAGCAGCGCGCGACCACCAAGAAGCCTTCATGCCGAGCCCTGCACTGACCCACAGGCTCGCACACCCGCAAGACCTGGACACGCTGCGGGCGCTGATGAACGCCGCCATCGCCGAGTTGCAGAAGCCCTTTCTCGACGAACGGCAGATCATGTCGAGCCGAACCATCATGGGGCTCGACACGCAACTCATCGAAGACCGCACGTACTTCGTCGTCGAATCAGGCGGCCAGATCGCCGGCTGCGGCGGTTGGAGCCGCCGCGCCACGCTGTACGGGAGCGACAAGTCACCCGGCCGCAGCCCCGCCCTGCTCGACCCGACGCTCGACGCCGCCCGGGTGCGCGCGATGTACACCCACCCCGACCACGCCCGCCAGGGCATCGGCCGCCTGATCCTCGGCCTGTGCGAGGCCGCCGCCAGGAGCGAGGGCTTCAGCGCCGTCGAGCTGATGGCCACGATGGCCGGTGAGCCGCTCTACCGCGCCTGCGGCTACCAGGCCATCGAGCGCATTGACGACGACCGGGGCGGGGTTGCCGTGCCGCTGGTGCGCATGCGCAAGCGGCTGTAGGGCCACGAGGCGCCGCTGTGGCTGCGGGCTGCCCGCGCCGCCAAGGTCAGTTCGTCGCGCACGGGTCGGCCGCGGCGGCGGCCGGTGCGCCGCGCTTGGCCGCCGCCGCCGAAGGGCACATCCGGACCAGAATGCCGCTCAGCCCCATCACGTAGAGCCGGCCCTGGCCGTCTTCGCCAAACGAGGTGATCACGTTCAGCCCGCTGTCGGTCAACAGGGCCGAGGTGTCTTCGCGCCACTCCAGCGGCGCGCCGCGCTCGTCGTAGGTGATCGAGAAGATGCGGTTGCTGACGCAGTCGCCGAAGAAGTAGCGGCCGTCTGCTTCGGCGATGCTCGGGCCGCGGTAGGCGTAGCCACCGATCACGCAATTGCCCAGGCCACCCGGGATCTCCATGTGGGCGTAGTCGAACGCCGGCTCGGTGAGGCCGGGCGCGTCGCCGCCGACGATCGGCGTCTCGACCGTGCCCTCGCGCAGGCGCCAGCCGTAGTTGTGCCCGCCGATGTCGCCCGGGGCTTCGAAGTTGACTTCTTCGCGCGTGCCTTCGCCCACGTCGGCGATCCAGAACGCACCCGTCAGCCGGTCGAAGCTGGGGCGGTAGGGGTTGCGAAGCCCCAGCGACCAGATCTCGGGCCGCGCATCGGGCGAGCCCACGAAGGGGTTGTCGGCCGGGATCTGATAGCCGCTGTCGGCGCTACTCACGTCGATGCGCAGCACCTTGCCCAGCAGCACCTGGCCGTTCTGGCCGTTGTTGTCGGGGTCGTACGAGCCGCCGCCGTCGCCCAGCGAGAAGTAGAGGTTCTTCGAATCACCGGGCCGAAACCCGATCCAGCCGGCTTTGTGGCCCGCGGTGGACGTCTGGTCGATCGCGATGATCGACTGCCGCGTCTTCGGGCTGGCCTTGTTGGCGGTGCGCGGCGTGACGGTGTAGCGATCGATCTTGGACTGCAAGGTGCGGCGGTCGATGTAGCTGACGTAGAAGCGGCCATTGGCGGCGTAGTCGGGGTCGAAGGCCAGGCCGAGCAGGCCGCGCTCGCCCTCGGTGTCCACCCGCTTGGAGACATCGAGAAAAGTCGTGGTGGGCTTGCCGGGACGCACGAGCTTGATGAAGCCCGACTTCTCGACCACGAACAGGCGTTTGTCGCCTTGCGGCGCGGTGACGAAGATCGGCTCGTTGAAGTTGCCGACCACCTTGCCCACCAGCGCGTGAGCCGGCAGCGCACCGGCCCACAAGGCACCGACCAGGGCGATCGCGCGCCAACGTTGCCACAACAGTCTCATGTGAATACCCCCCTTGTTTTTGCGAACACGGGCGACGCTCGCAAGCGGTGCCCAGCCGTTTGCAGCAGGCGTCGGCCCCCCGCTCGGCGGCCCGCATTTTGGCCCACGGCCGCGCCGCCACGCGGCACCCGGTGATACCCTGCGCCACCCACAGCAAAGCCCCTCGAATGTCGCCCTACGCCAATGCCCAAACGATCCGCCAGCATGTCGACACCCTCGCGGACGGCGGCACGCTCACGGTGGCGCTGCTGCAAGGCACGGGCGCGGACGCCGCCAGCCGGTGCATTCACCGCGTGACGACCGACGCGGCCGGCCGCCTGCGGTCGGACATCGTCTACTTCTACGACCACACGGTGAAGGCGGCAGACGTCGAAGCCGACTTCGACCTGCTGATCGGGCGCGGCCTGGTGTCGATGAGCCAGTTGCACCACACCGAATCGATGCTCAACCGCGGACCGCGGATGCCGAGGCGAGGCTGACTGTTGACCCGGGCGCCGGTGATGGCCGACCAGGCCGTGGCCCCGCTGTGATGGCCAAACGCGAGGCTGCTCGAGCCTGAACGCCCGGTTACCAAACGACGCATCCCCGCCCACCAACAGAAAGCGGTTTCAAACAGAATCGTCCGCGGGAACCCTCACCGCCCGTCTGAGGCGCGGAGGGCCGGAGGACCTTTGAGGAGACGTCGATGAACCCCCGCTTGACCCACGCCGCCTGGGCCTTGGCCGCAGCATTGCTGGCGCCGGCCGCGCACGCCGCCGCCAACGGCCCGGTGTGCCTGTACAAGAACACCGACTTCGGCGGCACGCCCAACTGCAAGAGCGCCGACACGCCGAAGTTGAAAGACACCTGGAACGACAAGACCTCGTCGGTCAAGGTCGCCGCCGGCTACGAGGCCACGCTGTTCGAGAACAAGCAGTACGGCGGCCGCTCGCTGACGCTGAAGGTGCACACCGCCAGCCTGGCCGGCGCGAACTTCAACGACCTCACCAGCTCGCTCAAAGTGGTCAAGAAGTGCGACGCGGTCAGTTGGCAAGAGGGCGTGAACTACTGGCTCGGCAACGTGGTGCGTTACGAGCCCAATGGCCAGTACTACAAGGTCATCAACGTGACCGCCAACGGCACCGACGGCACCAACCCGACCATCAGCACCTGGTACTGGGCGCCCACCACCTGCGGTGATGGCGGCGACAGCGGCAAGACCGCCGGCGGCTACTACGTGAACTGGACGGCCTCGCCGATCCGCCTGCGTGACCTGCCGCTCAACTACAACCTGGTCTACCTGTTCCACGCAGTGCCGGTGGGCGGCCCGCCGGGCACCACCGGTGCCGTGACCTACTCGCCGCCGGGCGACGGCCGTGGCGCCGCCACGCACCTGAACGAAGACATCGCCTACGCCCGCACGGTGCAGCACCGCAAGGTCATGCTGTCGGTGGGCGGCGCGGGCAATGGCATGAGCTTCCCGACACGCACCAAGTCGCAGACCTTCGTCGACAGCATCGTCTCGATCTACAACCAGCTCGGCGGCTTCGACGGCATGGACTGGAACACCTTCGAAGGCAGCCAGAAGCCCGACACCGGCGAGATGGCCTGGATCAGCAAGGAGCTCAAGCGCCTGTACCCCGGCTTCATCATCAGCGCGCCGCCGGCGCCGTGGAACTCGGTCGACAAGACCTTCTGCAAGGACATGCTGAACGCCGGCGCGATCGACTACTGCGCCCCGCAGTACTACGACGGCCCCGGCCTGGCAGACCCGGACTACGTGGTCACCAGCGTGCAGGAATGGGTCAACCTGCTGGGCCCGACGCATGTGATGGTCGGCTTCGGCATCAACCCCTCGCTGCCCAACTACATGAGCAAGGCCCAGGCGATCGACGCGTGGACCCGCGTCGAAGCGGCCAACCCCGGCATCCGCGGCGGCTTCGACTGGGAAACCGGCACCGACGAAACGCAGGGCTGGCCGTTCGCCAACGGCGTGGCGCCGTTGATCCTGCATTGACGCGCGGCGGCGCGGCAGGCGCGCTCGCCGCGCCGGCCTGAACAGGCATCCTCAAGCCAGGCGCACCAACTCGCCCGGCTGGAGCAGCGGCCAATCCGCAGCGCCGCTGCGCCATGCGGCGAGCGCCGGGGCCAGGTCGTCGGACCGGTCCCACAGGCGCTGGTAGACGCCCGGGTCGGACGAGGGCGACGCCGGCTCGGCCAGCACGACCACGCTCGCGCCGCCGGGCAGGCAGCCGACGAGCGCGCGCAAGGCGTCGCTCCATGCTGCGTGGTCGAGCAGGTGGATCCAGCCCCCTTCGCGCCGGGCCCCTTGCAGGGCCGCCAGTGCTTGTTCAAGATCCGGCGGGCGCGCACCCTCCAGCATCAGCTTGGCCAACAGAATGGGTCTCGATCGGTTCACGCTCAAGCACTCACGCACCCACCGGCGGGCGGGTCAAAGGCGAGCCTTGTACCGAAGCCGCGGCCCGCTCGGCTTGATATAGCTCAAAAGACGCCTCTTTCGTGGCGCCCGGTCGGGGGCGGTGGCCACGGCACTCAGTCCAGCATCAGCACCTGGTCGCCCTCGGCCGGCTGGCAGCCGTCGGCGATCTGCTCCCAGCCGCGGTGGATGACCACGCGGCGGCCGGCGTGGCACAACTCGACCCGCGTCGCGCCCGGCACCTGGGCCCGCACGAAGGCCTCGATCGAGGCCGGCATCGACACGCGGTAGACGGCGCGCGCCAGGTCGTCGGCCGGGTGGTCTTCGCTGTGCAGCCAGGGGATGAAGGCACCGAACCACATCAACGGGCGCAACAGGTCGAACACCGTGGGCTCGTAGCCCTGCTGCTGCAGCCAGCGCTGGGCCTGGGCGCGGGGCGTGTCGGCGTCGGCCAGGTCGCCCGCCAGCGACAGCCCGCCCCAGGCGCTGGCCAGCAGCTCCATCACCCACTGGTTGCAGTTCTGGTAGCGCAGGCTGTAGGGATAGGCGTTGGCGCTGTAGTCGGCGGCCAGCAGCTCCAGCGCCTGCGGCTTGCTCAGCGCGCTGCGTTCGAGCGGCGCGCCGGCATGGGGCGGCAGGAAAACCAGCGACACATAACCCTCGGCCGGGTTGTCGGTGCCCAGCAGAAAACCCGAGATGCCCTGGTCGAAGATGCGCGGTCGCTGCTCGTCGCAGGCGTAGTAGAGCTGGCGCACCGACCACGGCCCGTTCGGGCTGGCCTGCAGGCTGACGCCGGCGTGCGAGTAACGCAGGCCGAACCAGCTCAGGTCCAGGCCCGAGCGGGCCATCAACGCCAGCGGCCGGCCCGAAGCCTCCAGCTCGGCCTTGACGATGCCGCCGAAGCGGAACAGCGTGTCCTGCTGGTCGATGCCGAGCTTGGCCTGGCGGTCGCAGTAGCGCAGCGATGCGGCCTGTGCCGCGCCCAGGCACGACGCCGCGGCCAGCAGCATGGCCGCCGCGGCGCGGGCGGCGAAGCGCCGGCCCGCGAAGAACCCAAGACTCAAAGCGTGACGGGGTTCGATGCCAGCTCTTGGTACCAGGCGTCTTCCAGCACCAGGAAGAAGGGCTGGCGGTTGTCGGCACGGGCAAATTCGACGCCGTAGTCGCGGTTGCGGGCGCTGACCACCTGGCCCACCGCCACGCCGCCCACCTCGGCGGCTTTTTGCGGCAGGTACAGCTCGAACGCTTCGCCGGCGCCGTCGGCCGGCTGCAGCGTCAGGCGCAGCGTGCCGGGGCGCTGGTCGGCCGCGGCCACCTCGATCACCTTGTAGTCGCCGTCGGCGGTGCGGTTCGGGCGGTCCGAGCTTTCGCTGGAGTTCTTGAACGAGTCCGACACGCTGCCCACCGAGGTGGACAGGCTCTCGGAGGCCGACGACGCGGCCGAGCTGGCGGCCAGCGCTGGCAGGGCGGCACCGGCCAGGGCCAGCAGGGCAGCAGGGGCGAGGAAGCGGCGGAACGGGGTCATGAGACGGGCACCCATCAAAGTTGCGTTGCGCGGATGATGCCTGAAGCGCAGGCCCGCCCCGCCGCCGTGGCGCGGCAAGGTGTTACCGCCGATGTGAGCAACAGTTGGCGCCATTCGGCTCGCCAAGCGCCGGGCGCGCCCGTGGCCCATCAAGGCGACCGCGGCAGCGCCGATGAACAGAGCACTGTGACTCCGCAGCCCTCTGGGCCGCGCCGCCCATGGCCGCTCACCCGACGGGAGGGCCCCTTCGATTCCCCGAGAGCCACCGGACATGCACGAGTCACACCAGGACCCCGCCGAGCAGAGCACGAACAAGCCCGCCTTCGACCACCGCAGCGTTCTCGAAAGCATGTTCGAGACGATGGAGGAAGGCGTCAGCGTCTTCGACGCCGACCTGCGGCTGGTGGCCGTCAACCGGCGCTTTCGCGAGCTGCTGACATTTCCCGACGCGTTGTATGTCGCCGGGACGCCCTTCGAGGCCTTCGTGCGCTTCAACGTCGAACGAGGCGACTACGGGCCCGGCGACGTCGAGCAGCAGGTGCGCGACCGGGTCGAGATCGCGCGCAAGTTCGAAGCCCACCAGTTCGAGCGCGAGCGGCCCGACGGCACCATTCTCGAGGTGCGGGGGCGCCCGCTGCCGGGCGGCGGCTTCGTCACGATCTACGCCGACATCACCCAGCGCGCCCGGGCCGAGCGCGGGCTGCGCCAGGCCAATCTGTTGCTCGAGAAGACCTTCGAGACGATGGACCAGGGCATCAGCATCGCCGACAAGAACCTCACGATGCTCGGCATGAACCGGCGCTTTCGCGAGCTGCTCGACCTGCCCGAGTCGCTGTGCCAGCCCAATACGCCGTTCGAAGCCTTCATCCGCTACAACGCCAACCGGGGCGACTACGGGCCGGGCGATGCCGACGAGCAGGTGCGCACGCGCGTGGCGATCGCGAGCAAGTTCCAGCCGCATTGCTTCGAACGCGAACGGCCCGACGGCACGGTGCTCGAGATCCGCGGCATGCCGATGCGCGAAGGTGGCTTCGTGACGATCTACACCGATGTCACGCTGCGCGCGCAGGCCGAGCGGGCCATGCGCGAGAGCGAGGCGCGCTTTCGCAGCCTCACCGAGCTATCGTCCGACTGGTTCTGGGAGCAGGATCTGCAGCAGCGCTTCACCCGGCTCGAGGGCCGGCACGCCAGCGGCGGCGACACCGCCTTCGATGCCGAGCTGGGCAAGACCTGGTGGGAGCTCGGCTACGAGATCGAAGAAGGCTGGGAGGCACACCGCCTGCTTCTGGCCGAGCAGACACCGTTTCGGGACGTCGTGATGCGGCGCATTCCGCTCGACGGCCCGGCCACCTACGTGCGCGTGAGCGGCACCCCCATCCGCGCGCGCGACGGCAGCCTGGCCGGCTACCGCGGCGTGGGGCGCGACATCACCCAGCAGCGTGGCGCCGAAGAGCGCATCCGCTACCTGGCCACCCACGACGGCCTGACGGGCCTGCCGAACCGGGTCTGGTTCAGCGAGCTGCTGCAGCTGGCGATCCAGACCGCGCAGCGCCACGGGCGGCGGTTCGCGGTGCTGTTCATCGACCTGGACCAGTTCAAGTCGATCAACGACACGCTGGGCCACGAGGTCGGCGACGAGTTGCTGAAGGCTGTGGCGCTGCGGCTGAAGGCCTGCCTGCGTGGCGCGGACGTGGTGGCCCGGCTGGGCGGCGACGAGTTCGTCGTGCTGCAGCAGGACATTCAATCCACCGAGGACGTGGCCACGGTGGCGCGCAAGATTCTGGCGACGCTGTGCGAGCCGGTCGAGATCCATGACCTGAACTGCCGCGTGACGGCCAGCATCGGCATCTGCCTGTACCCGGACGATGCGCAGGACGAGCGCACGCTGATGAAGAACGCCGACGTCGCCATGTACCTGGCCAAGGAGCGCGGCAAGAACAATTTCCAGTTCCATTCGAGCGCGGTCACGGCGCAATCGCTGGAGCGCATGGCGCTGGAACTGCAACTGCGCAATGCGATGGAGCGCCAGGAGTTCGCGCTGCACTACCAGGCCAAGGTCGACCTGAACAACAACCGCATCACCGGCGTCGAGGCCTTGCTGCGCTGGAACAATGCCGAGCTCGGCTGCGTCGGCCCGGCGCGGTTCATTCCGGTGGCCGAGCAGTGCGGGCTGATCGTGCCGATCGGCAAATGGGTGCTGCAACAGGCCTGCGCCCAGAACGTGGCCTGGCGGCGCCAGGGCTTTGCGCCGATCGGCGTGTCGGTCAACCTGTCGGTGCGCCAGCTGATGCACGACGGCCTGCTGGACGACATCGACGAGGCCCTGCGCAGCGCCGGCATGGACCCGACGCTGCTCGAACTCGAGATCACCGAAGGCATGGTGATGCACGACATCGAGCGGATGGCGCAGCTGTTGCACGCGATCAAGCGGATGGGCGTGCGCATCGCGATCGACGACTTCGGCACCGGCTATTCGTCGCTCGCGCACCTCAAGCGCTTCCCGGTCGACGTGATCAAGATCGACCGGTCGTTCGTTCAGGACATTGCCACCGACCCGGCCGACCGGTCGATCACCGAAGCGATCGTCGCGATGGGCCGCACCCTCAACCTGAGGGTCGTGGCCGAAGGCGTGGAAACGGCCGAGCAGCGCGACGTGCTGCGGGACATCGCCTGCGATGAGATCCAGGGCTACTACTTCAGCCGCCCCGTTCCGCCGGCACAGGTGGAGCAGCTGCTGCAAGCCCACACGATCTCGACCACGGCAGCGCGTGTGGGCGGCCACCACCGGATCGGCGTGAAAGCGTAGGTCTTCAGCCTGCGGGCCGGGTGCGGCGCAGGGCGACCCAGCCGGCGCAATCGGTTTCATGCACCAGCATGCGGCGCGCCGCCGAACTGGCGGCCGAGCGCCCCGGTTTTCGACCCTTCTTGCACGGCAACGGCCCCCACACTCCGGCCCCAGCCATGCGCCATGGCCACAACGGCGCGAACAAGAAGGAGCCTACCGAATGAATCAATTCAGCATCAAGGCGCGACTGGCGCTGTTGGTGGGGGCGCTGCTGGCGCTGCTGGTCTTGTCGTCGTACAGCACCGTGCACCACGTGCGCAGCGCCGAAGACAGCCTGCGCGACCTGTACAAGGACCGCGTCGTGCCGCTGAAGCAGTTGAAGATGGTGGCCGACGGCTACGCGGTCGGCATGGTCGACGCCGCCCACAAGGTGCGCGATGGCGCCTTCACCGGCGAGGTCGGCGCCAAGGCAGTCGCCGACGCGCGGCAGCAGATCGACAGCAACTGGAAGGCCTATGTCGCCACCGAGCTGAACGACCAGGAGCAGGCGCTGATCGCCAAGGCCGGCCCGTTGATGAAGCAGGCCGACCAGGCGGCCGAGAAGCTGCTCGGGCTGATGAAGGCCGGCGACGCCGAGGCGCTGCGGGCCTATGCCGCAAAAGAGATGTACCCCGCGATCGACCCGATCGGCGATGTCGTCAATTCGCTGGTGCAGGTGCAGCTCGATGTCGCGGCACACGAATACGAAGCCAGCGAGGCCGAAGCCAGCGCCGTGCTGTGGCGCAACATCACCCTCTCGACGATTGTGGTGCTGGGCGCCGGCCTGATGGCCTGGCTGCTCATCCGCTCGATCATCACGCCGCTCGCGCAGGCCGTGAAGCTGGCCGAGGCGGTGGCCGGCGGTGACCTGAGCCAGCGCATCGAGGTGCGCTCGCGCGACGAGACCGGCCAGTTGCTGGCCGCGTTGAAGAAGATGAACGAAGGCCTGGTCGATATCGTTGGTCAGGTGCGCTCGAGCGCCGAATCCATCGCCACCGGCTCAGCCCAGATCGCCAACGGCAACGCCGACCTGAGCCAGCGCACCGAAGAGCAGGCCAGCAACCTCGAGCAGACGGCCGCGTCGATGGAGCAGCTGACCGCGACCGTCAAGCACAACGCCGACACCGCGCGCGCCGCCAACCAACTGGCCTCCAGCGCATCGGGCGTGGCGGCCCAGGGCGGCGAGGTGGTGGGCCAGGTGGTGGCCACGATGGAGCAGATCACCCAGGCCTCGCACCGCATCTCCGACATCATCGGGGTGATCGACGGCATCGCTTTCCAAACCAACATCCTCGCGCTGAACGCCGCCGTTGAAGCAGCCCGCGCGGGCGAACAAGGCCGCGGCTTCGCCGTGGTGGCCGGCGAGGTGCGCTCGCTGGCCCAGCGCAGCGCGCAGGCGGCAAAAGAGATCAAGTCGCTGATCGGCGACAGCGTCGGCAAGGTCGAGGCCGGCAGCCAGCTGGCCGGCGACGCCGGCCGCACGATGGACGACATCGTGGCCCAGGTTCGCCGCGTGACCGACCTGATCGCCGAGATCAGCGCCGCCAGCAACGAACAGAGCCAGGGCATCAACCAGGTCGGCGACGCCGTCGCCCAGCTCGACCAGGTGACCCAGCAGAACGCCGCGCTGGTCGAAGAGAGCGCCGCCGCGGCCGAGAGCCTGAAGCAGCAGGCCGCCAAGATGAACGAGGTGGTGGCGGCTTTCCGGCTGGCTTGACCCTCGCGCCCGCGGTCGCAGCGCGCTCGACGGGTGGACCCTAGATCGCCGGCTTGACGACCTTGACGCGGGTGCCGGTGCTGAAGGTGGCGTCCGAGGCGTTCCACTGCTGGCCGGCGGACACGCGGTCGGCGTTGGCGAAGCGGACGGCGAAGCGCACGTCGCCGCGGTTCTTCGCGAAGACGTCGGGCGCGGCCAGCAGCACGTCGTAGGCGCCCACCGCGGCGTCGCCGGGCACGACCACCGTGACGCCGATGCGTGACGACGCCTGGCCTTGCGCCGGCAGCTTGCTCAACTTGCCGTTGCTGGCCTTGATGATGGCACCGGTCGTCTGGTGCTTCAGGCGCACTTCCAGAGGCCGGTCGACGAACATGCGCGACCAGCCGACGTTGCGCAGGTCGACCTGGACCACCACGCTGCTGCCGCGCTCGACCTTGGCCGGGTGGCTGACCTTGTCGAGCTGGACACGGTAGCCCATGCGCGCCGACACGGTGGCGTAGCAGCCCTGGGACCTCCAGGTGTTGAGCACCAACGGCGCGTAGTCGGCGTTCAGCCAGGCCAGGTGGTACTGCGGGCCTTCGGCCAGGATGTCGGCGCAGTCGCTGCGCAGCGGCTCTTCCGCGCCCTGGCAGGTCTCGCCGCCGAACGAGGCCTTCTGGGTCAATTGCTGGATGTAGGTGCGCAGGTCCGGCGAAGGGTAGGTGCCCGTGTCGGTGGGGCCGGCCAGGAAGCAATCGTTGTGCGACGCCACTTGCGCCGGCGCGTTCACGTCGGGGTACCAGAGCTTCAAGTCGCCGGGGTAGCGAAACGCGATCTGCGTGGTGGCCGGCACATTGGCCAGCAGCGCGTCGCGCACGATCAGGCGGTTGGCGTTGGCCGTGTCGCAGGGGGTGTCACCAGAGTGGTAGCCGCACGAGTTGCCCGACTTGGACGAGTGCCACTCGCCCCAGGCGCCGATGAAGCCGGCGCGCATGTAGGGGACGGCTTCGGCATGCGCGGCGAGCACCGGCTTCAGCTGCGCCAGGTGGCGCGCGATCTGGGTGGCGCTCGCATCGTTGCCGCCTTCGGTGAAGTCGTAGGCAAACAGCAACTCGGCCTTCATGCCTTCGGCCCGGATCGCCTCCAGGCGCATGCCCAGCGTGTTCAGCACCGAAGCAGGGATGTCGCCGTTGCGCCAGGCCGCGAGCGAGACCGGCGCATGCACCAGCCGCTGCCCGCGCGAATAGGCCGCGCGCACGCTACTGATGTCGAAGTCGCTGACGAGGTCGCTGCCGACCCAGCTGTAGAAGCCGCGGTCGGGGTTGGGCAGGTCGGCCGAGGTGCTGGCGAAGGTCGCCGAGACCCAGCTGTAGAAGCCGCGGTCGGGGTTGGGCAGGTCGGCCGAGGTGCTGGCGAAGGTCGCCGAGACCGGCGCCGCACTGGCGCCGAGCGCCCACAGGGCGGGCGCGAGGGCCAAGGCCACGACACTGATTCGAGAAGGCATGCAGAACTCCTGGTCCGGATGGGCGCTGTGCCAAGGGCCGGGCGCTGCGGGCGACGCTCCCGATGGCTCGCGCCACAGGGAACCGCCGCGTCGATGCTACAGGGCAGGTCGCTGCCAAACGGCCGCGCAGATGGATCCGAAAGCAACAGAATTGTCGACCCCGCTCTTCAGCACCCCAGGCGGTCCCGCCGCGAAGACATTCCTTGAAAAACTCAGCGGCGCGGAGCTGACACAAGCCGACTAAGATCACGACTTCGCCATGCGAGCCACCCGCCTCACCACCACTTCACGCCGCCACCTTGGGTGGCTGCTGTGGCTGGCGCTGCTGTTGCCGCTGGCGCAGGCCGCGGCCAACTGGCATGCGGTGTCGCATGCGGCCACCACGGCCGCCGGCAGCGAGCCCGACAGCGACAGCAAGGCGCTGCACGCGTCGAGCTGCGCGCTGTGCCTGGGCGCCGCCGCCATCGGCCACGGTGCGTTGCCCAGCGCCCCGCCCGGCCTGCCGTTGCTGGTCAGCAGCCATGCGGCGCCCCAGGCCGACCTGCACGGCGGCCACCATGCCACGCACTGGCCGGCTTACCGCAGCCGCGCGCCCCCCGTCATTCCCTGCTGATCGTTGCTGACTGCGCCGTGCGCGCCCTGCTCTGTGGCAGAGCGGCGCGCTGGCGCACCCGAACGCTTTCGCTTGGAATGAATTCACATGCATTTGCTGTTGCCGGCGAGCCTTGCGCTCGCCCTGGCCGCGCCCATGGGTGCGGCTGCCGCCTCGACCACCACCCCACCCTCGCCTGACATCCAGGCCATCCGGCAAGAGATCGACGCGATGCGCGCCGCCTACGAGGCGCGCCTGCAGGCACTCGAAGAACGCCTGAAGGCGGCCGAGGCCGCTGCCACCGCGCCGCCCCCCGTGGCGGCGGCCGTCCCCCTACCACCGCCGGCACCCGCACCCGCCCCAGCAGTCGCCGGCGGCGCCAACAGCTTCAACCCGGCGATCTCGCTGATCTTGTCGGGGCAGTACGCGCGGCTGTCGCAAGACCCGGCGAACTACGCGATCACCGGCTTCCAGCTGCCCACCGATGCCGAGCTCGGCCCCGGTGAACGTGGCTTCGGCCTGGGTGAAACCGAGCTCGGTTTGTCGGCCAGCATCGACCCGTGGCTGCGCGGCGCCGTCAACCTCGCGCTGGCGCCAGACGACGGCGTCGAGGTCGAAGAGGCCTTCATCGAAACCACCGCGCTGGACTACGGCTTCACGCTGCGCGGCGGCCGCTTCTTCTCGGCCATCGGCTACCTCAATTCGCAGCACGCCCACACCTGGGATTTCGTCGACAACCCGCTCGCCTACCAGGCGCTGCTGGGCACCCAGCATGGCGACGACGGGCTGCGCCTGAGCTGGCTCGCGCCGACCGATCAGTACCTCGAACTGGCCGCCGAGATCGGCCGCGGCCGCAGCTACCCCGGCGGCGGCAACGAGGGCAATGGTGCCGGCATGTGGGCCCTGGCCGCGCACACCGGTGGCGACCTGGGCGACAGCCACAGCTGGCGCGCCGGCCTGTCGGTGATGAAGACCAAGGCGGCCGACCAGGAACTGGCCGCGATCGACGCGAGCGGCGCCGCGGTGACCAACGCCTTCAGCGGCAACACCCGCGTGTGGGTGGCCGACGCGGTGTGGAAGTGGGCGCCCAACGGCAACGCCACGCGCACCAACTTCAAGCTGCAGGGCGAATACCTGCGCAGCACGCGCAGCGGCATGCTGACCTACGACCTGGACGGCGCCCACAGCGCCGGCGCCTACCACGCCACGCAGTCGGGCTGGTACCTTCAAGGCATCTACCAGTTCATGCCGCGCTGGCGCGTGGGCCTGCGCACCGAGCAGCTCGATGCCGGCTCGCCAGACTACGGCCCCAATGCCGTCGCCCTGGCGACGGGCGACTACCAGCCGCGCAAGCACACGCTGATGCTGGACTTCAGCCCAAGCGAGTTCTCGCGCTTTCGGCTGCAGTTCGGGCAAGACCGCTCGCGCGACGGCGTGACCGACAACCAGATCACCCTGCAATACCAGATGAGCCTGGGCGCGCATGGCGCCCACGGCTTCTAACCGCTGAATTTGGAGTACCCATGATGATGAACCGCACCACCCTGCCCGGTCTGCTGGCCGCTGCGGCGCTGAGCCTGTCGACGTTGCCGGCCCAGGCTGCCCTGCGCGTGTTCGCCTGCGAGCCCGAGTGGGGCGCGTTGGCGCAAGAATTGGGCGGCAACCTGGTCGACGTGTCGGTGGCCACCACCGCGCTGCAAGACCCGCACCAGATCCAGGCCAAGCCCAGCCTGATTGCACGCGCACGCAACGCCGACCTGGTCGTCTGCACCGGCGCCGAGCTGGAGATTGGCTGGCTGCCGATCCTGTTGCAGCAGTCGGGCAACGCCAAGGTGCAGCCCGGCCAGCCCGGCAACTTCGCCGCGGCCGACCAGGTGCGCAAGCTCGAACTGCCATCGCAGGTCGATCGCTCGCAAGGCGACGTGCACGCCGCCGGCAACCCGCACATCCAGACCGACCCGCGCAACATCGCGCTCGTCGCCACCGCGCTCGGTGCGCGGCTGCAGCAGGTGGACCCGGCCCATGCCGCTGACTACGCCAAGCGCCAAGCCGATTTCACGCAACGCTGGCAGCAGGCCATGGCCCGCTGGAATGCGCAGGCGGCGCCGCTCAAGGGTGCGCCGGTCGTGTCACAGCACAAGGCCTTCGTCTACCTGTACGACTGGCTGGGCCTGAAGGAGGTGGCGGTGCTGGAGCCCAAGCCCGGGGTCGAACCGAGTGCCGCGCACCTGCAAACCGTGCTCACCACGCTGAAGGCCACGCCGGCCCGCATGGTGGTGCGCGCGGCCTACCAAGACGGCAAACCGTCGGAGTGGCTGAACAAGAACGCCGGCATCGCCGCGGTCACGCTGCCCTTCACCGTGGGCGGCACCGATGGCGCGAAAGACCTGTTCGCGCTGTTCGACGACACCGTCGCGCGGCTCGTGGCCGCCGGGAGCGCCAAATGAACTGGAGCGCACTGGACTGGTCCATTCTCGGCCCCGGCCTGATCGCCGGGCTGCTGGTGCTGCTGACGCACGTGCCGCTGGGCACGCAAGTGCTGGACCGCGGCATCGTCTTCATCGACCTGGCGATCGCGCAGATCGCCGGCCTGGGCGTGATCGCGGCCGATGCGCTGGGCTTGCCCGACGGCGGCATGGCGGTGCAGGCCGCGGCTGTCTGCGCGGCGCTGCTCGGCGCCTTGCTGCTGACCTGGACGGAGCGGCGCGCCCCGCATCAGCAAGAGGCCCTGATCGGCGTGCTGTTCATCCTCGCCGCCTGCGCGGGCATCTTGCTGCTGGCCGGCAACCCGCACGGCGGCGAGCACCTGAAAGACTTGCTGGTCGGCCAGATCCTGTGGGTCAACCCCTCGCAGCTCGTGTGGCTGGCCGCCGCATCGGCACTGCTGTGCGCGGCCATATGGCTGGGCTGGGTGAAGCGGCTCGGGCGCTTCGGCTTCTACGGCGCGTTCGCGATCGCGGTCACCGCATCGGTGCAGCTGGTGGGCGTGTACCTGGTGTTCTCGAGCCTGATCATCCCGGCGCTGGCCACACGCACGCTGCGTGGCCGCAGCCGGCTCGTCGTGGGCTACGTGATCGGTGCACTCGGCTATGCGCTGGGGCTGGCGTTGTCGGCACTGTTCGATCTGCCTTCGGGCGCTGTGATCGTGTGGACGCTGGCGGCCTGCGCGCTCGCGAGCGTGGGTCTGGTGCGTGCGCCGGCTTCAGGCCTGGCGTCGAGCGAAGTGGGGCATGAGCAGGCGACGTGATGTGATGCGGTGCGTGCGCGACAGGATGGGGGGCATGGCTACTCGATTCGATCCGCCATCAAGGGAACGGTCCGCCGCGACGACGTAGCCTTCTCCAGCGCGTACTCCCGCGCCTCCAATGTCGGCCCCAGGAACGCCTTCAAGGTCGGCCCGTTGCGCACGCGCGGGCTGGCGAAGAAGAACTCGAACACCTCGTGCAGCCAAACACGGCGACCCATCTCGGAGTACCACCGCATCGACTGGCGCTGGACCGGATCGCGGTGGAACAGCAGGCGTGCCAGCGCCTTCGGGCGCAGTTGCAAGACGAGTTCGATCGACTTGAACCATAGGAACAGGCGCCACGGCGGCATGTGGCGTGTCGCCAGCACCTGGTGCTTGTAGTCCCAGCGGCGGGTGTCGACCTGGATGACCTGCCGGTGCTCGGCGGTCTTGTAGAACGGTGTCCAGCGGTGCGGCGTCACGTACAGCAGCTGGATCTGGTCCGGGTCGTACCGCAGCAGGTGGCGCAATGAACGCCAGAGGTCTGCGTCACGCTCCTCTTCGAATCCCACGACATAGGTCGCCATCGAGAGGATGCCGTGCTGGCGCATCAGTTGAATGGCCTGCGCGTCTTCGCTGGTACTGGCGCCTTTGCGGATTTGCGTCAGCGTGCTTTCGCTGTAGGCCTCGATGCCCAGCAGAAAGCGGATGACGCCGGCCTGGCGGTACAGGTGCAAGATGTCCGCGTCCCGCACGATGTCACCGGCCCGCGTCGATCCCACCAGCAGCACCGGCACGTCCTCGGCGATCAAGGCCTCGAGAAAGGCACGCCACATCTTGCGCGAGCCCGTCGGCAGTTCATCGGCGAAGTTGATCAGCTCGACGCCATGCTCCCGGTACAGCCTGGCAATTTCGCTGGCCAGCTTGACCGGATCTCGGTGGCGCCACTGCGTCCAGTATCCACGTTGCCCGCAGTAGTTGCACAGGTACGGGCAACCGCGCGAGAACTGCACGACGACCGCGCGCTTGCCGCCCCAGTAGGTGTAGCGCTGATGGTCGATGAGTTCCCAGCCGACCCGGTAGTCGTCGAGGTTGCGGATCATGATCGCCGCGGGCGTTTCAATGGCCTTGCCCGAGTCCTGTGGATCGCGAAAGGCGATGCCGCGCACCGAGCGCAGGTCACCGCTCGCCTGCAGTGCCTGCATCAGGTCGACGACCGTCTGCTCGCCCTCGCCGCGCACGATGATGTCGATGGATTTCGACACTGCGAGGATCTCGTCCCAGTGGTAGGTGGGATGCACGCCGCCATAGACGATGGTGACGCCGGGCAGCCGCTGCTTGAGGGCGTCGCAGATCGCCACCACCGTGGCGTGCGCGGAACTGGATCCGGAGTGACCGAGCATCACCACGTCGGGCCGGCGGCGGGCCGCTTCCTCGACGATGCGGTGGATCGGCAGATCCTCCAGATCCGCATCGACCAGGTCCACGGCAAATCCGGCGTCGATCAAGGGGCCACCGATGCTCAGCAAGCCCAACGGCGGCAAATGGTCGTCCGGGATCCGGCTGCCGATGGCCGTGTGGGGTGGGTTGACCAAGGTGACTTTCATCGCTTCCTCCAGAACGTGCTGCCGTTGCGGCAGCTGTTGTTCGGAGTGTGGGCAGCATGGGTGAGGCCGATGTGGGGCCGGTGAAGCGAATGTGAAGTGAGGGTCCGCCGGACCGAGTTGATAATCCGCGCGCGGCCGCTGCCCAAGCGTTTCGCGAGTCGCTCGAAAGATCGGTCTCGCCCCGTGGGGTACCCCCACGGGAGTTGGTTAGCTTGGCCCATTCGTGGCGCAGTCGGACACTGGCGATTCTCGCCAGCACTGACAGCGCTTCACCTGCAGGTTGGGTAGCGTGCCGCACCTTTGACACCGATGACGCTCACCACCCGCCTGACCGCACTGTCCATCGCCCGCGCGATGCTGAGCGGCCCGCAAGACGCAGACGGCCTGGTGGCCCGCGTCGAAGCCTGCCTGGGCAGCACCGCGCCGTGGTGCCACAAGCTGGCGCAGCGCTGCGCGCGCCTGCCGGGCGAACAATGGCGGCGCCTCACCCCGCGCGCGCTGGCCGATCTGGTCGAGCGCGACGAGGGCTACGAGGGCGCCTGGCACACCCGCCCGACGCCTTACGTGCGTCGCTACCTGCTGCACTGGCCGCAGCGCATGCAAGCGCCACCGCTGGGGCTGCACCAAATCCAGCTGCCGGAATGGCCGCACAGCCAGGCGCTGGCCGAGTGGCTGGGCCAGTCGACCGGCGGCCTGTGGCGGCTGACGCGCAGTGCGCCGTGGCAACGAAAGGCACCGCTCGGCGACCAGCACTATCGCTTCCAGCTGCTGGCCAAACGCAGCGGCGGCTGGCGCCTGCTGGAAGTGCCTGAGCCTTACCTGATGGCGTTGCAGCGCCGGCTGCTCGACGATCTGCTCGACCGCATCCCACCGCACGAAGCGGCCTGCGGCTATGTGCGTGAGCGATCGATCGTCGACCATGCACGTGCCCATGCAGGCCAGGCGGTGGTGCTGAAGTTCGACCTGCAGGACTTCTTCAGCTCGGTGCGCGCATCGCGCGTGCATGCCCTGTTCAAGACACTCGGCTACCCCGAGCAAGTGGCGCGCGAACTGGCGGCGCTGTGCACCGTGGCCACGCCGGAGCCAGTGTTGCGCCGCCTGCACCAACAGGGCAGCCTCAGCTGGCCGCAGGTACAACGGCTGCGTGAGCCTCACCTGCCGCAGGGCGCTCCCAGCTCGGCGGCGCTGGCCAACCTCTGCGCCTTCAGGCTCGACCTGCGACTGGACGGTTTGGCCCACGCGCTGGGTGCCCGCTACACGCGTTACGCCGACGACATCGTGCTGTCGGGCGGCACAGCCCTGCAGGGGGCACGCGCCCGCATCGAAGCCTGGGTCGCCCGCATCAGCGGCGAAGAAGGCTTCACACTGAACCTGCGCAAGTCGCGCTGCGTCGGCGCTGGCATCCGCCAATCGGTCTGCGGCATCGTCGTCAACCAGCGCCCCAACCTGCCGCGCGAAGATTTCGACCGCCTGAAGGCGGTGCTGCACCAGTGCGTGCGCGATGGCCCCACCGCGCAGAACCGCGATGGCTTGCCAAACTGGCGCGACCACCTGCGCGGTCGCGTCGCCTGGGCCACCCAGCTCAACCCCGGCAAGGCCCGGCGCCTGCAATGCTTGTTCGACCAGATCGACTGGGCTTGAAGCAGGCTGCAGGCGCCCGCGCACACTCACGGCCTACATCGGCCACGCCGGCGTGCGGCCCTCGTAGGTCAGCACCAACAGCAGGTCGTCGATCTCTTCGTTCTTGAAGCGGTTGCGCATCTCCTCGGTGTCGGGCAGCGTCAGGGCCCAGTCGCCGACCGGTGATTGGCCGATCAGCGGGATCCACGCGCTGCCGTTGCCGCGCCGGGTGCTGACCAGGCCGTCGGTCGTCCCGCCCACGGTGCCGCCGATGGCCGAGGTCTCGCCTTGCGGGGTCAGCATCAGCTGCGTGCTGCCGATCTCGAAGGTCTGGCCGTCGGCCCGCGCGACCGCCAGCAATACCTGCTGGATCTGCACGTCGCGCAGGTTCGGCGGCAGGCTCTGCGACGCCAGCGTGAAGGTGATCGTCATCGGCGCCTGCGCATGCTCGGGGTTGTGCAGCGCATACCACTGGTCGGCGTACTGGTCGCGGATGCTCACCACCCGCTCGGCGCTCAGGCTGTCGTCCAGCTGCTGGATCACCTGCTGGCGGTAGGTGAAGTCTTGCAGCGCGGTGTATTCGACCGTGAACAACACATCCGATATCGAACCGAAGTCGAACGCGTTCGCCGCCTTGGGCAACTGCAGCTCCCAGTTGGTGTCCACGCCCATGCTCTCGAACGGGCGCAGCATGCCGGGGTCTTGCTGCAGCTCGAGCAGGCCGGTGGCGTTGCTGGTCGAGGTGAAGGCGATCAGCTCGGGGTCGCGCCGCACGGTGACGGCCTGGAACGTGTCGCCACCGGTGACCACCCGCGAGATGCCCGAGGCGATCAGCGTGGCGCGCACACCTTGGCGCGGCGGCACCAGCGCGATCATCGACAAGCTGACCCGCGAAAGCAGCCGCAGGTAGTGGCCCGGGAAGCCGCGGTCGAACAAGGCCATCGGCGTGGCAAAGGGCAGGCTGCCGGTCTCGCGGAAGCGCTGGAACTCGGCCGGGAACAGCTGTGCCAGCGAGAAGGTCTCCGACAGCTGCAGCTTGCGCCGGTTGGAATCGAACGCGAACTGGTCGAGCCGCGTGATGTCTTGCAGCAGGCGCACCGAGCCGGTCAGGCCGCGCCGGTCCGTCGCCTCGCTCTGGCCGCTGCCGGTGGGCGCGGCGTTGTCGGTGGCTTCCCAGTAGTCGGCCTTGATGAAGGCCGGCGGTGTCTCTTGCCGCTCGAAGCCCAGCTGGTACTGCGCCAGCTGCGCCATCGCCGTGGCCTGCTGCAGGAAGTAGTTGTAGGCACCACCGAGCACGCCGCTCATCCACGCATACAGCTCGGCGCTGGTGAACTTGTGGGCGAGAAACTGCACGGTGGCTTCGGCGTGGTCACGCTGCGTGGTGGAGATGAACGCCTCCTGGCGGGCCACGCCGGCGTGGGTTTGCGCCACCGCCAGCTGCTGCCGGCTGGTGGCCAGGTCGTTGTCGGCCAGTTGGCGTTGCAGCTGCCATTCCTGGTTGCGGCGCTCGTAGCTGGCACGCACCGAGTCGACCTGCGCCGCCGTTTCGGCAGCGGCGTGCAGGGCCACCAACTCGGCCCGGCCAAACGCCAGGGCAGCCACCTTCGCCGCCGCCGCGCCCGCCGCGGCGCCCGACACACCGGCACCGGCCGCACTGGCAAAGGCCTGCGCGGCGGTCAGTGCAGCGTCGGCGCCAGCCAGCATGATCGCGGCGTTGCCGGCGAGCTGGTGGCTGTCGATGACGCCGCGCTCCCAGCCGTTCAGGCCGGCGGAGATCCAGCCCTGGTAGGTGTCGCGCAGTGTCTCGGCGCGGTCTTGCTGCCGCTCGACGACGCCCACGCCCTGCTCGGCCTCCAGCACCTGCAGCGTGTGCAGGTCGACCGCGGCGCTGGCCAGCTGCAGGTCTTGCCCGGCCTTGAGCAGGCTGTAGGTCTCGGCGTCGCGCTTTTCGAGCGCGGCGAGAAACGCCTGCTCGACCTGCTGCGCAATGCTGACCAGGTTCTTGGCCCGCTCGATCAGCACGTTGTAGCGGTAGGGCGTGGGCTTGAAGCGGCGCTGCAGGTCGCCGGCCACCGGCAGACGATCCAGCGTCAGCGACGGCTGGACGATGGGCGGCACCTGGCGCGGGATGCCGGCGATGTTGCGCCCGCTGCGCAGCTTGAACAGGTTCAGCTCGGCGCGGGTCTTCAGCGCCTGCGGCACCGGGTTCGGCGGGAACGGCGAGGCGTCGCCGCCGCTGCCGGGCGCCTGCATCTCGGGCAACGCGAGCAGCCCCAGCGCGGCGCCGTAGAGCACGCGGGCGCGGGCCACGGCCTCGCCGTCGTCGCGGGTGAACTCGGCGTCGGCAAAGTCGAGGTAACAACGCGCCAGGCTCATCAGCGTGAAGCGGGTGTAGGCACTGGCCCGCACCGAAACGATCTCGTGCGGGTTCAGCCCCACGCGCAGCCAGTTGTCGGGGTTGCGCTGGTAGTGCGTCTGGATGCTCTCTTCCAGCACCAGGCCGGTGTAGATCTTGCGGTCGCCGGCGGCGAAGTGGTCGGTGTAGACGGTCTCGATCCAGTCCAGCGCCACCAGGTACTGGCCCGACTGCTGCAACTGCAGCGCCAGCGCCATCGGCACGAAGTAGAAAATCTCCTGCAGGTAGCTGGGCACCTCGGACAGCGCGGTGTAGCCGTTGGCGGCGAACACGTCGTCGCGAACGAACTGGCGCCGCGCCGCCAGCTCGGCATCGGTCAGCTGGTCGGTGATCACCACGCCGTTCAGCACCACCGGCATCGGTGGCGACAGGGCTTCGGTGGCCAACTGCGCCAGATAGTCTCTGGCGAGCTTGCGCGCCTGCACCGGGGTCAGGCGCGGCTGGTCGCGCAGCGCGGTCAGGAAGTCGCCAAAGGCGTCGGTCTGCGCGGTGGTCGGCCGCTGGTCGGTGTCGGCCAAAGAGACGGGGCGCAGCTCGGGCAGCAGGTAACTCTCGGGGTAGGCGAAGACCCGCATCGCCGCGTTCCAGGTGGCATAGCCGCCCATCCACAGCCACTCTTCGTCGAAGTCGGCTTCGAGGTAGGGCTTGTCTGCGTCGAAAGCCAGCTCCCAGTCGGCCGCAGGGTTGACCGTGCCCAGCACCGGCGGCTCGGTCTTCAGGCGGCCGGTGCGCAGCGACAGCAACACCTCTTGCAAGGTGGCCAGCGCCTGCAGCGCGCGGGTGGTCTTCTGGTGCCCCTCGTCGCGGCAGTCGATGCCCAGCTCACGCGTCAGCCGGTCGGCGATCAGCACCGGGTCGCGCTCGGCGGCGATGGCCACGATGCAGGCCTGGCGCAGCAAGGGCAGCGCGGCCTCTTCGGCGCTGCCCACCACCGCCTGCATGGCCTGCGTCACCGTCTGCTCTTGTTGCAGGCGAGCGTCCAGCGTGCGGCGCCAGGCCTGGCGGGCCTGCAGCGTGGCGCGCCAGGCCGGCAGCACCGCGGCTGGGGCCTCGGTGGCGTCGAGCAGGCGGAAATGATCCGGCGCCAGGATCAGGCCCTTCTGCTGTTCCTCGCTGCGCCAGGCGGCATAACGCCCGAGTTTGTTGACCTGGGTCAGGATGGCGTAGACGTCGTCCCACTCGGCATCGAGCACGCTGGCGGCGACCGCCAGCTCGCGCACCCGCATCAGGTGCACGAAGGCCGGCATCGTCAGGCGCCTGGCCAGCAAGTCGGGTTCGATGTCGTTGCCCTGCCGGTGCGCCTCGTCGAGCGCCAGCAGCTCGGCCACCGGGCCCAGCGTGTCGCCGACGATCTTGTCGAAGCCCGCTTCCTGGGTCGCCTGGGCGCGGCGGGCCGCGTCTTGCGCCGCCACGAAGGCAGCCAGGTCGCCCTGCCGCGACAGCCACAGGTCATGGGCGGCGTTGCCGGGGCTGGGCGTGCGCAGGTCTTGCGCCACCAGCAGGTCGGGGTCGATCAGCGGCAGCGGCGTGCCGAAGGGTGACTGCGCCGCGTCGTCTTGCTGCTGCCACAGGGCCCGCAGGTGTTCTTTCTGCCAGATCAGCAGCTGCGCCTCGGGCAGCAAGCTGTCGCTCAGCGGCTTGAGCGCGGTTTCCTCGAGGCCGAACAAGGCCTTCAGCGCCGCTTCGCTCACGTCGGCCGGTTGCAGCAGCAACTGGTCCAGCCGGTCGGGGCGAAACTGCGACAGCCCGATGCCCAGGCGGCTGGCCAATGCCTCGCGTGACGCGCCGTCGGCCACGCGGGCCAGGCGGATCTCTTCATACGAGGTGCCCAGCCCGGCCAGCAGCGCGGCGTAGGCGGCTTGCCGGTACGCAGCCTCCCCTTCGCTGGGCACCGCGCGCTCGTGCTTGGCCATGTAGCGGCGCAGCACGTCGACACACAGGCGCACCTGGCTGGCGGCCAGGTTGGCCACCGGCCGGTTGTCCTGGCTCACCAGCTCGGCAAAGGGTTGCAGGTAGGTGTCGACCAGCAACTGGCGGCTGATCGGCTCACCCTCGTGCGAGGTCTTGGCACGGTGCGTCGTGAAGTCGAGCAGGTCGTCCAGGTAGGCCGCAGGGCTGAACACCGCCGAAGGATCGGCCGGCTCGAACGGCTCGGCCACGACCACCGCGCGGTTGACGACGAACCGGTTCGGCGCCAGCGGCGCGTTGTCGGTGGCGCGCACGAAGATCGTGTGCGAGCCCGCCTCGTCGATCGTGATGCGGGCGCTCCAGGTCGACCAGTCGCCCTCGGCGCGCGGGGTGGCCGGGGTGTAGGCCGCTTCGCTGTCCAGCGACCATTCGACCAGCGCGACGCCGGTCTGCGTGTCCGACGCGGTGCCGCGCACGTCGATGGTCACCGAGCCATCGACCAGCGGGAAAGCCGGTGCATTGACCGAGGGCACGTCGATGCCGACCGAAGGCTCGGTCTTGTCGCCCAGCTTCACCGTCACGTTTTGCTCGGCGCTCTGGTTGCCCAGGTTGTCGCGCGCCCGCAGCACCACCACGTGGTCGCCGACGCGGGGCTGCAGCGCCACTTGCGCCGCCCAGCTGTTGGTGCCCGCCGCGGCGGTGAAGGGGCCGTCGGCATAGCGCCATTCGACAACCGCCACCCCCGCAGGGGTGTCGGCTGCGGTGCCGGTGATGGTGGCGATGAAGGGCGGCGCCGGCACCAGCACATCGGCCGGCGGGTTGATGGCGATGCTGGGTGGCGTGTTGTCGACGACCACGGTCCTCGTGGTGGCGGCCGAGCCCGGAGCGTTCGGTGGATCGCTCGCGAAGACCTTGGCGGTGATCAGCTGCGACCCACCGGCGATGCCGCTGACCGGCAGCGTCCAGCTGGTCCACGGCGTGTTGCCGGGCCCGGTGGGCGTGGCGGTGAAGGTGCCCGCCGCGCCGACCGTGACCTGAACGCTGGTGATGGTCTCGTCGGCGTGGCGAACGAAAATGTTGGGTTCGTCGTTCGGGATGTCCTTGAACAGGTCGCACGACGCGGTGCCGCTGACGGTGAAGGCGCCGCCGGCCAACGGCGGCGCACTCAGCGTGATCTCGGGGTCGAGGTGGTAGAAGTCTTTCGGTGGCACCAGCAGTTGCGCCGCCGCGCCGCGGGCCTGGTTCGATGCGGTGGTGTGGCTCTGGGGTGCGGTGGCCGACTCGATGTCGGCAGCCTGCACGGGGTTCGATCTGTTTTGCATGTGCATGTCCCTGTGTGAGAGTGGGCGGCCACCAAGGGCCGCTTTTGGATGCCGCTGTTTCAGCCGATGAAGCGTGGCCGCGCTAGCGCTTGCGCTGGTTCTTGTTGAGCTGCGGCTCGACGGCGGACCACGGGTCCGGCGGTGTCGGCTCGGGCGGGCGAGGTGGCGTCGGCGTCTGTGGCGTGCGGTAGGGGCCGGCGTCGATCGGCGTCTCCCCAGGCCCGGTCAGGATCTGCGGCTCACCCGGCGGCAGCGCCTTGGGTGCCGCCGGCGGCAGGGCCTTGGGCAGCGCCGAGCCCGGCAGACGCAGCTTGCTCTTCAGCCAGCCCAGGCCTTCGCCGAGCTGCTTGAGGCCCTTCTTGATCAGCCCGCCGGCCGTCTGCCAGATGACCATGCCGACGACCAGCACCTGGGCCAGCCAACCGCTGAGAAAACCGAACGAGCTGCCGACCTGGGCCCCCTTGCCGGTGCGCCCCGAGTGCTGGGCCTCGTACAGGCTGTTGGGGTCGAGGATCAGCGACGCCGCGGCCGCCAGGGTGTCCAGCACCGAGGTCGGGCCGTGTTGGCCACCGCTGCCGTCGCCACCCTGTTCGCCGCCGGGCGACGGCTTTGCCGCGCCATCGGGTCGGCCGTTCGGCGACCCGTTCGGCACGCCGGGGCGGCCGGCCGGCGACCCGCTGGGTGCCCCGGGTCGGCCGGTCGTGCCGGTGCCCGGTTGATCGCCCGCCCCACCCTGGCCTTGCGTGGCCGGGCCGGGCGGGTCCTGCCCACCAGCATCGGTGCCGCCGGGGGCCGGTTGCCCACGGCCTGCATCCAAGCCCTGTGACGATGACGCACCGCCCCGCGGGCCGCCGGCACCGTCGCTGCGCGGCGCTGGCTGGCTGGCGCCGCCGCGGGGCTGCGACCCCGCGCGCCGTGCCGGCTGGCGGCCATCGCCCTTCACCGCGCAGCCGGGCCGCGGCAGGGTCACCGTGGGCCCGAGCGGCTTGCCGCGCCAGACGATCGATTGGGACGGCTCGTTCACCGGCACGGACACCGGTTCGCAGTGGCGCGGCTGGTGGCCATCGGTGTCGACCAGCACGACGGGTGAGCCGGCCGCATAGGCATAGAGGTTGATGCCGCCGCTCAGGCCGCTCGGATCGCAGCTGGCCCAGCGCCCCAGCCAGGGTGCGTAGTACCGGGCCCCGTGGTAGTTCAACCCCGTCTCTTCGTCGCGCTCCATGCCGGTGAAGCGGTAGCGCTTCAGGCTGACCTCGGTGGCGCTGCGCCCGGCCTGGTAGGCGGTGCTGCCGTAGGGGTAGTACTCCTCGTAGGTGATGATCTGCCCATCGGCGTCGACCTCGAGCGAGGCCGAGCCGAGGTGGTTGCCGAGCTGGTAGCGCACCAGCTGCACCGGCACCTCGACCTCGTCGCCAACCGTGCGGGTCTCGACCAGCGCGATGCGGCGCCGGTCGTCCATCACGTGCAGCGATTCGCGTTCGAGCAAGACCGCGCCGGCGGCGTTGCGGCGCCGAAAGACCTCGAAGCCGCCGAGCGTGATGCGCTCTTCGACGAGGTTGCCGCCGTTCTTCTCGACCACCTTGCGCACACGCTGGCCGCTCGCGTCGTAGACGTAGTAGGCCGTGCCGCCGCCACCCAGGTCGACCTGCTGCAACTGGTCGCGGTGGTCCCAGGCCAGGCTGCCCAGGTGCGGCATCGTGGCCAGGTTGCCGTGCGGGTCGTAGGCGAAGCGCTGGGGCTCGCTGCCGCCCACCACCACGCTGCTCAGGCGGTTGCTGCGCGCGTCGGGCTCGATCAGGCTGGCTTCGTCGTAGCTGTAGCCGCGCGTCCAGTTGCCGTTGGTCGCCTGGTGCGCCAGCTGCAGGAAATTGCCGACCGGGTCGTAGCGGTAGCGCTCGACATAACGGCGCATCGCCTGGCCATCGTTCGGGTGCGGCAGGTGGATGCGAAACGCGTCGTTCCAGCTCGTCTCGGGCTGCGACACCTGGCCGATGTGCTCGCGCCCTTCGGCCACAAGCAGCCGGTAGACCGCGTCGTAGGTGTAGTCGGCGCTGGGCGTGACGACCTGGTTGCGAAAGTAGACCGTCTGCTGGGCCGCGTCTTCGATGTGCGTGATGTTGCCGGCCGGGTCGTAGACGTAGGCCAGGTCTTGGAGGCTTTCGTTGCCGCGCAGCGTCTGGCACCGCGTCAGGCGCAGCGTGGCGGGGTCGTAGGCGCAGGTGGTGCGCAGCCCGTTGCCGTAGGCGATTGCCGTGCGCTGGCCTTTGGCATCGTGGTCGATCTGGCTGACGAACGGCGTCTCGGCCGTCGCGCCGCGCAGTTGCACACCCACGGCCTGCAGCAGCCCCGCGGCGTTGAAGCGGGGCCGGGTCACGCTGCCGTCGGGTGCGGTCAGCGCCACGGGCCGGTTCAAGGCGTCGTAGGCGGTGCCGCTGGTGAAGACCTGAGGCTCCATCGACGGGTCGGCCGACCAGTCCAGCGTGGTCTTGTAGTTGACCGCCAGTTGGCGCGTGGCCACCAGCAGGTTGCCCTTGAAGTCGTAGGCCTGGCTGGTCACCGCCCCCGCCTGGTCGAACTGCTGGAAGACCTGGCCGCGCAGGTTGCGGGCCTCGGCGTCGGCCACGCCTTCGCCGTACACCGTGTGGCCGATCAGCTGCTCGGCACCGCTGCCCGCTTGCAAGAAGGTTTCGAGCGGCCGGCGCAGTGCGTCCACCGTGTGGCGAAAGCGGTGGTCGCGGTGGTCCCAGGCGAAGGCGGCGTGCCCGGCCACGTCGTTGAGCACCCAGCGCTCGCCCGCCTCCATGCTGGTCTGCCGGATGCGGTGGCCGAGCATGTCGAACGCCGTGCGCATCACGATGCGGCCGTTGGCATCGACGACCTCGCGCGGGTTGCCCTCGATGTCGAGCCATGAGCGGCTCATCAGCCACTCGTCGGTCGTGCCGCCGTCTTGCTCGAAGCGGTTGTGGGCCACCGTGAGGAACGGGCGGCCCAGCCCATCGGCATTTGCCAGCGAGGGCGTGGCGCCGTGCAGCGCCGTCTTGGCCGCGGCCGCCTGTTCGGCCTCGCCGAGCCGGCCCTGCTGGCGCTGTTGCAGCCAGGTCGGCAGGTAGTCGGCCGCAGCCAGGCGGCGAAAGAAGCCGCCGACATCCGCATCGTCGGCCGGGTCGTCGATCAGCACGGTGTCGTTCACATCCCAGCTGGCCTGTTGCCATGGGTCGAACACCACCTTCTCCCAGCGGTGGTCGGGGTGCAGCGTGGCGACCACGCGCTCGAGCGGGTCGTAGAACAAGGTGGCGCTGACACCGGCCCGGCGCTCGAAGCGAAACGCGTGCGTGTCGTCGAAGAAGGGCTCGAACTGCTGGACCGGCTTGCCCTTGTTGTTGAACACCGTCCAGCCGCTGCCGACCCAGCGCGACTCGGCCACTGGGCCGCCATCGACCAGCGGGCCGGGTTCGGCGGGCACTTTCTTCTGGATCTCGCGCCCCGCCCCGTCGGAGTAAGCCAGGCTCAGCCGCAGCTTCAAGCCGCCCTCGGGCAGCGCATCGCTGGCGTGTGTCTCGCGGCTCAGCACCGCCGCGAAGGCCGGCTGGCCTTCACGCTCGTAACGCGCCAGGTCGTAGACGATGCGCGTGGTGGCCGACCCGATCAGCGACGCGGCCTGCGCCATCGGGTCGGCCAAGAAGGCCTCGCGCTGCGCCGGCGTCAGCTCGGGCGTGAACTCGGCCAGTGAGTCGCCCAGCGTCTCGCCCACCTTGCCCATCACCGCACTGCCGGCCACCAGGCCCAGCGCGTCGAAGACCACCTCGCTGCGGTTGCCGTTGGCGTCGGTCAAGCGGCGCGGTTGCAGCACGCGGTAGTCCAGCTCGGCCTCGGTTCGGTTGCCCACCGCGTCGCGGGTTTCGCGGGTCAACAGCGCGTAGGGGTCGAGCGTGGTGACGCTGGTGTTGCCGAAGGGGTCGACGGTGCGCAGCGGGGCAAAGAAGTGCGTGGTCGCAAACGCCAGCTCGTCGGCGGGCGTGTCGTCGGGGCCGGGGGAATAGAACACCCGCGCCGACGGGATCCACCAGGTGCCGTCGTCGTTGTCGCCCGGCACGTAGCGGCAGCCCGCCAGCAGCCCCGCGTCGACCCGGTCGCCATAGGCCTGCGCCAACAGGCCGGGCGTGAATGCCAGCTGGCGGCTCTCGCCGGGCAACGCCAGCGGCTGGATCACCCCCAGCGGCAGCAGGCCGCTCAGGTCGTCACTGCGGTAGTGGATGCGCGATTGCTCGATCAGGCGCTTCTGCGGGTTCACCCCGTCGGCCGGCTCTTCGTAGGGCAGGCTGGGCGCGTCGTTGATGCGCGAGAAGTCGTCGGCCACCCATTCGGCGTGGCTGAAGCGCGGCGCCCCTGGCACGAGTGGCGCAAAGCCGGTCAGCTCGAAGGCAAGGCGTTCGCACAGTGCCGGCATGCGGTGGGCGTCGGGGCTGGCGTGCGGGTCGTCGATGGCCTGCGTGTACCGCGCCTCGGTGTAGGTGATCAAGGTGGTGGTCTGCCGGGCGCGGTCGGCGGGCGTGGGCAGGTTCGGGTCGGCGTGACGCCGCCCGTAGCCGATGCTCAGGGTCTTCAGCGGCTGGCCGAAGGCGTCCACCGCCAGCGTGAGCTCGTGGCCGATGCGCGGGTCGGCCGGGTTGCGCTCGTAGTGGTAGCTCAGGCTTTCCAGCGTGTGGCGAAAGTACACCGCGTGGTGGTTGTCGAGCCGGGGCTGCAGCTGCGCCACCCGGTAGCGGCTCTCGCTGACCTGGTAGGGGTGCGCCGCCTGGGCGTGACCGTCGCGCGCATACACCTCGCTGCGCAGCGGCGCGCCGCGCAGAGCCCGGCAGGCCTCGGCCGGCGTGTCACCGGCGTCCATCTCGTGCGGTGCCAGCGGCACGGCCTGGCTGTCTTGCTGGTAGTACTCGGGCTGCAGGCGTTGGGTCAGGTCTTGCGGGTCGAAGCAGGCGCCGGTTTGGAACCAGGTGCGTGTCTCCACCGGCGGGGCGTAGAACGCCGGGTCGGCGTTGGTGAATGGGAGGTCATCGCCCTGCAGGCCGAGGCTCAGGAAGTCGTCGAACGACTCGGTGTCGAACTGGTCGACGCGACCGAAGCCGCAGAACTCTCGCTCACGGCCGTCGAAGTGGCCGTGGTGGTAGCGGTAGGTGGTGACCAGCCTGGTCCGGCCGATGTGGTCGATCGACTCCACCTTGTCGACGACCTGCACCGGGAACGGCAAGGTGGTCAACCAGGGTGTGCCGTTGGCCTGGTCTTGCAGCTGGTAGCGGGTCGACGGCGCATAGCTGATGCGTGTGGTGCTGCCCAGGTTGTTGTCGGTGCTGGTCAGCACATAGGGCTTCACGCCGCCGCAGAAGTCGAGCGCCTTGTAGTGCCCGTCGCCCGCATCGACCGCGTCGTGGCTCCACAGCAGCGTGGCCGTGCCGGTGCCGAACACATCGGCGAATTCGACCGCGCCGGCGTCGCTGGCCGCGGGCGTGCCGACGATGGTCTGCCGCTCGCCCCAGGCGTTGCCCGACTGGTTGAACCAGAAGTGCACGCGCTGGAAGTCAACGTAGACCAGGTCGGCGCAGCCGGTGCCGTTGAGGTCGGCAAGGAACAGGCGCTTGGGGTCGAAGCTGCCGTTCAGGCGCGGCGCGTTGGCCATCGTGACGCGCGGGCCGAAGCGGCCGTAGCCCAGGTTGGGCCAGTAGTCGATGCGGCCCTCGTGCACCAGCACGATGTCGGTCAGGCCGTCGCCGGTCATGTCGGCCAGGCGCACGCGGCCGGACGCATCGTCGAAGAAGACATCGGGGAACTGCGCCAGGTCGTGGATGCGGGCCACGCCCTGCCCCGGGCCGAAGCCCTTTTCGCCCAGGCATTCGAACCACAGGAACTGCTGGTCGCGGGTCAGCAAGGCGTCGGCCCGGCCATCGCCGGTGAGATCGAGCATGCGCAGGTTGGGGTCGCCCGGCAAGAAGCCCGGCACGGTCTCGTAGGGCGTGAATCGCTTCCACGCACCGTCGGGTGTGGTCTCGAAGAAGCCGGGCAGCGCGCCGGTGTTGACCAGCAGGTCGACGAGGCCGTTGCCGGCCATGTCGCCGAAGCCGACGCCGGGCTGGTCGAGCGACATGCCGGCCGGCATCTGCGGCAGCAGGCGCGGGCGGTCGAGCAGGCCGTTGCCCAGGTTGCGCCAGTAGCGAAAGCCGTCGGCGCCGGTTTGCAGCACGTCCGGCAGGCCGTCGCCGAACAGGTCGACCAGCGCCATACCCGGGTCTCGCAAGGCCAGCGGCGGCATCTCGCCGCCCAGGGCCTTCAGCGGCTGGTAGCGCTGCTCGTGGGGCTTGAATGGCGCGTAGTCGAAGGCCAGCGGTGGCATGCTGGCCGAGCGGTAGGCGCCGCCCGCGTCCTGGTCGTAGCCGGTGACGGTCACGCTGCTCAGCAGCGAGGCCTGGGTGTCGGTGTCGATGCGGTAGCTGAAGTCGGTCGAGCGGACCAGCCTCGGCGCGGCCAGCTCGGCGAAGTGGTGGAACATCAGCACCCGCGCGCAGCGCCGCAGCGTGCGAACCTCGAAGCCGGCGCGAAAGCTCGAAAACCGATCCGGGCGCAGCGGCGCCAAGCGGCCGGTGCTGCACGTGGCCGGGTCGGCGCCGAAGGTCTCTTGCTGCGCGTCGGGCAGCGGCGCGGGGTGCGGCCAGCAGGTGGGCGTGGCCCAGTCGCCGTAGTCGAACACCACCTCGAACGCGTAGCGCCGCCCCTGGCGCAGGTGGCCGACCGGCGCACCGTCGGCATAGGTGATCGGCTGCCCTTGTGCATCGAGCAGCGGCTCGGCCAGGTTGCCGTAGTAGATGCGACGCGGGTAACGCTGCGTCGCGACCCGGTGCTGCTCGTAGATGTCGGGCAGGCGCGCGTCGGGGTCGGCGCCATACAGCCCGGGGTCGTCGGCCGCGTACTCAAACAGGCTGTGGTGGCCCAGCGCGTCGAAGGTTTCCTGCAGCAGCCATTGGGCCACGCGCCGGTCGTCCGCCGGGTCGGCCAGGCGTGTGGCGGGCGAGGCGCCGAAGACGCTGGTCACGTTGTCTTTGGTGATCGTGCGCCAGTGCGTGTCGCCGCTGGCGGCATGCACCCAGCGCTCGATGCGCGCAAACAGCCCTTCGGTGCGCGGGCGGTAGAAGAACACCGAGAAATCCCCGCGCACGATCGGATCTTGCAGCACCCAGCGGGCCTCGCCGCTGTCCGCGTCCGTGACCTGCTGCAGGCAACGGACCAGGTCTTCGGCGCCCGACATGACGAACACGTCGTCGTCGCCGTAACGCGGCAAACCCTTTTCGGTCTTGCGCGTGATGCGCGGCAGCGAGAGCTGCCAGCCGAGGCCGAAGATGCCGTTGCCGTGGCCCGAGCTGTAGTCGAGCGACAGGCTCGGCCCCACGCCGTGCCGGCCCGGTGACAAGGCGATCGGCACGCTGTGCCGGGCCGTGCCGCTGAAAACGTTGGCCTGGAATGTCTCGCCGATGCCCTTGATCGCGCCGCCGCCCTGCGGCAGCGTCAGAACGCTGCCTGCTGCCTGCGCCCCCGCCTGCTGGTTGTCCATCGCTGTTCCTTGCGTTGCGATGGGCAGGTGTTGTGAAACATCGTCCTGCCCACTTGGCTAATCGCAAGGTGCCGGCGCGCTCTGCCAGCGTTTACCAATGGTTACTTCGGTGTCCCGTCGGCCAGCAGGCCCCGCAGCTCGATCACCGCAGCGGCACGGTCGCCCACAGTGGGCTGCAGCTGCGCCAGCGCCTCGCGCAGCACCGCGGGCGCACGCGTGTCGGCCGCGGCACGCAGCGCCAGCCCCTGCGCCAGCAAGGCATGGCCCAGCCATTGGCTGTGGGCGATGCCCACCGCGGCCGCGCGCGCCTCTTGCACGGCGCGCTGCGCCTGGGCCAGCGCGGCGGGGGTGTGGCCGAGCTGCAGCTCGCTGCGCGCCAGCAGCGTCAGCGCACGGATGCGGCCCGGCTCGCCGCCGTCCGACTGGGCATAGATCGACATGGCCCGTTCGAGCAGCGGCTTGGCGCGCTCAACCTGGCCCGCGTCCATCAACATGCGGGCGTGGTTGAGGTCGGCGTTGGCCAGGCCCGGGTGGCTCGGCGGCAGCTGCGCGACCATGCGCTCGTGGGCCGCCTCGAACCGCTGCTCGCAGGCCGCCAGGTCGCCCGGCGCGCACCAGCCGAAGGCGGTGATCGAGAACGGCGGGCTGCGGGTGTCGCCGCGTGCAGCGGCCGACGCCAGCGCCTGCTCGAGCGCCTGCTGGGCTTCGGTGATCCGGCCCAGTTCGAGCAGTGTGCGGGCGCGGTTGCCCAGGCTCGCCGGCGTCGCAGCGTCCACGCCCCCGCCGTCCTGCATGCCCTCGATCGCGCCGTCGAAAGCGGCCAGCGCGCGCAGCGGGTCGCCCGCGCGGGACAGCAGCACGCCCTGGTTGTTGAGCAGAGTCGATGCGCCGATCGTGTGGGCGCGGCCCATCGCGTTGAGCTCGTCGATCGCCGCCTGCAACTGCTCCAGCGCCGCGCCCAGGTCGCCGGTCTTGGCGAGCGCACCCGCCAGGCCCTGGCGCATCGCCACCCACAGCGTCCGGTTGCCTGGGCGGGACTCGCCCATCAATTCGAGCGCGCGGCGCTCGTCGGTCAACGCTTGCGGATAGTCGCCCAGCTCGAAGGCGCGCATCGCGCGCGTGTGGTGGCAGTAGGCGAGCGTCACCGTGTCGCCGGCCGCGTGCGCGCGCAGCGTGTCCATGGCACGGTCGTAGCGCGCCGCGGCACGCTTCGAGTCGGGCTCCAGGTCGGTCTCGCTGACCTCGGCGCATTCGATCTGGGCCTGCAGGTCGACGTCGCCCGCGCGCTGCGCCGAGGCGCGGGCCTGGGTCAGCAGCGCCAGCGTCTTGTCCTGCGCGTCGATCTCGCTGTAGACGCCTGACAGCGTCAGCTCCAGCCGGGCCTTGATGGCGGGAGCGTCGGCGAACTGCGCATTGGCCAGTTGCCCGGCGCGCTCCAGCAGCTCGAGCGTGCTGAGCGGCCGGTTCGCGGTGCTGCTGATCAGGAAGGTCAGGAACTCTTCCACCGCCTCGGTCTGCACCAGCTGCCGCACGGCGCGGTCGCGCTCGTGCTCGGCGATGCGAGCCTGCGACAGCGTGCCGGCCAGGCCCGCGGCAATGGCCACGGTGCTGAGCACCCCGGCGCCCACGGCCGCGCGGTGCCGCCGCACGAACTTGCCCAGGCGATAGGCCCACGCATCGGGCCGCGCGCCGACCGGCTCGTGGTCGCGGTGGCGCCGCAGGTCTTCGGCCAATGCGTCGACGGTCGCGTAGCGGTGCGACGGCGCCTTGCTCAGCGCTCGCGCGGCGATGTTCGCCAGGTCACCTTGCAGGCGCCGCGCCAGCTTGGGCGGCGTGGTCTCGCGCGCCGCGGCCGCGGCCGTGCTGCAGGCGGCCGACAGGCGCGCCGGCTCGACCCGCAGCGTCGACTGCATCACCTGCTGCGCGGTGGCCTGCTCAGGGGCGGTGGGGTGCCGGCCAGCGAGCAGCTGGTACAGCAGCACACCCAGGGCGTAGACGTCGGTCGCGGTGGTCACCGGCTCGCCGCGCCACTGCTCGGGTGCGGCGTATTCCGGCGTGAACGACTGGCCGCCGCCCTCGCGCGTGATCGCGGTCGAACCGAGCGCCCAGGTCTCGTCTTCGACGATCTTGGCGATGCCGAAGTCGAGCAGCTTCACGCGCCCGCCCTCGTCGACGAGGATATTGGTCGGCTTGATGTCGCGGTGGATGACGAGGTGGCGGTGCGCGTGCGAGACCGCCGACAGCACGTCGGCAAACAAGGCCAGCCGCTGCTCGACGGTCAGGCGGCGGCGGTCGCAATAGTGGTCGATGCGCTCGCCGTCGACCAGCTCGAGCACCAGGTAGGGCTGGCCGCCCTCGCTGACACCGGCGTCGAGCAGGTGGGCGATGTTCGGGTGCGTCAGCCGCGCCAGGATCTGGCCCTCGCGGCGAAACCGCTGCGCCGGCGCCTGCCCCACCAGCGACAGGTGCAGCAGCTTGACGGCCACATGGGCGTCGAAACGCCCGTCGTCGCGCCGGGCGCGCCAGACACTGCCGGTGCCGCCCTGCCCCAGCGGCGCCATCAGCGTGTAGGGCCCCAGGCGCTGGCCGGCCAGCGTGGGTGACTCGGCGATCGGCGCCGCAGCGGCGGCGGCGGTGCCGTCCAGGAAACGCGCCTCGGCCGCGCTGTGATGGGCGTCGAGCAGCAAGGCCAGCTCGGCGGCCAGCGCCGGTTGCTCGGCCCGCAAGGCGGCCAGGCGCGCGGCCTGTGGCGCCGGCGCCAAGTCCAGCAGCTCGTCGAGCAACGGGCTCAGCTGTTGCCAGCGCTCACGGTCGGGCAGCATCAGCATGCCCCCCGCAAACCCACGCATGCACGGCGCATCGCGCGGTCAATCCGAGCTCATCGCCCGGTACAGCAGCGCCCTCGCCTTGTCCCACTGGCGCTGCACGGTGCGCACCGAGATGCCTTGCTGCGCGGCGATCTCGCTCATCGTGAAGCCGCAGAAGAAGCGCAGATCGACCAGTTGCGCCAGCTCGGGCTCGAGCCCGGCCAGGTCGTCCAGCGCGTCGCTGATGCGCTGCAGCGCCTGCGCGTCCGGCATGTCTTCGGCGGTTTCGGCGTCCAGCACGGTGATCTGCACGTCGCCGCCGCGCTTGGCCGCCCCGCGCGCCCGCACCCGGTCGATCACCAGCCCGCGCATCGCGCGCGCGGCGTAGGCCATGAAGTGGCCCTGGTCGAGAAAGTCGGGCGAGTTGCGGTGCGCCAGGCTCAGGTAGGCCTCGTGCAGCACCGTGGTGGTGCTCAGCTGCCCCAGGGCGCCGTGGCGCCGGGCCTCGCGGTGCGCAACGCGGTGCAACTCGGCATACAGCGCGGCAAACCGCGGGTCATGCGCGTGGGATCCGCCGGGGGGCGCGCCCGGCGCAACGCAGGCATCTGACTCGCAGGAATCGTTCATGGGACACGTGCTCGGCCGAGAAGCGGCGAGTCGCGAATGTCGGAGCTTGCACCCGCCCCCGCCATCCCCCATACGGGGGAGTCACGAACGCAACTTTTTGGCCCAGTGCCGGCACTCAGCACCGGCTGGGCGGCCGTGGGCCAGGTGGTGGCGGGGGGGCGTGTGTCAGACCTCCAGCCACTCCTTGCGAATGTAGGCATCGGCCTTCAGTGCAGCCGGCGTGCCCTCGAACACGATCTGGCCGTGGCCCATCACCAGGCAGCGTTCAGACACTTGCAGCGCGATGGTCAGTTTCTGCTCGACCAGCAGCACCGAGATGCCGCGGCGGCGCAGCTCGCGCAAATACTCGGCCACCAGCTCGACGATCTTCGGTGCCAGGCCTTCGGTCGGCTCGTCGATCATGATCAGGTCGGGGTCGCCCATCAGCGTGCGGCACAGCGTGAGCATTTGTTGCTCGCCGCCGCTGAGCACGCCGGCCTCGGTGTGCTGGCGCTCTTTCAGGCGCGGGAACATGCCGTACATGTCGTCGAAGCTCCACCTCGGCTTCTTGCCGCCTCGCTTCTCGCCCAGCATCAGGTTCTGGTGCACCGTGAGCTTGGGGAAGATGTCGCGGTTCTCGGGCACGTAGCCCAGGCCCAGGTGGGCGATCTCGAAGGCCTTCTTGCCGATCAGCTCTTGCCCACGCCAGCGCACCGAGCCGGTCGCGTCGACCAGCCCCATGATCGACTTGACGGTGGTCGAGCGGCCCGAGCCATTGCGGCCCAGCAGGCTGACGATCTCGCCCTCGCCGACGTTCAGGCTCACGCCATGCAGCACGTGGCTCTTGCCGTAGTAGGCGTGCAGGTCTTTGAGCTCCAACAACGGCCCGCTCATGCGTGGGCTCCCGCGGCTTGTGCTCCGGCCGCCTGCGTCTCAGCCAACACCGAGCCGAGATAGGCCTCTTGCACGCGCGGGTTGGCGCGCACCGCCTCGGGCGTGTCGAAGGCCAGCAACTCGCCGTAGACGAGCACGGCAATGCGGTCGGCCAGGCCGAACACCACGCCCATGTCGTGCTCTACCGTCAACAAGGTCTTGCCCACCGTCACCTCGCGGATCAGCTGCACGAAGCGCGCGGTTTCGCTGGTGCTCATGCCCGCGGTCGGCTCGTCCAGCAGGATCACGCTGGCGCCCCCGGCGATGGTGATGCCCACCTCCAGCGCGCGCTGCTCGGCATAGGTCAGGTTCATCGCCAGGTGGTCGCGCTTGCGGTGCAGGTGGATCTGCTCCAGCACCTGCTCGGTGCGGTCGTTGACGTCGCGCAGGCCGGACAGGAACTTCCAGAACTCGTAGCGATGCCCCATTGCCCACAGCAGCGCGCAGCGGATGTTCTCGAACACGCTCAGGCGGCCGAACAGGTTGCTGACCTGGAAGCTGCGCGACAGCCCGGCGCGGTTGATCTCGTAGGGCTTCAGGCCGCCGATCGGTTGGCCGTGCAGCAGGATCTCGCCGCTGCTGGGGCCGAAGCGGCCGCTGATCAGGTTGAACAGCGTCGACTTGCCGGCGCCGTTGGGCCCGATGATCGCGACGCGCTCGCCGGCCTTCACCGCCAGGTCGACGCCGCGGATGATCTCGGTCTTGCCGAAGAACTTCTTGACCGCGCGCAGTTCGACGGCCGGGGTCGGTGCGGTCATAGGCGTCTGCCGGGCCGCCCCAAGGACGCCGCGCCCCCTTGGGGGGCCGACGCCGCTTGCGGTGTCTTGGGGGTCATAGTTGTGCCTCCCGCCGCTTGATCTCTTTCTCGATCTCGGCCTGGGTCTCGCCCCACTCGTGCAAGAAGCGGCGGCGGGCCAGCTCGAACAGGCCCAGCGCCGTGACCGACACCAGGCCCATGCCGACCCAGGTGTCGGTGTGGCTCACGTTCAGCGTGGTGCCGAAGAAGCGCACACCGCCTTCGCCGGACGAGTCGAGCTGCAGGTGGTAGATGATCTCGACCAGGCCGGCCACCGCCGCCAGCAGCACCGCGCCGGCGCCACCCAGCGCGAGGTAGGCGGTCCAGATGCGGCCGAGCTTGCCGAAGGCCGCGACGCGCAGGTTCATCATGATCAGGCTGGCCACGCCGCCGGGCGCGTACATCACCATGAACAGGAACACGAAGCCGAGGTAGATCTGCCAGGCCTGCGTCATCTCGGACAGCAGCACCGACGACAGCACCAGCAGCACCGCGCCGATGATCGGGCCGAAGAAGAAGGTGGCGCCGCCGAGGAAGGTGAACAACAGGTAGCCGCCCGATCGGATGGCGCTCACCGTCTCGGCCGTGACGATCTCGAAGTTGATCGCGTTGAACGCGCCGCCGATGCCGGCGAAGAAGCCGGCGATCATGAAGGCCAGGTAGCGCACACGCTGGGTGTCGTAGCCGATGAAGGCCACGCGCTCGGGGTTGTCGCGCACGGCGTTGAGCATGCGGCCCAGCGGCGTGCGGGTGAAGGCATACATCGCCGCGGTGCAGACGAAGCAATAGAACGCGATCAGGTAGTACACCTGCAGCGCCGGGCCGAAGGTCCAGCCGAACATCTTGGTCTCGTAGACGCGGTTGGTGCTGACGCCGCCTTCGCCACCGAAGAAGTCGGGGAACATCAGCGACATCGCGAACACCAGCTCACCCACCCCCAGCGTGATCATCGCGAACGGCGTGCCGGCCTTCTTGGTCGACGGGTAGCCCAGGATCGCCGCCACGCCCAGACCGGCCAGGCCGCCGACCAGCGGGATGAACGGCAGCGGGATCGGCAGCGTGCCCTTACTGGCCAGGTTGATCGCATGCACCGCGAAGAACGCGCCCAGCCCGGTATAGACCGCGTGGCCGAAGCTCAGCATGCCGCCCTGCCCCAACAGCAGGTTGTAGCTGAGGCAGATGATGATCACGTAGCCGATCTGCGACAGCAGCGTCAGCGACAGCCCGCTGGTGAACAGCCGCGGCGCGATCAGCAGGATCAGCGCGAAGCCGCCCCAGATGATCCAGCGGCCGATGTTGAAAGGCTTCCAATGGAAGCTTGCAGCAGCGGACGGTGTCATCACGGAGCTCATGGGAAGGTGTGAATGGACTCGGCGTGGCCGAGCAGGCCGTCCGAGTGGCGCCAATCTAGGCGCAAAGCACAGCCGTAGTTCGCACTACGGCGAGCATTTGCAACGACGAGTGGCGTCGCTTGGGCGGGATGAGCGGTCATGGCGAGTTCGTTCGCACCTTCCTTAGTCTTCTCGCGTGCCGAGCAGCCCGCGCGGGCGGAACACCAGCATCAACACCAGCAGCAGGAACGGCAGGATCGGCGCCACCTGCGAGATCTTCAGTTGCAGCAAGGCGTGGCCGAAGGTGTCCGGGCCGGCCTTGATGCCCAGCGCGGCCAGCAGCCCCAACGCCGACTGGTCGAGCGCGACGGCGAAGTTCACCATCACGCCGATCAGCAGCGAAGCGAGGAACGCCCCGGCCAGCGAGCCCATGCCGCCGACCACCACGACGACGAAGACGATCGCCCCCACCCCCGCTGCCATGCCGGGCTCGGTGACGTAGGTGTTGCCGCCGATCACGCCGGCCAACCCGGCCAGCGCAGCACCGCCGCCGAAGACCATCATGAACACGCGCGGCACGTTGTGGCCCAGCGACTCGACCATGTCGGGGTGCGTCAGCGCCGCCTGGATCACCAGGCCGACCCGCGTGCGGGTCAGCAGCAGCCACAGCCCCAGCAGCATCAGCAGTGCGACCAGCATGATGAAGCCGCGCGAGCGGGGAAACTGGGTCTGGAACAGCGTGAACAGCGGCCCGTCGAGCAGCGGCGGCAACGCATAAGGCACCGCCGCGCGGCCCCAGACCAGTTGCACCAGTTCGAGCACCACGTACGACAGGCCGAAGGTGATCAGCAGCTCGGGCACATGGCCGAACTTGTGCACGCGGCGCAGCGCGAAACGCTCGAACATCGCCCCCAGCGCGCCCACGCCCAGCGGCGCCAGCACCAGCGCCGGCCAGAAGCCGACATAACCCGAGATCGTGTAGCCCAGGTAGGCGCCCAGCATGTAGAAGCTCGCATGGGCAAAGTTCAGCACACCCATCATGCTGAAGATCAGCGTCAGGCCAGAGCTGAGCATGAACAGCAGCAGGCCGTAGCTGATGCCGTTCAGAAGCGAGATGACGAAGGCTTCGAGAGACATGGGGCGCGGGTGAGAAGTCCCAAATTCAGTTCGATCGTCGTCTGGAAGCCGGCCCGTCGCCGAGCGCGGCCAGCGCACGGCCGCTCCGCAGCGGCCGCGCTATCCGCCCGGCGGGTGGTGGCTGTATTCAGCCACCGGGTGCCATTTCTCTAGGGCCGCTTCATCTGGCACGAGGTGGGCGTGGCCGACACGTACGACGGGTACATCCTCGTCAGCGCAAAGGTGTTGCCGGTCTCTTCGACGTTGTAGCTCTGCTTCGCGTCGGTCTTCTGCCAGGTGGCAAAGAACAGCGGCTGCTGCAGTTGGTGGTCGGACGCGCGCATCGTGATCTCGCCGGCATACGAGCGCACCACCAGGCCTTCCATCGCCTGGGCCACCTTGACCGGGTCGGTCGACTTGGCCTTCGCGATCGCGCCTTGCAGCGTGGCGAACAGGTGCAGCACCGTCGAGGTGGAGAAGTCTTGCTTGTACTTCTCGTGGAACGCGTCGCGGAACTGGCTGTATTCGCCCGGCAGGTTCGAGTACGAGCCATAGACCGTGGTGATCTTGCCGGCCAGTGCGTTGCCGATCGCGGTGGGCGTGCCCTGGGCGCCGGCGTAGTAGGTGTACCACTTGGCGTCGAGCCCGGCGTCCTTCGCGGCCTTGACCAGCAGTGCCAGGTCTTGGCCCCAGTTGCCGGTGATCACCGTGTCGGCACCGCTTTGCTTGATCTTGGCGATGTAGGGCGCGAAATCTTTCACCTGGCCCAGCGGGTGAAGCTCGTCGCCCACCACCTGCACCGCCGGCGTCTTGCGGGCGATGATCTCTTTGGCATAACGCGACACCTGCTGGCCATGGGCGTAGTTCTGGCCGATGATGTAGACCTTCTTGACCGACGGGTCTTCGGACATCGCGGTGACCATCGCCTCCATCTTCATCGAGGTGTCGGCATCGAAGCGGAAGTGCCAGAAGCTGCACTTGCTGTTGGTCAGGTCGGGGTCGACCGCGGCATAGTTGAAGAACACCACCTCCTTGCCGGGGTTGCGTTCGTTGTGCTTGTTGACCGCATCGAGGATCGCGGCCGCCGCGCCCGAGCCGTTGCCTTGCGCCACGTAGCGAAAGCCCTGGTCGATCGCGGCCTTCAGCACGTTCAGGCTTTCCTGCGGCGAGGCCTTGTTGTCGAAGGCCACCACCTCGTACTTCACGCCGCCCTTGGCGCTGGCGCGCTCGGCGGCGAGTTGGAAGGTGCGAAGAATGTTCTGCCCGATGTTGGCGAAGGGGCCCGATTGCGGATCGATGAAGGCGATCTTCACCGTCTCACCCGCCTGGGCGCACGCCAGCCCCGTTTGCAGCAGCAGCGCCGCGCCCATTGCCAGAGACCAAGAACGTCGCGTTGCCATGGTTGTCTCCTAAGTGCTGTACCGCAGTGCGGACGGTAGCGGCGATTGCCGCGGGCAGGTTTCGGGGGTTCCCCGAACGGCGCTGTCGCCAGCGGGACAGCGCCGCACGGCTCAGGCCGTGGGCAGGGTGTAGGCCTTGAACTGGTCGCGCAGCTTGAGCTTTTGCACCTTGCCGGTCGCCGTGTGCGGGATGTCGGCCACGAACGCCACGTCGTCGGGGATCTGCCACTTGGCGATCTTTCCTTCGAAGAAAGCCAGCAGCTCGTCGCGCGTCACCGTGGCGCCGGGCTTGGGCACCACCACCAGCAACGGCCGCTCGTCCCACTTGGGGTGCTTGCAGGCGATGGCGGCGGCCTCGTGCACGCCCGGGTGCGCCATCGCGATATTCTCCAGGTCGATCGAGCTGATCCACTCGCCGCCGGACTTGATCACGTCCTTGCTGCGGTCGGTGATCTGCATGAAACCATCGGCGTCGATCGTCGCCACGTCGCCGGTGGGGAACCAGCCGGGCTCGCCGTCCACGCTGACCAGCGGCGATTCGCCGGCGTGGCGGAAGTAGCTGCTGATGACCCAGCCGCCACGCACCACCAGGTTGCCGGCGGCCACGCCGTCCCACGGCAGGGCCTTGCCGTCGTCGTCGATGATCGCCATGTCGATGCCGTAGATCACGCGGCCCTGCTTCTCGAGCAGGCGCTGCTGGGCGTCGCGCGGCAGTGCGTCTTGCCTGGAGGTCAGCTTGGACAAGGTGCCCAGCGGGCTCAGCTCGGTCATGCCCCAGGCGTGGATCACCTCGACGCCGAAGTCGTCCTGCAGCGTCTTCATCATCGCCGGCGGGCAGGCCGAGCCGCCGATCACCGTGCGCTTGAAGCTGCTGAACTTCAAGCCGTTGGTCTTCATGTAGGTCAGCAGGCCCAGCCACACGGTGGGCACGCCGGCCGAGAAGGTGACCTTCTCTTCCTCGAACAGCTCGAACAGCGACTTGCCGTCGAGGTGCGGGCCGGGGAAGACCAGCTTGGCGCCGACCAGCGCGCCCGAATACGGCAGGCCCCAGGCGTTGACGTGGAACATCGGCACGACCGGCAGGATCACGTCGCGCGCCGAGCAGTCCATCGCGTCGGGCAGCGCCGAGCCGTAGGCGTGCAGCACGGTGGAGCGGTGGCTGTAGACGGCGCCCTTGGGGTGGCCGGTGGTGCCCGAGGTGTAGCAGATGCTCGACGCGGCGTTCTCATCGAGCGCCGGCCAATGGTAGTCGGCGTTCTCGGCCTCGACCAGCTCTTCGTAGCAGCGCAGGTTGGCCAGCCCGGTGCTGGCCGGCATGTGGGCCCGGTCGGTCATCAGCACCAGGTGCTTGACGGTCTTCAACTCGTGCGCGAGCTTTTCGACCAGCGGCAGGAAGGTCAGGTCGAAACACAGCACGCTGTCGGCCGCGTCGTTGGCGATCCAGGCGATCTGCTCGGGGAACAGGCGCGGGTTGATCGTGTGCAGCACCAGGCCCGAGCCCGAGGCGCCGTAGTACAGCTCGAGGTGGCGGTAGCCGTTCCAGGCCAGCGTGGCCACCCGATCGCCAGGGCCGCAGCCCAGCCGGGCCAGCGCCTGCGCCACCTGGCGCGAGCGCCGCTCCACCTGCGCCCAGGTCGTGCGGTGCACGTCGCCCTCGACCCGCTTCGACACGATCTCGGTGTCCGCCGCGTGTCGCGCCGCATGGCGGATCAGCGAAGAGATCAACAAGGGCATGCTCATCATCTGGCCGGCAAGTGCGGACATGGGTGTCTCCTGTCAGGGTTGCCACGCATGATAGGCAGGCGAAGACCACGCTCCCAAGGAGGTGAAGCCCTGATACGCCGCCCCGTCGTGCGGGACCGTTGTTTCCCACACGACATCCCTACCGATACGCCAGCCATGTGGTGCTAGATTCGATCGCCCCATGCCGTCAGCAATGCCGTAGCCTCCCAACCCATGCAGTCCCCGCCGCCCTCCCTACGCCGCAGGCGGCACGCCTTGCAGGTCTTGGGCTGGTGGGCCGCGGTGGCCGGGTGGCCCGGGTCGACGCTGCGGGCGGCCGAAGGCGGCGCGCTGGCGGTGGTCTACCCCGAGATCGGCGAACCCTTTCGATCGGTGTTTGCCAGCATCATCGACGGCATTCGCGAACAGGTCCGCCAGGCGGTGCCCGGCTTTGCGGTCGGCACCGAGATCACGGCGCCAGCGCTGGCCGACGAGCTTCGCAAGCGAGAGGTGCGGGTGGTCATCGCGCTGGGCCGCAGCGGGCTGAAGGCCGCCGAGGCGCTAGACCGCTCGATCAGCGTCGTCGCCGGTTGTGTGCTGGCGGTGCCCGAGGCGCAGGCCCAGGCCTACACCGTGTACAGCCTGGCGCCCGACCCGGCGCTGATCTTTGCGCAGCTGCGCCGCATGCTGCCCGCCGCCCGCCGCGTGTGGGCCGTGCACGACCCGCAGCAGAACGCCTGGCTGATGCGCCTGGCGCAAGACGCCGCAAGGCCGCTCGGGCTCGAGCTGACAACCATCGAGGCCGGCGACCTGCAGCGCGCCACCAAGGCCTACCAGGACATCGTCGCCGCGGCCGAGCCCCAGCGCGACGTGCTGTGGCTGCCGCAAGACTCGACCACCGTCGAAGAGGCCACCTTGCTGCCGCTGGTGTTGCAAGAGGCCTGGCGGCGCAACTTCGCGGTCATCTCCAGCAACGCGCAGCATGTGCGCCGCGGCGCGCTGTTCGCGCTGTACCCCGACAACGCCGCGATGGGCCGCAGCCTGGCCCAGTCGGCCATGGACACCCTGACCGGCAAGCGCCCCGCCCGCGGCCTGCGGCCCTTGCGCGATGTGCTGGTGGCCGCCAACCAGCGCACCGCCGCCCATCTGGGCCTCGAGCTGGACCTGCGCGCCCAGCGCATCGCCAAGCTGTACCCCGAGTCATGATGCGGTTCCTGCGCGCCCCCTTCACCCCCGCGTCGTTCTCGCAGGATTGGCGCGAATCGAGCTTCCGCGGCCAGCTCAGCGCCGCGGCCACCACCGGCATCTTGCTGCTGGCCTTGCTGTCGTCGCTCGCCAGCTCGTGGCTGGCCACCCGCCAGGTCCGCGCCACGCTGGTCGACCAGGGCCAGCGCGTGGCCCAGAGCCTGGCCCACCAGGCCCCGCTGGCGCTGATCTCGCTGGCGCCCGAGAACGCGGCCGAAGCCGTGCGCGCGACGCTGGCCTTCCCCGACGTGATCGGCGTCGAGCTGCGCAGCGCCAATGGCCAGGTGCTGCTGGCCCGCGGCGCGGTCGGGCCCGGCACCGTCACCATGGCCCCGCGGCCGGTGCTGGGCGAGCCGCGGCTGGCCGCCGAGACCGACGACGCTTGGCACTTCGTCGCCCCGGTCGTCGCCCAACGCAACGCGACACCGTTCGACGTGATCGAGAACCAGGACGAGTTGCTGGGGGATGTGCGGGTGGTCGTCGGCAAGGGCACGCTGCGCCGCATGCTGGCGCAGGTCTTCTTCGCCAGCCTGGCCATCTCGCTGCTGCTGGCGGTCTTGTTCGTCGTGCTGCTGCGCTGGCTGGCCAGCCGGCTGACCCAGCCGCTGACCGAGCTGTCCAACACGATGGCCCGCGCCGAGCGTGGCGAGCCCGGCGTGCACGCCACGCTCAGCGGCCCGAGCGACATCCAGCAGATGGCGCGGGCCTTCAACCGCATGATCGATGCGCAGAACGCCCGTGGCGAAGAGCTGCAGCGCCACCGCGACCAGCTCGAGGCCGCCGTGCTGGCCCGCACCGCCGAGTTGCAAGACGCCAAGGAGCGCGCCGAAGTGGCCAACGCCGCCAAGAGCGAGTTCCTGGCCCGCATGAGCCATGAGCTGCGCACGCCGCTGAACGCCGTGCTGGGCTACGCACAGCTGCTGCGCATGGACGCGGGACTGAGCGACCGCCAGCAAGCCGGCCTGGGCATCATCCAGAGCAGCGGCGAGCACCTGCTGACGCTGATCGTCGACATCCTCGACCTGGCGCGCATCGAGGCCGGCAAGACCCTGATCGAGAGCTCGCCGGTCGATCTGGGCTGCCTGGTGCGCAGCGTGGCCGACATCGTGCGCGTCAAGGCTGAAGAGAAAGGCCTGGCCTTCGTCGTCGATGTCGACCCGGCGCCGCCGGCCCATGTGCTGGGCGACGAAAAGCGCCTGCGCCAGGTGCTGATCAACCTGCTCGGCAACGCCGTCAAGTTCACCGAGCAAGGCCACGTGACGCTGTGCGTGCGCCACCTCGGCCCGGTGGCCCGCGGCGCGCGGCTGCACTTCGAGGTGCGCGACAGCGGCGTGGGCATCAGCGCCGAGGCCGCGCAGCGCCTGTTCCAACCTTTCGAGCAGGCCGGCGAGGCCCACCAACGCGCGGCCGGCACCGGCCTGGGCCTGGCCATCAGCCGCCAGCTGGTGCGGCTGATGGGCGGCGACGTGCAGGTGCGCAGCCAGCCGGGCGCCGGCAGCGTGTTCTGGTTCGAGCTGACCCTGCCGCTGGCCGACACGCCGCCGGCCCCGCCGCCCGCGCCGGCACCGTTCGTCCAGGGCTACGACGGGCCGATGCGGCGCATCGTCGTGGCCGACGACGTGCCCGCCAACCGCACGATGCTGTGCGAAATGCTGCGCCGGCTCGGCTTCGACGTGCACGAAGCGTGCGACGGGCAACAGGCGCTGCACCAGGTGCAGCTCGTGCAACCGGACCTGCTGCTGATGGACGTGCGCATGCCGGTGCTGGACGGGCTGCAGGCCACGGCCCGGTTGCGCCAGGACGCCGCCACCCGCTCCTTGCCGGTGGTGCTGGTCTCGGCCAACGCCTCGGCCGCCGATCGCCAGGCGGGCCTGGCGATCGGTGCAGACGACTTCCTGGCCAAGCCGGTCAGCCACGAGCAATTGCTGGCGGTGCTGGCCGCACAGTTGCACCTGGCGTGGCACCGGGCATGAAAACCACGCTCCTGGCGCCGCCCAGTCGGCTGATGTGGCGGCCGGGAGCCCGAATGCATAGACTACGCCGCACCCGCAACGGCAACGATCTATGACACCCTGGTGGTGCTGCGCCTTGACCCTGGCCCTCGGTCTGCTGCTGGCGCCGCCAGGCGCGCACGCCCAGACCGACGAAGAGGATTTGGCGCTGGCCTATGGCGACCAGGGCAGCGTCAGCATCGCTACCGGCAGCCCCCAGCCGCTGCGCCGGGCGCCGGCGGTGGCCACGGTGATCACCGCGAAAGACATCGCCGCGATGGGCGCCATCGATCTCGACGAGGTGCTCGAATCGGTGGCCGGCCTGCATGTGGCCCGCGCCGCCAATGTCTACGGCCCGCTCTACGTCATCCGCGGCATCTACAGCCAGTTCACGCCGCAGACCTTGCTGCTGCAAAACGGCGTGCCGATGACGACGATGTTCGTCGGCAACAAGGGCAACATCTGGGGTGGCTACCCGGTCGAGCACATCGCCCGCATCGAGGTGATCCGCGGCCCGGGCTCGGCCCTGTATGGCGCCGATGCCTACTCCGGCGTGATCAACATCATCACCAAGACGGCGGCCGACGCGCCTGGCACCCAGGTCGGCGTGCGGGGCGGCTCGTTCCACACCTGGGACAGCTGGGTGCTGCACGGCGGCCAGTTGGGGCCGTTGGACGTGGCCGCCTACCTGCGCGTGGGGCAGACCGACGGGTTCAGAAGCATCATCACGGCAGACGGCGCCCAGCCCGCCGTCTCGCTGGCCCCCGGCCCGGTGAACACCGGGCGCGACGCGGTGGACGGCAACCTCGACCTGGGCCATGGCCACTGGCGCCTGCGCTTCGGCTACAAGCTGCGTGACAACGTGGGCACCGGTGCCGGCATCGCGTCCGCACTCGACCCCGCGGGCAAGATGCGCAGCGAGCGCATCACCAGCGATCTGTCGTGGACCGATCCGCAGGTCGCGCCGCACTGGGGCGTTGGGCTGACGGCCAGCACGCTCTACTACGCCGACACCGTCGTGTCGGACCTGATCTTGCTGCCGGCCGGCACGACCCTGGGGCCGGGCAACGTGTTCACCGACGGGCTGATCGGCAGCCCCAACAAGTGGGAACGGCAACTGCGCCTGTCGGCCTTCGCCACCTACACCGGCTTCAGCGGCCACAGCTTGCGCTTCGGCCTGGGCCACGACGACCTGAACCTGTACAAGACGGCCGAGTACAAGAACTTCAACCCCAACTTCAGCCGCATCGGCACCGGCTCGTTCGAAGACGTCACCGACTTCTCCGACACCGAGCTGAAGTTCCTGCAGCCGCAGCGGCGGCGGGTCGACCACGCCTACGTGCAAGACGAATGGGCCTTTGCCCGCGACTGGGCCCTGACGGCCGGGGTGCGGGTCGACCACTACTCCGATTCCGGCCGAACCACCAACCCGCGCGTGGCGCTGGTCTGGGATGCGCGCTACGACCTCACCGCCAAGCTGCTGCTGGGCCGAGCCTTCCGCGCGCCGTCGTTCACCGAGCAGTACAGCGTCAACAACCCCGTGCTCGGCGGCAACCCCGCGCTGCGCCCCGAGACCATCCACACGCTGGAGACGGTCCTGGCCTGGACGGTGGACGCCCAGACCCAGGTGAACCTGAGCCTGTTCCGGTACACGATGCGAGACATCATCCGCGGCGTGCCCAACACCGCACCGCCACCTGCCAACACGGTGCAGAACGCCGGCAGCCAGCGCGGCCACGGGCTGGAGCTGGAGCTGGTGTCGGAGCTCAACCGCCACCTGCGCCTGGCCGGCAACTACGCCTACCAGCACTCGGTCGACCAGGCCACCGGCCAGGACGCCGGCTACGCCCCGCACCACCATCTGTATGCGCGGGTGGACTGGAACTTCGCCGGCGAGTGGCTCGCCAGCACGCAGCTGAACTGGGTGGCCGATCGTGAGCGCGCCGCCGGCGACGCACGCCAGCCGATCGCCGACTTCACCACGGTGGACCTGACGCTGCGCACGGCCGCCAGCCCACGCCCATGGGGCATGGCCGTGACGCTGCGCAACCTGTTCAATGCCGACGTGCGCGAGCCCAGCCTGGCGCCGGGCACCGCCATCCCGAACGATCTGCCGATGGCACGGCGGGCCCTCTACGCGCAAGTGAGCTACCGCTTCTGATCGAGATGGCAAACACCTTGCATCGCCACCCTGCACCACCACCCCGGCTGAAGCGACCCGCAGCCACCGGCCTGAGGGCGGGATGGAGGCTGGGCTTGATGGCGGCCCTGCTGGTGGGGCACGGCGCTGGCCTGCGGGCCGCCCAGCCGACCGAAGAAGAAGAGCTGTCGATGGCGTTCGGCGACAAGTCTTTCGTCAGCATCGCCACCGGCTCGCGGGTGCCGGTGGCGCGCGCACCGTCAATAGCCACGGTGATCACCGCCGAAGACATCGTCGCCAGTGGCGCGATCGACCTCGACGAGGTGCTCGAGACCGTGCCGGGCCTGCATGTCGAGCGCTCGACGCTGGGCTTCACGCCGATGTACACGATGCGCGGCATCCGCGGCAGCATCACCAACCCGCAGGTGCTGTTGCTCGTCAACGGCATGCCGCTGACCTGCGTCTACGCCGGCGACCGCGGCATCAACTGGGCCGGCCAGCCGGTCGAGAACATTGCCCGCATCGAGGTCATCCGCGGCCCGGGCTCCGCGCTGTACGGGGCCGACGCCTACGCCGGCGTCATCAACATCCACACCAAGACCGCGGCCGACATCGCGGGCACCCAGCTGGGTGGTTATGGCGGATCGTTCGGCACTGCCGGCGGCTGGCTGCTGCATGGCGGCCGGCTGGGCGCCGTCGACATGGCCGCCTACCTGTCGTTCAGCCAGACGGACGGCGCGCGGCCCACCGTTCAAGAAGACGCGCAGACCGGGCTGGACAACATCTTCGCCCCCTTCGGCGTGCCGCCCGTGTCGCTGGCGCCCGGCGCCCCGAACTACGCCCACAAGATCCTGGCCGGCGCGCTCGACTTCACGGTCGACGCCTGGCGCCTGCGCACGAGCTACAAGCACGCCACCGACATCGGCTCGGGCACCGGCGTGGCGCAGGCGCTGGACCCGAACGGCCGCAGCTCCAGCGAGCGCGTCGACCTCGACCTGAGCTGGCACGACCCGGCCTTCAGCCGCGGCTGGGACCTGACCGCCCGCGCCAACGCCGCCCACTACTACGAGATCTCGCACCTGTTCTTGTTCCCGGCGGGCACCAACCTGGGCCTGGGCACCTTCGAAGACGGCATGATCGGCGCGCCCGCCAAGTGGGAGCGCCACCTGCGGCTGGAGACCACCGCGGTCTATTCCGGCGTCGCGCAGCACCGCTTCCGCCTGGGTGCCGGCTACACGCTGCAAGACATGTACAAGAACCGGGAGACCAAGAACTTCAACCCCGACTTCAGCCCCATCGGCACCGGCTCGCTCGAAGACGAGACCGATGTCACCCACACCGTGCCCTTCACCACGCCGCACAAGCGCCATGTCGTGCATGCCTACGTGCAAGACGAATGGGCGCTGGCGCCCGACCTGTCGCTCACCGCGGGCCTGCGCCACGACCGCTACTCCGACTTCGGCGGCACCACCCACCCCCGCCTCGCGCTGGTCTGGGAGGCAGACTACGACGTGACCGCCAAGCTGCTGTACGGCAGCGCGTTTCGGGCGCCCTCGTTCACCGAGCTGTATGTCATCAACAACCCGGCGGCGATCGGCAACCCCGACCTGAAGCCCGAAACCCTGCGCACGCTCGAAGCCGCCTTCAGCTGGCAGGCGGCCACCAACGCGCACCTGGGGCTCAACCTGTACCGCTTCCGGCAAAGCGACATCATCCGCACCGACAACGCGATCACCTTCCAGAACCAGGGCCGGCAAGACGGCCGCGGGCTGGAGCTCGAAGCGCAGTGGGACCCCAACCGCGCCTGGCGCCTGGCCGGTGGCTACAGCCTGCAGCGTGTGCTCGACAGCGACACCGGCCGCGATGCCGGCCTGGCACCGCGCCAGCACGCCAACCTGCGCGTCGACTGGCGCCCGGCCGCCGATTGGCAAGCCCAGGTGCAGGCCAACTGGGTGGCCGATCGGCGCCGCGAAGCGCAGGACACGCGACCCAAGGTGCCCGACTACACCACCGTCGACCTGAACCTACGCGTCGAGCCCGGCGGCGGCCCCTGGGCCGTGGCGCTGACCCTGCGCAACCTGTTCAATGCCGACGCGCGCGAGCCCAGCATCTACGGCGTGCCTTTCGTGTCGCTGCCCTATGACATCCCGCTGGCCGGCCGCTCGGCGCTGCTGCAGTTCAGCTGGCGGCTCTGAGCCCGAACGGCCGCAAATGACCGCCGGAGGGGGCTCATTTCCATCGATCGCCCGGCGCGCCGCCACGCACAATAACGACATCGCAGCACGCAACCGACCGCAGACTGGGCGGAGTCAGGGAACCCGTGACCCTGTGCCAAGCGAACCGTCGCCGTTCTCACGAGCAGCGCCGGAAGTGAGCCCGCCACCCGTCAGAAGGTCGCGGGCTTTTCTTATGCCCGCACGCCAGCCGAAACGGGTGCCGCGGCGACAACGAATGGTTGCAAGCTCGGGCCTGGCCGCACGATCGGCGCTCTTACGATCGGCCGCGAGGAGAGCCCCATGACCATTCGCCCCCGCCCCGCCGCCCTGGCCGCCCCGCTCGTGTTCGTCGTCGCCGCCTGGTCTGCGCCCGGCCTGGCGGCCGCCGGCTGCACCAGCCACCACACGCTCGAGCCGGCATCGACCTTTCCCAGCCTGCCCGGCCGGCTGGTCTACCACTCGTACCTGGCCTATGGCGACGGCAGCTCGCGGATGTTCCTCTACGACTTCGCCAGCCAGGCGCTGACGCGGCTCGACAGCGCGGCCTGGGCCATCACCGACCCGATGAACGCCCGCTTCTCGCCCGACGGCCGGCGCATCGTCTTCATGGGCCGGCAAGGCGGCAACTGGCATGTCTTCCAGTGGTCGCCGGGCTCGCCCGACCTGCCCACCAACCTCACCGCCGCCATCGGCGGCCGCAACGAAGACCCCAAGTTCTCGTTCGATGGCCGGCGCATCGTCATCAAGCACGATGGCGACCTGCGCATCGGCAACCTGTCGGCAGACGGCGGCACCGTGGCCTCGTGGGAGGCGGTGACCACCGACGGCTGGGCCACCGAAGAATCGATGCCGTACTTCAGCCCCTCGGGCAAGTACCTGTTCTACACCGTGGGCACCGGCGCCTCGATGCGCATCTGGCGCATGGACCTGGCCACCCACAAGGCCACGCAGTTCTCGACCCCGCCCGACGGCGCCCACGAGTACTACCCGGTCGTGCGCGACTACTCGAACTACTACTTCACCCGCACGCTCGCCGGCAGCGGCAACGACCAGATCCTGCGCCACGCCGTCGGCCAGGCCAGCGGCGCACCCGAGACGCTGGCGCTCAACGATTGCGAGCGCGACAACTCCGACGCGGCGCCGGTCGACGAAGACCTGCTCGCCTTTTCGAGCGACGCCTACGACACGACCTACTCGCTGGTGATCGGCCACCTGCGCAGCGGCAAGGTCTGGCGCATCGCACCTGGCCAGATCAACAGCGGCGACGGGCGCAACAAGCTGGGCGCCGACTACACCGCGCGGCGGTAGCCGGCGCGCCCCCACACCGACTGGCAAGGCAGCCCCGATGAGCACCGCACACACCCACGACGTCGCGATCATCGGCCTGGGCGCCATGGGCAGCGCAGCGGCTTTCGAGCTGGCGCGGCGCGGTATCGACGTGGTCGGCTTCGACCGCTTCACGCCGCCGCACACCATGGGCTCGTCGCACGGCGACTCGCGCATCATCCGCGAGGCCTACTTCGAGCACCCGGTGTATGTGCCGATGGTGCAGCGCGCCTTCGATCTGTGGCACCAACTGGAGCAGCTCAGCGGCACGCGGCTGCTGGCCCCCACCGGCGGGCTGATGATCGGGGCGCCCGACAGCGAGCTGGTCGAGGGGGCCCGCCGCAGCGCGCTGCTGCACGGCCTGGCGCACGAGATGCTGTCGGCCAAGGAGATCCACGCGCGCTTTCCGGTGCTGCACCCGGAGCCCGGCATGGTCGGCGTGTGGGAGCCGCGCGCCGGTGTGCTGGCGCCCGAGGCCTGCGTGGCGGCGCAGCTCGACCAGGCCCTGCAGCGCGGCGCCACGCTGCGCTTCGACGAGCCGGTCGATCGCTGGCAGGCCGAAGGCGGCGGCGTGAGCGTGTTCACCGCGCAGCGCCGCTGCCGCGCGCGGCAGTTGATCATCAGCGCCGGCGCATGGGTCGCGTCGCTGCTGCCCGGCATGCGGCTGCCGTTTCAGGTCGAGCGCCAGGTGCTGCACTGGCTCGCACCGGCCGCCCATGCCGATGCCTTCGGCCCCGATCGCTGCCCCGTCCACCTGTGGCAGATCGACGGCCAGCGGTTCTTCTACGGCTTGCCCGACATGGGCACGGGCGTGAAGCTGGCCTTCCACCATGGCGGCGACGCCTGCACCGTCGACACCGTGCGCCGCGAGGTCAGCACGCAAGACGTCAACGACCTGCGCGCTGCTGTACGCCGCTTCGTGCCGGCGGCCGACGGGCACCGGCTCAGCTCGTCGGTGTGCCTGTACACCAACACACCCGACGAGCACTTCTGGCTCGGCCGCCACCCCGAGCAGCCGCAGGTCATCGTCGCCAGCCCTTGCTCGGGCCACGGCTTCAAGTTCGCGCCGGTCATCGGCGAAATCGTCGCCGACCTGGTGCAGGGCCAACCGACACGCTTCGACCTCGGCCTGTTCGGCTGGCGTTAGGGGGCGATGCCCAGGCGATCACCCGCCCGAACCTTGCGGGTCACACCGGCAGCGTCAGGCCTGCACCGGCGCCAGCCAATGCCGCGCCGCCAGCACGATCGGCATCGCCACCAGGATCAGGTGGGTGCACCAGTCGGCCACCGTCCATGGCCACCAGTCGGACGGCGCCCCGGCGCGCGACAGCGGCAGCACCACGTGGTGCATCGCCAGCAGCAGCACCACGCCATAGGCCAGGCCCACCAGCGGCCAGGGCCAGCGCAGCAGCGCCGGCACCCGCTGCGCCACCAGCACGAAGGCGGTGGCCATGCCGAGCGCGATGAAGATGTGCAGGGCCACGCCCAGCAAGGCGGTGGCCAGCCCGCCGGCGACGGCCGCCTCGCGGCCGAGCAGGCCCGACGCCACGCTCTGGAAGACCCGCTGCGGCGACACGCCCTTCGCCACACCCCAGAAGATGGTGGCCAGCAGGCCGTCGTTCAATGCGGCCACGCCACCGCCCACCAGGATGGCCATCCACGTCGCTTGGTTCATCGTCTTCTCACCGTTGTGTTCACAGTTCGCTGGCCGCGCGGCCCAGCTGGCGCGCGGCAACTTCGATCTCGCTCGGGCTGAGCGCCGCAAAGCCGAACAGCAGCCCCGGCTGCGCCGGCGGGCGGATGTAGTGCTGCGCCAGCGTGTAGACCCCCACGCCGCGCAAGCGCGCCGCCTCGATCAACTCGGCCTGCCGCGTGGCGACGCGGCCCTTGAGCCGGCCCACCACATGCATGCCGGCGTGGCTGTCGTGCAGCTCCAGCCAGTCGGCACCGTGCTGCTGCATGGCCGAGAACAAGGCATTGCGCCGCGCCCGCAGCGCGCGCACCACCCGGCGCAGGTGGCGCTCGAAGGCGCCGGTCTCCATGAAGTGCGCCAGTGCGGCCTGCTCGATCGCCGGGCAGCCCATGTCCATCAGGCGCTTGGCGGTCACGAAGTCTTCGCGCAAGGCCGCCGGCAGCACCATGTAGGCCAGCCGGATCGACGGCGCCAGCACCTTCGAGAAGCTGCCGACGAAGATGACGCGGTCCTGCCGGTCCATCGCCTTCAATGCCGCCACCTGCCGGCTGTCGTAGCGGATCTCGGCGTCGTAGTCGTCCTCGACGATCCAGGTGTCGTGGCGTGCGGCATAACGCAGCAGTTCCTGACGCCGCCGCTGCGACATCACCGCCCCGAGCGGAAACTGGTGCGATGGCGTGACGAACACCAGCCCGGGCCGCCGCTCGGGCAGCTCGTCGACCACCAGGCCCGACTTGTCCACCGGCACGCCGACCAGCCGCGCACCATGGGCCAGGAAGGTGTGGCGGGCCGAGAAGTAGCCCGGGTCTTCGACCACCGCGGTGTCGCCCTCGTCGAGCAGCACCCGCGCGGCCAGCGCCAGCGCCTGCTGCGTGCCGGCGACGATCAACACCTGGTCGGGCGAGGCGTCGACCGCGCGGCGGCTGCGCAGGTACTTGCACACCTGCTCGCGCAACGCCGGCACGCCGGCCATCGCCGGGTAACCCATCGGCGTGTACAGCGCCGCGCGGGCCAGCGCGTTGCGCCATTGCTCGGGCAGCAGCGCATCGGCAAACGGCTCGCCATACTGCAGGCTGTAGCGCACGCCCAGGTGCCGGCGCCAGGCCGGAAACTCGCGCAGCAGCTCGCGCGCTCGCCGCGCATAGGCCGACGGCGCCGGCGTGGCGCCGGGCAGCAGCGCCAGGGCCGGCGCGCCGTTGGCCGGGGCGCTGTCGCGGCCGTTGGCATGCACGTAGCTGCCCGCGCCCACGCGCCCCTCGACCAGCCCTTGTGCACCCAGGTGTTCGTAGGCGGCCCGCACCGTGTTGCGCGCCAGGCCCAGCGTTTGCGCCAGCTCGCGCGTGGGCGGCAGGCGCGTGCCGCTGGCCAGCCGCCCCTGCTGCACAGCGCTGCGGATCGCGCGGCTCAACTGCAGGTACTGGGGCCCGTCGGCGTCGAGGTCGAGGTGCATGGCGGAGTGGTTCGGTTCGCGGGCTCACAGCGTACAGCGGGCCCAGCTCGCATTCAGCGTGCGGCCGGTCTCGTCTTGTGCCCACACCACCAGCGCCAGCTCGGCCGGCGTGGGCGTCGGCAGCGCCAGCTCGGCCCGCCAAGGGCCCGCCCCCGCCACCGGCCCCGCGGCAGCGCGCACCACGTGCTCATGGTGCAGCGTGGCACCGCGGTTCTCGCCCTGCGACACCGCCGACACCAGCCCGCCTTCGAGCAGCACTGCCTGCAGCCAGATCGGTGGCGCGGTGGGCGCCGCCTGGGCGCGCAGCTCGAAGCGCAGGCGGTCACCGGCGCGCGCCAAGCCTTGCAGCACCAGCGCCACCGCCGGTGTCTGCGCGGCCTGGCGCAGCAGGCGCGAGCGCAGGGCCCGCTCGTCGCGCCAGGCAGCGAATGCCTGCCCGTCGACGAAGACCTGCGGCGTGACCACCGCCGGCACGCTGCCGGCCGCGACGAGCGCACGTTGCCGCTGCGACGACGCGGGCAGCGCGAAACGGTCAACCCAGCCCAGGCTGTCGAAGTAGTCGACATGCCAGACCACCGGCACCAGGGCCGGCCCAGGCTCGAACGCGCCGAAACGGCGCTCGGCCGGCGGGCAGCTGTCGCAGCCCTCCGAGCTGTACAACTCGACCAGCACGATGCGCGCACCCGGCGGCGCCGTGCGGCAGGCCAGCGGCGTGGCGGCAGGCACCGCCGGCGTGGCCGCGAAACCGTGCGGCGCCGCCGCCAGCAACACCGCGCCGAGCAGGCGGCGCGCGCCTTCAGAAGCGGACATTGGCGCGCAAGTAGACGAAGCGGCCACGCGGGTCGACATAGGTCGGGTCATAACCGGCCTGGAAGAAAGCCCGGCCGCCGTTGTTGGTGTACGGCGGGTCGGTGTCGAGCAGGTTCTTCACGCCCAGGCCCAGGTCGAGCGTGCGGCTGAACTGGTAGGTGCCCAGCAGGTCGTAGGTCGTGTAGTCGCTGACGCGGCGTATCTTGCCGTCGGGGTCTGCGGTTCCGGGCACGTCCTTGTAGCCGGTCTGGAAGTTCTGGGCCAGCGTGGCCGACCACGGGCCCGAGCGCCAGTTGAAGGCGAGGTAGTGCTTCCAGCGCGGGATGATGCCGGCCGCGTTGGCGCTGGCCAGGCTGTTGGCGTCGGCGATGCCGTCCGAGAAGCTGCCGTCGGGCGCCTGCACGTCGTACTTCAGGAAGTAGGTGCCGCTCAGGCTGATGCCCAGGTCGCCGATCGGCAGCTTGGGCCAGCGCAGCTTGGCGTCGATGTCCAGCCCGCGGATCTTGCTCTGGCCCAGGTTGATCTGGCGCTGGTCGATCTGGACGATCGGCCCGGGCAGGTTCGGGAACGCGTTGTCCGGCGGGCCACGGTGCACCAGGTCACCGAAGCGGTCGAGGTCGCCCAGGATGTTGTCCACCGGCACGCCGGCGACGATGGTCTTGCTGAGGTGGATGTCGAAGGCATCGACACCCAGCGACAGCCCGGCCATGGGCTCGACGACGAAGCCCAGCGTGGTGTTGCGGCTGCGCTCGGGCTCGAGCGCGGTGTTGCCGCCGGCGAGGATCGGGAACTGCGTCTGGCAATCGTTCGAGCTGTTGTTGCCGTCGATGCCGCAGCGCAACGGGTCGTCCAGCCCGTTGGAGCTGACGCCGGTGACCTGCGGCCCGAACAGGTCGGTCAGGCTGGGGGCGCGAAAGCCGCGGCCGATCGAGCCGCGCAGCAGCAGCTCGCGCATCGGTTGCCAGCGCACGCTGGCCTTCGGCGTGGTGGCCGAGCCCGAGCCCTCGTAGCGGTCGTGGCGCACCGCCAGGTCGAGCTCCAGCCCTTTCATCAGCGGCGCGCTCAGCTCGGCGAACACCGCCTTGACCTGGCGGTCCTGGTCGACCGGCAGGAAGTTGCCGCCGAAGCCGGTGATGTCACCCGACTGGATGGTCAGGCTCGGCGACGACTCGAAGGCCTCGCACCGCAACTCGCCGCCCAACGCGAGCGCCAGCGCCCCGCCCGGCAGGCTGGTCAGTTCGGTCGAGCCCTTGAGCGCCAGGCTGCTGAGGCTGGTCTGGTTGACGTAGGCGTTGCCACGAAACTGCGTCGCCTCGATCTCGGCCAGCACATCGGGCGTGTTGGGGCCGAAGAAGTTGACGCGCCCGCTGTTGAGCAGCGGCAGGATGCCCTGGTACGACGGGTAGCCGTGGTTGACGCGCTCGGTGACCTTCGATTGGCTGTGCAGCAGCGCGGCGTCGAAGTCCCAGCCGCCCAGCGTGCCGCGCAGGCCGAGCACGCCACGCGCGGGCTCCACGATGTCGGTCAGGTCGCGGTCGCCGGTCACGATCGAGCGGTAGCGCACCAGCAGGTCGGGCAGCGGTGCGCCGGCATCGACCAGCGTGCGCACGAAATCGGTCGGGTAGTAGGGCGAATCGGGCTTCAGCACGATGGTGGCGTTGCCGTTGTAAGGCGCCACGTTGAACAACGGGTGGTTCGGCGGTAGCGCGAACTGGTCTGAGATCGGCACAGGCTGGATCACCGTGTGGATCGTGTTGCGGCCGATCGAAAACTCGCCGAAGGCCTCGATATCGGGGTTCAGCGGCACGATCGCACTGGCCATGAAACCGACCCGCTCGGTCGGTGGCACCAGCTGCACCGACGGCGCGGGGTCGTAGCGGCACACCGCCGGGCTGTTCAGCGGGCTCGACACCGATGGGTCGCAGTCAGGCGCCAACGGGTTGTAGCTGTGGCCCCCGAAAAAGATGTTGGCCGGGAACGCGTTGCCCGAGGTGGTGTCGTTCAGGTGCTTGACATTGATGCTGGACCGGGCGAAATCGCGGTCGCGGCCACGCAGCCCTTCTTCCTTCTGGTAGGTGCCGATCAGCGTGAGGTTGTAGCCGTCGACCGCCGATTCGCCATGGCCCCACAGCACGCTGGCGCGGCTGATCGCGCCACCGCCTTGGGTCGAGTTGCCGTACTCGAGGCCGACCTCGGCGCCGCGGTAGTCGCGCCGCAGCACGAAGTTGATGACGCCGGCCACCGCGTCGCTGCCATACACCGCCGAGGCCCCGTCCTTCAACACCTCGACACGCTCGATGGCGGCCAGCGGGATCGAGTTGACATCCACCGACACGCTGTCGCCGATGGCGCCGAAGGCACTGACGCGCCGGCCATTGATGAGGATCAGCGTGCGCGTGCCCGACAGGCCGCGCAGCGATGCGCTGGAGATGCCGCCCGTCGTTGCGCCCGCGGCCATCGACGCGGTGACCGCCCCGCCACTGGTGGCCGCGGCAACCCGCGTCAACAGCTGCTCGACATTGGTCGCGCCCGACGACTGGATCTCTTCGCGCCGGATCACCTGCACCGGCAGTGCGGTTTCGGCCTCGATGCGCTTGATCGACGAGCCGGTGATCTCCACCCGCTGCGGCTTGGCCTCGGGCTCGGCCGGCGCGGCCGGCTGCGCCCACGCCGAGCCCATGGCCCCGATGCCGATGGCCCATGCCAGCGCCTGGGCCAGCGGCGTGCGGTGGATGAAGCGGAGGCTGGGGCGACTGGTGGCGCGGCGGCGGCGTGGCGGCATCGTGGCTCTCCTGCGGTGTTGTGGAATGCCGCAAATTCTGGGATTGGCCCAATCGATCGCAGGGGCCCAATTCGGGCGCGGCGATGGGGCCCAATCGAGCACGACCGTGCCCGCCCAAGACCTTGCCGCCAGCGCTGAAGGCGGGCCTGCCTACACTGCGCGGATGAACGATCGATCGACCGCCTCGCTGGCGCCCATCGCCCCGCTGGCCTGGTCCAACCGCTTTGCCACGCTGGGCACGGCCTTCTTCACCGAACTCGGCGCCACCGGCATGCCCGACCCGCATTGGGTGGCCTGGAGCGACGACTGCGCCGCCCTGCTGGGCTGGGGTGCCGATTGGCGCGAGACCGGCCACGCCGAGGGCACCGCGCCGCCGCTGCAGGTGTTCAGCGGCAACGCGCTGTGGCCCGGCATGCAGCCACTGGCTTCGGTCTACAGCGGCCACCAGTTCGGCGTCTGGGCCGGCCAGTTGGGCGATGGCCGGGCGCTGTGGCTGGGCGAGCTCGACACACCGTCAGGCCCCTGGGAGATCCAGCTCAAGGGCGCCGGCCTGACGCCCTACTCGCGCATGGGCGATGGCCGCGCGGTGTTGCGCTCGTCGGTGCGCGAGTTCCTGTGCTCCGAGGCGATGCACCACCTGGGCATCCCGACCACGAGAGCGCTGTGCGTGACCGGCTCGACGCTGCCGGTGCGGCGCGAGCGCATCGAGACCGCGGCGGTGGCCACGCGCGTGGCGCCCAGCTTCATCCGCTTCGGCCATTTCGAGCACTTCGCGCACCACGGCAAACCGGCTGAGCTGGCGCAACTGGCCGACTTCGTGATCGACCGCTTCTACCCCGAGTGCCGCGAAGAGCCCACGCCGGTGCTGGCGATGCTGAAGGCGGTGACCGAGCGCACCGCACGGCTGATGGCGCAGTGGCAGTCGGTTGGTTTTTGCCACGGCGTGATGAACACCGACAACATGTCGATCCTGGGCCTGACGATCGACTACGGGCCCTTCGGCTTTCTCGACGGCTTCGACCCACGCCACATCTGCAACCACTCGGACGACCGCGGCCGCTACGCCTTTGCCGCGCAGCCGCAGGTGGCGTGGTGGAACCTGCACGCGCTGGCCCAGGCGCTGGCGCCGCTGGTCAACGACGACGTCGACGGCCTGCAGGCCGCGCTGGCGCCCTACCCCGAGGTCTTCAGCCAGGCGATGACCGGCCTGATGCGCGCCAAGCTCGGCCTGGCCCAGGCGCGCAGCGACGACCCCGCGCTGATCGACAGCTGGCTGCAACTGCTGGCCACCGAGAAGACCGACTACACGATCGCGCAGCGCCGGCTGTGCGATTTCTCGACCACGCCCGGCGCCGCCCAAGGCGGGCTGCGTGACCTGTTCATCGACCGCGCCGCGTTCGACGGCTGGGCGCAGCGCTACGCCGAACGGCTGGCCGCCGAAGGCAGCGACGACGCCACGCGGGCCTTGCAGATGCGCCGGGCCAACCCCAAATTCGTGCTGCGCAACCACCTGGCCCAGACTGCGATCGAACGCGCCGAAGCCGGTGATTTCAGCGAGGTGATGCGCCTGCTGAAAGTTCTGAGCCGCCCGTTCGACGAACAGCCTGAGCACGAGGCGGACGCCGCCTTCCCGCCCGACTGGGCCCAACACCTTGAAGTGAGCTGTTCCTCATGAGTCATCGACATGACGATCCCCGCTACCCGGTTCAAAAGACCGACGAAGAGTGGCGCGCGGCGTTGAGCCCCACCGAGTACCAGATCGCCCGCCACGCCGCCACCGAGCGCGCCTTCACCGGCCGCTTCTGGGACCATTGGGAAAGCGGCGTCTACAAATGCGTCGGCTGCGGCGAGACGCTGTTCGAATCGGGCACCAAGTTCGATGCCGGCTGCGGCTGGCCGAGCTACTGGCAGGCGGTGGACGACGGCCGCGTCGAGCGCGTGGTCGACCAGTCGCACGGCATGACCCGCGTCGAGGTGCGCTGCGCCAAGTGCGGCTCGCACCTGGGCCATGTGTTCGACGACGGCCCGGCGCCCACCGGCGAGCGCTTTTGCATCAACTCGGCGGCCATCGACTTCGACGCCGCCAAATAGGCCCCCACGCCCGCTCTGGCGGGCAGCCTTGCAGGCCGCGCCGAGCCAGAGGCTCGGCCCTTCGCTAGGCACGAACAGTCCTCAGGACTGTTCATGTCCGAGCGAAGCCCCCCGAGGTGGCTCGCGCAGCGGACCGGCAGAGCCAGATCCGCGCACGCCACTTGATGAGCGGCGACGCTGCGCGCGCCTGGCCAGTCCAGCGGCGGCTCCGTGGCGGCAGTAGACTGCGGCCCGCGCCCGCCGCCGGTGGGCCGGCTCGCCCGTATTCCATGAAGCTGCTGCTCGACTTCCTGCCGCTGGTCCTGTTTTTCGTGACCTTTCACTTCACCGGGCGCAACCCGGAGGCCGCGGCGGCCTTTGCGACCGAACACTTCGGCCAGTTCATGTCCGGCGGCACGGTCGGGCCCGACCAAGCGCCGGTGCTGCTGGCGACCATCGTCGTGATCCTGGCCACGCTGACGCAGGTCGCAGTCTTGAAGCTGCGTGGCCGCCATGTCGACCTGATGCTGTGGGTCAGCCTGTGCCTGGTGGTCGTGCTGGGCGGCCTGACGATCTATTTCCACAACGACACCTTCATCAAGTGGAAACCCAGCGGCCTGTACTGGACGCTCGGCCTGGTCTTCTGGGTCAGCCAGGCGATTTTTGGTAAGAACTTGTTGAAGAAACTGATCGGCGAACAGCTCGAATTGCCCGAGCCGGTGTGGCGCCGGCTGAACCTCGCCTGGGTGCTTTTCTTCGGCTTCATGGGCGTGCTGAACCTGTGGGTGGTCTACAACTTCTCGACCAGCACCTGGGTCAGTTTCAAGGCCTTCGGCACCACCGCGCTGATGTTCGTCTTCTTCCTCGGCCAGGGCATGTACCTGAGCAAGTACCTGCCTGACGAGGAAGAGGCCACGCCTGCGGCCGGCACGGCCGACAAGCCCGGCAGCGAACCATGACCAAACCCCATGTCACGGCCGCCGCCGTGCAGCAGCAATTGATGGCGACGCTGGCGCCTTCGGAGCTGGAAGTGCGCGACGACAGCGCGGCCCACGCCGGGCACGCCGGCGCCCGCGAAGGCAGCCATCTGGCGGTGCGGATCGTCAGCGATCGCTTCAGCGGTTTGACACGTTTGGCGCGCCATCGCCTCGTGTATGATTCTTTGAGCACTTTGATGCCACAGGGCATCCACGCACTGGTGATCGATGCTCGTGCACCGGGTGAACCCTGAAAAGTAGCTGGCGCAAACCGCCTGGTGTCCACGCGAGACTCATGTCGCGCGTTGCCCTCAGGTCGCGATTGACGCGGCATGCCTGACAAGCAACCCCCTAGTTCCACAACGTTGACCCTCGTCACGAGTCACCATCTGAAGGCGACACGCATGAACCTGAAATCCACCGCCGTCCTGGCTGCCGCTGCCATCCTGTTGCCGCTCGCCGTGCAAGCGCAAAACGTGGCCACCGTGAACGGCAAGCCCGTTCAAAAGGCCCGCGTCGACATGCTGATCAAGCAGGCCACCAAAGGCGGCCAGCCGGCCACGCCCGAGCTGCAGACGCGTGCCCGCGACGAAGTCGTGATGCGCGAGATCTTCGTCCAGGAAGCCGAGAAGAAGGGCATCCTGGCCAGCGCCGCCTACAAGGAACAGATGGAACTGCTGCGCCAGACCGTTCTGATCCGCGAGCTGTTCGAAGACTTCAAGAAGAAGAACCCGGCCACCGACGCCGAAGCCAAGGCCGAGTACGACAAGGTCAAGGCCGCTCAATCGGGCACCGAATACCGCGCTCGCCACATCCTGGTCGAAAGCGAAGACGAAGCCAAGAAGCTGATCGCCGAGATCAAGGCCGGCGGCAAGTTCGAAGACCTGGCCAAGAAGAGCTCGAAGGACCCCGGCTCGGCCGAGAACGGCGGCGACCTCGACTTCGCCAAGCCCGACAGCTACGTGCCCGAGTTCAGCGCCGCGCTGACCGCGCTGAAGAAGGGCGAGATGACCGAGACCCCGGTCAAGACCCAGTTCGGCTACCACATCATCAAGCTGGAAGACAGCCGCGAAGCGACCTTCCCGTCGTTCGAAGAAGTCAAGCCGCAGCTGATGCAGCGCGTCGAGCAGACCAAGCTGCAGAAGTACCAGGACGACCTGAAGAAGGCCGCCAAGACCGACTACAAGTTCGCCCAGCAATAAGCCGCTTCGCGAACCCAGACGAAAGCGCCCCCCGGGGCGCTTTTTTCATGGCCCGAATTTGCTTGCTTGAACTTATTGGACCGCGGCGAACCGGCGGGCCGCGTGTCGCGCTGTATCGTTCGCCGCGTCCCTCACACGGCCCGCACGCAACGACGCGTTGAACGCCATGACGACCGACACCTTGACCAGCGATTGCGCCCCCGCCCCCGTGAGCTTCGGCGAAGCCTTCGCCTTCTGGTTGAAGCTCGGCTTCATCAGCTTCGGCGGGCCGGCCGGGCAGATCGCGATCATGCACGAGGAGCTGGTCGAGCGCCGGCGCTGGATCAGCGAGAACCGCTTCCTGCATGCGCTGAACTACTGCATGCTGCTGCCCGGCCCCGAGGCACAGCAGCTGGCCACCTACATCGGCTGGCTGATGCACCGCACGGCCGGCGGCATCGTCGCCGGCGGGCTGTTCGTGCTGCCGTCGCTGTTCATCCTGGTCGCGCTGTCGTGGGTCTACATGGCCTATGGCCACGTGCCGGTCATCGCCGGCATGTTCTTCGGCATCAAGCCGGCCGTCACCGCGCTGGTGGTGCATGCAGCCTACCGCGTCGGCTCGCGGGCGCTGAAGAACGCGTGGTTGTGGGGCATTGCCGCGGCGGCCTTCGTGGCCATCTTCGCCTTGCAGATGCCGTTCCCGCTGATCGTGCTGGTGGCCGGTGTCATCGGTTATGTCGGCGGCCGCTACGCGCCGGCCAAGTTCAGCGCGGGTGGCGGCCACGGCGCGGCGCACCAGCCCTATGGCCCGGCGCTGATCGACGACCACACGCCCACCCCGCCGCATGCGCGGTTCAGCTGGGCGGACTTTCGCCGCGTCGTGGTGGTCTTCGTGGCCTTGTGGGCCGCGGCCATCGGTGGGCTGACCGTACTGTTCGGCTGGGACGCGGTCTTGACGCAGATGGCCTGGTTCTTCACCAAGGCCGCGCTGCTGACCTTCGGCGGGGCCTACGCGGTGCTGCCCTATGTCTACCAGGGGGCAGTCGACCAATATCAGTGGCTCACAGCCACCCAGATGATCGACGGCCTGGCCCTTGGCGAAACCACGCCGGGCCCGCTGATCATGGTGGTGTCGTTCGTCGGCTTCGTCGGCGGCTGGACGAAGGCGATCTTCGGCAGCGATGCGCTGTTGCTCGCCGGCGCGGCGGCGGCCACGGTGGTCACCTTCTTCACCTTCCTGCCGTCGTTCTTCTTCATCCTGCTCGGCGCGCCGTTCATCGAGTCGACCCACGGCAACCTGAAGTTCACCGCGCCGCTGACCGGCATCACCGCGGCCGTGGTCGGGGTGATCGTCAACCTGGCGGTGTTCTTTGCCTGGCACGTGCTGTGGCCGCAGGGCCTGTCCGGCCGCTTCGACGGGCTGTCGGCACTGATCGGCGTCGGCGCGGCGATCGCGCTGTTCCGCTTCAAGGCCGGCGTGATCCCGGTCGTGCTGGGCTCGGCGCTGGCCGGGCTGGCGATCAGCCTGGCGCGCCCGCTGCTGGGCTGAAGCGCGCCGAGAGGGTCAGGCGTCGAGCAGCCGCCCGGCCTCGATGTGCAGCTGGCGCTCGCAGCGCTCAGCCAGCGCGCGGTCGTGCGTCACCATGACCAGCGTCGTGCCGACCTCGCGGTTGAGCTCGAGCATCAACGCCATCACGGTTTCGCCGGTCGCGAAATCGAGGCTGCCGGTGGGCTCGTCGGCCAGCAGCAGGCGTGGCCGCACGACGAAGGCGCGCGCCAGCGCCACGCGCTGCTGCTCGCCGCCGGACAGCACGCGCGGGTAGTGCGACAGGCGCTGGCCCAGGCCCACGCGGCCCAGCATCTCGGTGGCCAGAACGCGCGCATCGCGCCGGCCGGCGAGCTCGAGCGGCAGCATCACGTTCTCGAGCGCGGTCCGGTTGCCCAGCAGCTGGAAGCTCTGGAACACGAAGCCCAGCTTGCGCGCACGCAGCGCCGCGCGCGCGTCCTCGTCGAGCGCGAACAGGTCTTCGCCCTCGATCACCACGCGGCCTTCGCTCGGCACGTCCAGCCCCGCCATCAGCGCCAGCAGCGTGCTCTTGCCCGAGCCCGAGGCACCGACGATGGCGGCCGACTCCTGTGCCCGAAGGGTGAAGTTGATGTCGTGGAGAATCGTCAGCGTGCCGGTTGAATCGGTGACCCGCTTGGTCAGGTGTTCAACGGCGATGATGGGTTCAGACATGCGTGGATCGAGTTTCTTCGTCAAGGCGTGGCGCGGCGTGGCCCGCCGGCTCGTGGCCGACTGTAGCGTCTGGCTGGTGGCGCTGCTGTGGGCGGCCGCGATGCCAGCGCAAGCCTCTGCGCCGGCCAAGCTGCTGGTCGTCGGCGACAGCCTGTCGGCCGAGTACGGCCTGGCGCGCGGCAGCGGCTGGGTCGCGCTGCTGGCCGAGCGCCTGGCGCGCGAGAAGCTGCCGATCGAGGTCGTCAACGCCAGCATCAGCGGCGACACCACCGCCGGTGGCCGCAGCCGGCTGCCGGCGCTGCTGAAGACGCACACGCCGAAGGTGGTGGTGATCGAGCTGGGCGGCAACGACGCGCTGCGCGGCCTGCCGCTGGCCCAGACCCGCGACAACCTGGCCGCGATGGTGCGCAGTGCCCAGGCCAGCGGCGCCAAGGTGATGCTGGCCGGCATCCAGGTGCCGCCGAACTACGGCCGCCAGTACACCGACGACTTCGCCAAGAGCTTCGAAGACGTGGCCAAGGCCGAGCGCATCGCGCTGGTGCCGTTCCTGCTCAAGGGCGTGGGCGACCGGCCCGATGCCGAAGACTGGTTCCAGCCCGACCGCATCCACCCGCTGGCCAAGGCCCACCCGCTGATCGTCGACAACGTCTGGCCGACGCTGCGCCCGCTGGTGCAAGCTGCGTTGCGCTGAACCGATCCCCGCGCGCCGCGGGCGGCTGATTCAATGCTGCCTCAAGGGTATTTACGGGTGCTTCGGCGCCCGACACATGCAAACCTGTACATATCTGGCGGTTGCCACCGCCTGGAGGTTTGTCGTGGCTGACCCGAGCTCTCCGACCCCTGAGACCACCGCTGCACCGGCCGTGTCGCGCCGCCGCCTGTTTGCGGGCGCGGGCACCGCCGGCGCGCTGGCGGCCACCGCCGTGGCCCTGCCGCTGGTGCCTGTGGCGCCCCCGGTGGCGGCCACCGACCCGGCACCGCAATCGCAAGGTGGCGGCTACCGCCTCAGCGCCCACGTCCAGCGCTACTACCAGACCGCCAAGGTCTAGATTCACCCAGGTGCTCCGGCACGGCCGGGGCGGCCGCCAGGAGACACCATGCTGCTGACCCGCAGAGCTCCTTCAAACGACGCAAGCCCCCACCACACCGGCCCGTCCAGCCTGGTGGCCAGCCTGCAGCGCGGCGTGGCCCGCGCGATACCGACGATGGACCGGCGTGCGTTCCTGCGCCGCTCGGGCCTGGGCGTGGGCGCCGGCATCGCCGCCGGCGAGCTGATGCTGGTGCGCAAGGCCCGCGCGGCCGACGAGCCCAAGCCGGCCGATGGCGGCGCACCCAAGGTCGAGGTCAAGCGCACCGTCTGCGGCCACTGCTCGGTCGGCTGCGCGGTCGACGCGGTGGTCGAGAACGGCGTCTGGGTGCGGCAAGAACCGGTGTTCGACTCACCCATCAACCTCGGCGCGCACTGCGCCAAGGGCGCGGCGCTGCGCGAGCACGGCCACGGCGAATACCGGCTGAAATACCCGATGAAGCTGGTCGACGGCAAGTACCAGAAGATCAGCTGGGACCAGGCGCTGGACGAGATCAGCAAGAAGATGCTCGAACTGCGCGCCGCCAGCGGGCCCGACTCGATCTTCATCGTCGGCTCGTCGAAGCACAACAACGAGCAGTCGTACCTGTTGCGCAAGTGGGTCAGCTTCTGGGGCAGCAACAACTGCGACCACCAGGCGCGCATCTGCCACTCGACCACCGTCGCCGGCGTCGCGAACACGTGGGGGTATGGCGCGATGACCAACTCCTACAACGACATGCAGAACAGCAAGGCGGCGCTGTACATCGGCTCCAACGCGGCCGAGGCGCACCCGGTGTCGATGCTGCACATGCTGCATGCCAAGGAAACCGGCTGCAAGATGATCGTGGTCGACCCGCGCTTCACCCGCACCGCCGCCAAGGCCGACGAGTACGTGCGCATCCGCTCGGGCTCGGACATCCCGTTCCTGTTCGGCCTGATGCACCACATCTTCAAGAACGGCTGGGAAGACAAGAGGTACATCGACGACCGCGTCTACGGCATGGACAAGGTGCGCGAAGAAGCGCTCAAGGTCTGGACGCCCGACAAGGTGCAAGAGGCCTGCGGCGTCGACGAGGCCACCTGCTACAAGATCGCGAAGATCATGGCCGACAACCGGCCGAGCACCATCGTCTGGTGCATGGGCCAGACGCAGCACACCATCGGCAACGCGATCGTTCGCGCCTCGTGCCTGCTGCAGCTGACGCTCGGCAACGTGGGTGTGAGCGGCGGCGGCACCAACATCTTCCGTGGCCACGACAACGTGCAGGGCGCGACCGACGTCGGCCCCAACCCCGACTCGCTGCCCGGCTACTACGGGCTGGCCGAAGGCGCCTTCAAGCACTTCGCCAAGGCCTGGGACGTCGACTTCGAATGGATCAAGAAACAATACGCGCCGGGCATGATGACCAAGTCCGGCATGACGGTGTCTCGCTGGGTGGATGGGGTACTTGAAAAAAACGAGCTGATCGACCAGGACTCGAACCTGCGGGGCCTGTTTTTCTGGGGCCACGCGCCGAACTCGCAGACCCGCGGGCTCGAGATGAAGAAGGCGATGGACAAGCTCGACCTGCTGGTCGTGATCGACCCGTTCCCGTCGGCCACCGCCGCGATGGCGGCGATGCCCGGCAAGGCCGAAGACCTGAACCCGAAGCGCGCGGTCTACCTGCTGCCGGCGGCCACGCAGTTCGAGACCAGCGGCTCGTGCACCGCGAGCAACCGCTCGCTGCAATGGCGCGAAAAGGTCATCGAGCCGCTGTGGGAATCGCGCTCCGATCACATGATCATGTATCAACTGGCCGACAAGCTCGGCTTCGGCAAAGAGCTGGTCAAGAACTACAAGATGCAGAAGGTCAAGGGCATGGACGAGCCCGAGCCCGAATCGATCCTGCGCGAAATTAACAAGTGCGTCTGGACCATCGGCTACACCGGCCAGAGCCCCGAGCGGCTGAAGGCCCACATGCGCAACATGAACGTCTTCGACGTGAAGACGCTGCGCGCCCGGGGCGGCATCGACAAGGCCACCGGCTACTCGCTCGACGGTGACTACTTCGGCCTGCCCTGGCCCTGCTACGGCACGCCCGAGCTCAAGCACCCTGGCTCGGCCAACCTGTACGACACCAGCCGCCACGTGATGGACGGCGGCGGCAACTTCCGCGCGAACTTCGGCGTCGAGCGCGACGGTGTCTCGCTGCTGGCCGGTGACGGCTCGCACTCCAAGGGCGCCGACCTGACGATGGGCTACCCCGAGTTCGACCACCTGCTGCTGAAGAAGCTGGGCTGGTGGGGCGAGCTGACCGAGGCCGAAGCCAAGGCCGCCGAGGGCAAGAACTGGAAGACCGACCCGTCGGGCGGGATCATCCGCGTGGCGATGAAGAACCACGGTTGCCACCCGTTCGGCAACGCCAAGGCCCGCGCGATCGTCTGGAACTTTCCCGACCCGATCCCGAAGCACCGCGAGCCGCTCTACAGCACCCGGCCCGACCTGGTGGCCAAGTACCCGACGCACGACGACAAGAAGGCCTTCTGGCGCCTGCCCACGCTGTACAAGACCGTGCAGGACAAGAACGCCGACATCGGCAAGACCTTCCCGTTGATCATGACCTCGGGCCGGCTGGTCGAGTACGAAGGCGGCGGCGAAGAAACGCGCTCGAACCCCTGGCTGGCCGAGTTGCAGCAGGACATGTTCATCGAGATCAACCCGAAAGCCGCCAACGACCGCGGCATCCGCCACGGCGACTGGGTCTGGGTCAAGACCCCGCCGATGGCCGCGGTGCCCGAGTTCAAGGGCCTGAAGGTCAAGGCGCTGGTGACCGAGCGGGTCGACGCCGAGACCGTCTTCCTGCCCTTCCACTTCTCGGGCCGCTGGGGTGGCATGGACATGCTGCCCTACTACCCCGAAGGGGCCCACCCGGTCGTGCGCGGCGAGGCGATCAACACCGCCACGACCTACGGCTACGACAGCGTGACGATGATGCAAGAGACCAAGACCACGGTCTGCCAGGTTGAAAGAGCAACGGCATAGCAGGAGACGAACATGGCTCGAATGAAGTTCATCTGCGATGCCGAGCGCTGCATCGAATGCAACGGCTGCACCACCGCCTGCAAGGCCGAACACGAGGTGCCGTGGGGTGTGAACCGCCGCCGCGTGGTGACGCTGAACGACGGCGTGCCCGGTGAGAAGTCGATCTCGGTGGCGTGCATGCATTGCTCGGATGCGCCGTGCATGGCCGTGTGCCCGGTCGACTGTTTCTACCGCACCGACGAAGGCGTGGTGCTGCACGACAAGGACGTCTGCATCGGCTGCGGCTACTGCTCTTACGCCTGCCCGTTCGGCGCCCCGCAGTTCCCGAGCAACGGCACCTTCGGCCTGCGCGGCAAGATGGACAAGTGCACCTTCTGCGCCGGCGGGCCCGAAGAAAACGGCTCGCAGGCCGAGTTCGAAAAATACGGCCGCAACCGGCTGGCCGAAGGCAAGCTGCCGGCCTGCGCCGAGATGTGCTCGACCAAGGCGCTGCTGGGCGGCGATGGCGACGTGGTGGCCGACATCTTCCGCAACCGGGTGCTGGTGCGCGGCAAGGGCAGCGAGGTCTGGGGCTGGGGCACAGCCTACGGCAAGCCGACGCAAGGCGCGCCATCTACCCCACCGTCGACCACCGCCGCCGAAGGGGCCAAGTCATGACGCGCGTGGCCTGGCCGCTGGCGGTAGCCACCGCCGTGCTGCTGCTGCCGGCCTGCAGCGAGCATTCGCAGGGCGAGCCCGCGGCGCTGAAGAAGGCCGATGCCAAGGCCTCCAGCGGCGCCGCGGCTGCCGACAAGGCCTACATGGCCAGCGGCTGGACGGCCGGCGACGACGCGAGCTGGCAGACCCAGATCCGCGGCCGCAACCAGGGCCAGAACGAGTACGCGCGCATCACGTCGGCCACGGTCGCGCCGCCCGCCGCCGCCCCGGCCAAGGCGCCCTGACGCGCCAGGAGGCACCCCATGCGTCGCCTGATCTGCACCGTCTCGTTCGGCCTGGCCTTGGCGGCCGCGAGCGCCGGCTGGGCCCAGACCCCCGCGGCACCGGCGGCGTCTGCCGCGGCGCCGCCTGCCCCGGCCGGCCTCATTGCCGAGCCCGAGCCACTGCCCGGCGACAGCAACGCCCAGCGCGCCAAGAGCCAGCCCGGCAACAACGCGCCGATGTGGCGCGCGGTCAAAGAGACCGGCGGCACCAGCACGCTGCCCGGCGCCGAAAAAGGCGTGCTGGTGCAGCCCTTCGTGCAGTACCCCGGCTCACGCTTCACCAACGCCGGCGAGGCCTGGCGCCAGGTGCGCAACCAGTGGCTGATCCCGTATGGCGGCGCACTGCTGTTCATCGTGGCGCTGGCGATCGCGCTGTTCTACTGGCGCAAAGGGCCGCTGGGCCATGCCCCGAACACCGGCAGCACGATCGAGCGCTTCACGCCGTTCGAGCGTGCGGCGCACTGGTCGAACGCGATCGCCTTCGTCGTGCTCGCGCTGTCGGGCCTGGTGATGGCCTTCGGCAAATTTCTGCTGCTGCCGCTGATCGGCAGCACATTGTTCGGCTGGCTCACCTACGCGCTGAAGACCGCGCACAACCTGGTCGGGCCGCTGTTCGCGGTGTCGCTGGTGGTGGTGCTGCTGACCTTCGTGCGCGACAACCTGCCGCAGCGCGGCGACCTCACCTGGCTGCGCCGCGGCGGCGGCCTGATGAGCGACCGCGAGGTGCCGTCGAACCGTTTCAACGCCGGCGAAAAGCTGGTGTTCTGGGGCGGCGTGCTGCTGCTGGGCGGCATCGTCGTCGCCTCGGGCCTGGTGATGGACCAACTGCTGCCGGGGCTCGGCTACCTGCGCGGCGACATGCACATCGCGCACATGGTCCATGCCAGCGCGGCGGTGCTGATGATGGCCATGTTCTGCGGCCACATCTACATCGGCACCATCGGCATGCGCGGCGCCTACCGGGCGATGCGCGAGGGCCATGTCGACGAGGCCTGGGCCGCTGAGCACCACGCGCTGTGGCTGGCCGACATCCGCGCCGGCAAGATCCCCGCGCAGCGTTCGGCGCCGTCGGCGCGCCCCCACACCGCGCGCCCTGCCTGAAGGAGTTTCGCGATGAAACACCACACCCTGGGCCTGACGATCGTCGTGCTGTTGCTGACGTTGGTGGCCGTCTCCAGCGTGGCCAAGTTGCCCGCCCCCAGCCCCGAGGCCAAAGCCAAGGCCGACGAGGCCGCGGCCAAGGCCACCTGGTCGACCAACGTGGCGAACTACCAGCTGTGCAAGTCGATGGACAAGGTCGCCGCGGCCTACCAGGCCCAGGCCAAGGCGGCAGGCAAGCCCGCCTCAGCCCCGATGGCCACCCCCGCCTGCACCGACCCCGGCCCCTTCGCCTACGTGGCGCCGAGCGAGGCCAAGCCGCCGCTCGAAGCCTCGGGCGCCCACTCGCCGCCCAAGCCGGCCGCCGAGCCGCCCAGCACCAACAAGCCCGACGCGCAGGCCAACCCGAAGAAGTAAGCTCGCCGAATGACGACCCAGCCTCACGCTGCACCGGCTGACCTGCACCGCGCCCCGCGCATGACCGACGCGCGGCAGCCGCTGCTGCGCGAGATCGAGATCCTCGACGAGTACGGCGCCCGCCGCCGCATCCACATCCCGGCCGAGCGGCCGTTGACGGTGTTCGTCGACAAGCGCGAGCTGGTCACCTTGATGACGCTGGGCGCATGCCCCGAGCTGCTGGTGCTGGGCTACCTGCGCAACCAGCGCCTGGTCGGCCGGATGGACGAGGTCGAGTCGATCACGGTCGACTGGGAGGTCGGCGCCGCCGCCGTCTACACCCGCCACGGCCTGCCCGACCTGGCCGCGAAGACTGCCCGCCGCACGGTGACCACCGGCTGCGGCCAGGGCACCGTGTTCGGCGACCTGATGCACGAGACCGCCGGCCTGACGCTGCCGCCGCCCGAGCGCGCGCGCATCCGCCAGTCCACGCTGGCGGCCATGCTCGAGACGATGCGCCAGCAAGACAGCATCCACCGCAAGGCCGGCTCGGTGCACGGCTGCGCGCTGTTTCGCGGCGCCGAGATGCTGATGTTCATCGAGGATGTGGGCCGCCACAACGCGATCGACACCATCGCCGGCTGGATGTGGCTCCATGGCGTGGGCGGCGACGACAAATGCTTCTACACCACCGGCCGCCTGACCAGCGAGATGGTGATGAAGGCCGCCTACATGAGCGTGCCGATCGTCGTCTCGCGCAACGGCGTCACGCAGATGGGCCACGAGCTGGCCACGCGGCTGGGCATGACACTGTTCGGCCGCGCCGCGAACAAGCACTTTCTTTGCTACACCGGCTTCGAGCGCTTCGATTCAGAGCCGCTGCCCGAGCCGGCGCCGGTGCGGGTGGTGTCATCGGCCCCGTGAGCCCCCCGGCATGAGCACGGCCACTGCCTCGCCCGACACCGAGCGTGTGGTCACGCTGCCTGCCGCGGTGCTGATCGAGCGCGAGGCGCAACCCAACCGCTGGGAAGACTGGCGCTACCGGCTCGCCGGCGTCGAGCTGGACGATGGCCGCCTCGGGCCCGCGGTGGCCACCCAAGCACCCCGCGTGCTGCGCGACGATGGCCAGCACGCGCTGTGGGCCTTCACCGGCTTCGAGGTGCTGCTGCACCCCGACGAAGCCGAGGGCTACCACCTCAACCTCACGAGCGGCGCGCCGGTCTGGTTCGTGATGTGGCGCATCGACGATGAAGACCCGTCGCGCGCCTGGCCCGAGCGGGTGACGCTGTCGTACCACGAGGCCGGCCGCCTGCTCGATGCGCAAGAGCGCGTCGACAACTGGCCGCTGCCGGGTGCGCTGGTGGCGCTGCTGCAGGCCTACACCGACACCCACTACCAGCCCGAGCCCAAGCGGCGCCAGCGGCCGGCGTCGTTCTTGCCGCCCGAGCAACGCGGGGGCCGCCGATGAACGCGCCAGACGACAGCGGCTTTCTGGCCCGCTGGTCGCAGCGCAAGGTGCAGGCGCGGCGGGGCGAGCCGCTGGCGCACGAGCCGCCCGCGGCGCTGCCCACGATCGCCGACGCCGCACCGGCCGATCCACCCGCCGCTCCATCCATCACCGAGCCGCCGCCCACCACGGCGCCGACGCCACCGACGATGGACGAGGTCGCCACGCTGACACCAGCCTCCGACTTCAGCCGCTTCGTCGCCCGCGGGGTCGAGCCCGGGGTCAAGAACGCAGCGCTGAAGAAGCTCTTCACCGACCCGCACTTCAACCTGATGGACGGGCTGGACACCTACATCGAAGACTTCGGCCGCGCCGACCCGCTGCCCGCCAGCATGCTGCAGCAGATGGCGCAAGCGCGCTTCCTGGGCCTGTTCACCGAGCCCGACGCTGCGCACAGCGTCGAACATGACGCAGCCCAACCCGACGCCGGGCCCGCCCCAACCACCGCTGCCGCCCCCCATGAAGACCCTGATCTGCGACTGCAACCGCACGATGCCGCTGGATGCCCAGGCCCTGAGCCAGGCCCTGGCGGCAACGCCGGGCGCCAGCCCTGACGGCCTGCAGCACACCCACAGCCTGCTGTGCCGGCGCGAGGCCGCCGCCTTCCAGCGCGCGGCCACCGACGAACACGACACGCTGGTCATCGCCTGCACCCAAGAGCGCCGGCTCTTCGCCGCGCTGAACGAAGAGACCGCTGGCGCGCCGTCGATCACCGAAAGGCCGATCCGCTTCTTCAACATCCGCGAGACCGGCGGCTGGGCGCGCGACGCGGCGCAGGCCACGCCGAAGATCGCCGCGCTGCTGGCCGCCGCACAGCTGCCGCCGCCCGAGCCGGTGGGCACCGTCGGCTACCGCTCGGCCGGCCGCACGCTGGTGATCGGCGATGCCACCACGGCCAGCCGCGCCGCCGCGTTGCTGGGTGATGGGCTGGACGTCAGCCTGCTGGTCACCGTGCCCGGCGGCGAGCTGCCGCAGGCCCACGACCACGCGGTGCACACCGGCCGGCTGACCGGCCTCAGCGGCTGGCTCGGCGCCTTCGAGGCCGCCTGGCAAAGCCACCAACCGATCGACCTCGACCTGTGCACCCGCTGCAATGCCTGCGTCGAGGCCTGCCCCGAAAACGCGATCGACCTCGGCTACCAGGTCGATCTGTCGCGGTGCCAAAGCCACCGCGACTGCGTGCGGGTCTGCGAGGCCGCCGGCGCGATCGACTTCCAGCGTGAGCCGGTGGCGCACCGTGAGCGCTTCGACCTGGTGCTCGACCTGCAGCCCGCGCCGGCGTTCACGATGCACCAGCCGCCGCAAGGCTACTTTCATGCCGGCGCCGACGAGCGCCGCCTGTTCGACGCGGTGCTGCAACTGCGCGGGCTGGTCGGCGCGTTCGACAAGCCGCGCTTCTTTCGCTACCAGCAGCGCTTGTGCGCCCACAGCCGCAACGAGCAGATCGGCTGCACAGCCTGCATCGACGTCTGCTCGGCACGGGCCATCCGCAGCGACGCATCGGCCAAGGGCCGCTCGAAGAACGACCTGCAGCCGCCCGGCGGCATCGTCGTCGAGCCGCACCTGTGCGTGGGCTGCGGCGCCTGCTCCACCGTCTGCCCGAGCGGCGCGCTGACCTACGCCGCGCCGAACCCGGCCGACCAGGGCAAGCGGCTGCAGACCCTGCTCGCCACCTACGCACGCGCCGGCGGGCGCGATGCCGCCTTGCTGCTGCACAGCGAAGACGCCGGCCAGCACCTCATCGACGCGCTCGGCCGCGCGGCGCGCACCGACCGCAAGCTGCACGGCATCCCCGCGCGGGTGATCCCGGTGCCGGTGTGGCACACCGCCAGCACCGGGCTCGACCTGTGGCTGGCCGCGATCGCGCAAGGCGCGTCGCAGGTCTGGGTGCTGCTGACGGATGAAGAGGCGCCCGACTACCGGCGCGCGCTGGCCGAGCAGATGGCCATCGGCCAGGCCATCCTCGCGGGCCTGGGCTACCGCGGCGAACACCTGCGCCTGATCGACGCTCGCGACCCGCAGGCGCTCGACACCGCGCTGCGCGGCGCACCGGCGCAGGCCGTGGCAAAGCCGGCCACGTTCGCCACCCAGGCCGACAAGCGCTCGACACTCGAACTCGCGCTCGACCATCTGCGCCAGCAAGCCCCCGCACCGGTGCCCGACGCCATCACGCTGCCGGCCGCCGGCTCGCCCTGCGGCACGCTGCAGGTCGACACCGAGCGCTGCACCTTGTGCCTGGCCTGCGTCGGCGCCTGCCCCGAAGGCGCGCTGGCCGACAACCCCGACCGGCCGCAGCTGAAGTTCATCGAAAAGAACTGCGTGCAGTGCGGCCTGTGCGCCGGCACCTGCCCCGAGCGGGCGATCACGCTGCAGCCGCGGCTGTGGCTGGCCGACGAGGGCCGCGCGCGCAAGTCGGCCCGCGTGCTGAACGAAGCCCAGCCCTTCGTCTGCATCCGCTGCGGCAAGCCCTTCGGCACGCTGCGCGCGATCGAGATGATGCTGGCCAAACTGGCAGGCCACGCGGCTTTCCAGGGCGCGGCGGCCGAGCGGCTGAAGATGTGCAGCGACTGCCGCGTGATCGACATCCACACCCACCCCGGCGAAGTCCGGATCACCGACCTGTGATGCGATGACCGAGACGAGCGCCCTGCACTTCACCCGCCCCGACCAGGGCGAAGAACTGGCCCGCGCCGAGCTGTATGGCCTGCTCGCGCGGCTGTGGCTCGCGCCGGCGGACGATGCGCTGCTGGCGCAGTTTCGCGTCGCCGTCACCGAAGCCCCGGTGCCGGGTGGCCACCTCGAAGCGCCGTGGCACGACTTGGTGGCCGCCATGCGCGCCACCACCGCGCCACACGCCGCGGCAGAGCACGACGCGCTCTTCGGCGGCGTCGGCAAACCCGAGGTCTTTCTCTACGGCTCGTACTACCTCAGCGGCTTCTTGAACGAGAAGCCGCTGGCCGCGCTGCGCAGCGACCTCGCCGCGCTGGGCCTGACGCGCGACGCCGACCGCGGCGAAACCGAAGACCACGTCGCCTACGGCTTCGAGGTGATGCGCTACCTGATCGCCGGCGACGATGCGCTCACCTGCACGCTGGAACAGCAGCGCCGCTTCTTCCGCGCGCACCTGCAGCCCTGGGTCGAGCGCCTGTGCGATGCGGTCGACGCGCAACCGGCCGCCATCACCTGGCGCGCCGTCGCCGCGCTGACCCGCGCCTTCGTGCAGGTCGAGGCGCAGGCCTTCGACATGGTCGAATAGCGCCATGGCAATCGACAAGCAAGACATCACCGGCCTGGTGCTCGCCGGCGGCCGCGGCAGCCGCATGGGCGGTGCCGACAAGGGCCTGCAGAACCACCTCGGCATGCCGCTGGCGCTGCACACGCTGCTGCGCCTGGCGCCGCAGGTAGGGCCGACGATGGTCAACGCCAACCGCAACCTGGCGGCCTACGAGGCCATGGGCTCGCCGGTCTGGCCCGACGCGCTGCCCGACTACCCGGGCCCGCTCGCCGGCTTCCTGGCCGGGCTGGAGCGTTGCGAAACGCCCTACCTGGTCACGGTGCCCTGCGACACGCCGAACTTTCCGCTCGACCTGGTCGCCCGGCTGGCCGAGGCGATGGAGCGCGACGACGCTGAGATCGTGATCGCCACCACGCCAGAGCCCGACGGCAGCGTGCAGGTGCAGCCGGTGTTCTGCATGATGCGCACCACGCTGCTGGAGAGCCTGGTGCGCGCCACCACTGCCGGCGAGCGCAAGATCGACCGCTGGGCCAAGCAGCAGCGCTGCAGCGAGGTGCTGTTCGACGACGCCGACGCGTTCTTCAACGCCAACACGCTGGCCGAGTTGCAGAGCCTGCAAGACAAGCGTTAGCGCCGCCTGCCGCGATCAGTAGCAGGCGCTGTTGAAACGCTCGCCACCATCCCAGGCACAGCTGCCCGAGATGCACTGGTACAGGTTGTTGGCGAAGCTGTTGCTGCCGTGGTCGAAGATCTTGAACCAGCCGCCGTCGTCCCACACCGCGGTCGGCATGCCTTTGACCGAGGCATATTGGTGGTCGAGCTTCTGGTACCACAGGCGGATGTTGTTGCACTGCATCACCTGGTATCGGCTGCCCCAGCCGGTGCCCCATTCGCCGATGTAGACCGGCATGCCGCGGCCGGTTGAATTGGCCCAGCCGAGCATCGTGTCCATCGGGTTGTAGACGTCGGCGTCGGTCCAGTTGTCGGCGTAGTCGCCCTGGTTGTCGCCGTTGAACGACCACGGGTTGTAGTGGTGGAACTCGGCCATCAGGTAGGCGTCGTTGCCATTGCCCACGCCGTTCAGGTCGGGCCAGGTCTGCGCCATCTCGCCGGCGCCGAACCACTGGTTGCCGCCGATCACCACGATGCGCTGGGGGCTGACCGCACGGATCTTGGCGTAGGCCAGCGCGGTCATGTTGCGCAGGTTGGCCGGCGGCATCGCGCTTCCGTTGCTCAGGTGCGGCTCATTCAGGATCTCGAAGATCAGGTGCTGGCCCCGGTCCTTGAAAATGTCGGCAATGTCGGCCCACAGCCGCTCCAGCACCGATGCGCGGTTGTTGTCCTTCAGCGCCGATTCGTGGTGGGCGTTGATGACCACATACATGCCCGACAGCGACAGCGCGTAGTCGACCGTCTGCTTGATCTCGCCCAGGCGGGGGTGGCTGCGGTTCACATCACCCACCAGCGCGTTGTTGACCAGCATCGAGCCGTTGGTGACTTCGGTCCAGGTGATCGGGATGCGCACGTTGCGAAAGCCCTGGGCGTAGTAGGCATCGATCTTCGCCTTCGCCGCCTGGAAGTTCGGCGGGTTCTGCGTCACATCGAACATGTTGCCCAGGTTGAAGCCCTGGTGCATGTTCTTGGCGGCCGTCTGGGCCGTTTCGGCGCTGCTGCACTTGGGCACCAGCCGGAACCAGTTCAGGCTCCACCCGCCCTGCGTCACCGCGACGCCGAAGGCCTGGTCGCCCGCGCCCAGCGTCACGTCCTGCACGATGGTCTTCCAGGCCTGCTTGCCGCCGGTGCGCGGCACCTTCACCTGGGCGTAGGTGGTGCCGCCGCCGGCCTTCTCGAAGTTGAAGGTGCCGCCACCGTTCTTGCTGGCCACGCGTGCCTTGAAGGCATACGTTCCGGCGCATGGCAGGTTGACGGCCGCATAGCTCAGCCAGTCGCCGGGGTCGGTGCCGGTCACGTCCTTGCCGCCGCCCGTGTCTTGCGTGGGCTCGACGACGATGCCGTTCATGTAGGCATAACCCTCAGCCTGAACGGTAATCGCGGCGGCCTTCAAGCCCGTCGCGCAGAGTGCCAGCGCCATCAGCGCCCCAGTGCGCAGCGCGATGGCAGGCCGGTGGGGCCGGTGGGGCCAGCAAAGGCGTTGCATGAGGCCGAACTTGACAATCTTCATGGCTCTGCTCCTCGGTGCTCGGGGCTCGAGCACCGCCTCGGTCGTTGTGATGGCGCGCTTGCGGCGCCTGGGGGGCGCGGGCCGAAGGGTAGCAGGCGAACCCCTTCTTCGCCGATTTCGGCCGCGCCCCGGCCCACTTCGTCCGATCCGCCACCGGCCCATGCGCGGGCGCGAGACACTGGGGTCATCACCAACCCGCCACCGTTCACCCATGCTTGCTCGAACCGTCGCTCGACTCACGCTGTCGGCTTGTCTCGCCGCCACCCTGCTTGCCCCCGCCGCAGCCCAGGTGGCGGTCGTGGCAGCGCCGGACCATGCAGCCCTGCTCGCCAGCGCCGACCCGCAGCTCGCGAGAAACAAGCGGCTCGTCTACGACTTCTGGCGCGAGGTTTTCGAAGCCGGCCACCTCGAGCTGGCCGAGAAGTACATGGCCGAGGGCTACATCCAGCACAACCCCGGCGTGCCGACCGGCCGTGCGGCCTTCGTCGACTTCTTCGGCCAATTCAAGAAGCCGCAGGCCATCGAGGCGAAGGTCAGCGCGCCGTTGGTGTCGATCACGGCCGAGGGCGATCTCGTCGTGCTGAGCTTCGTGCGCAACATGGTGGACGCCAAGGACGCGTCGAAGAGCTACACGACCACCTGGTTCGACATGTTCCGCATCGAGAACGGCAAGATCGCCGAACACTGGGACCCTGCGGTCCGGCCTTGATCGCCTCGCCCGGGCCCACGGTGGCGACACGCCTGCGCACGCCCCCATTGGCAAGCCGGGAGACCCCGCGTACGATCAAATAACCGGGCAGACGGATACGGTTGGATCGGTGTAACTTGGCCCGGGTTGGAGGGTCAACCATTGAACTACGCTGAACAGCTTCGCGCCCCGGCCGGTGGGCATTCGACGGGTCTTGCCGTCGTCGTCACGCTTCACCTCTTGCTGGGCTGGGCCTTGCTCAACGGCCTGGGCACGCGGGTCATCGAGATCATCAAGCCACCGGTCGACATCGAGGTCGTCAAGGACGTGCAGATGCCACCGCCACCACCAGCGCCGGCACTGCCCCAGCCCAAGAGCACGGCTCGGCCGGTCTACCTGGCGCCGGTGCCCGAAGAAGTCCGCGTGTCGGCAACGCCAGAGCCGACCATCACCGCCAACCGAGAGGGCAGCAGCGACGCGCAGCCGTGGGCCGACTCGGCGACGAACACCACGCCGGTTGCGCCCCCGCAGCCCCGCGCCGTGGCCAAGCCGGCCATCGCCAACGTGCTGGCCTGCGCGCCGGGCAGCGACGACTACCCCGCCGCCGCCCGCCGCGCCGAGGCCACCGGCCTGACGCGCCTGCGCTTCACCATCGACGCGGCCGGCGCGCTGGTGCGCTCCGAGATCGTCAAGTCGGCCGGGCTCACGCGCGAACATCGCCTGCTCGACAAGGTGGCCGAAAGCAAGCTCGCCAGCTGCCACTTCACCGCCGGCGTCGACGAGAACGGCCGCGCCATCGGCGGCACCTTCGAAGTCGACTACGTCTGGAAGCTCGAGTAGCGGTCAGCCTGCCCGCCCTGGTGCCGCCGGACGCGATCCCGCGGGCACCAGGCGCTTTCCGAGAGGTCGGGCAGCCGCCCGGCTCAGGCCGCGGGCAGCTCAAGGCAGACCGACGTCCCCTCCCCGAGGCGACTCGTGATGTTGAAGCTTCCGCCCATCTGCTCCATCAGGCTGCGCGCGATGACCAGGCCCAAGCCGGTGCCGGGGATCGGCGAGCGCTCCTTGCCAAGGCGATCGAACGGACGAAACAGCCGCTCCATCGCTTCGGGCGCTATGCCGATGCCTGTATCGTCCACGTGAAGGCGCACGCGGCCAGGGATTGAAAGATCGGTTCGGCACTTCAGGCTGCCGCCTGGCTTGTTGTACTTGATCGCGTTCGAGCCCACATTCAGCAACACCTGGCGCAGACGCACGTCGTCGGCCAGGACATGAAGGCCGGGCTCGACTTCGCATTCCATGCGCACGCCATACTGACCTGCCAGCGGCGACAAAAACTCTTGCGTCTGTCGCACACTGGCCTCGATCGACACTCGCGAGACGTGCAGGTTGTTGGCCCCCGCAGACGCGCGCTGCAGATCCAGCACATCGTCGACCAGCATCAACAAGTGCTGCCCCGCCTGCAAGATGTGCTCCGTGTAGGCGGCGGCACTCGAATTTTCCCCGATGCCCTTTATCTTCATCAGTTGTGCGAAACCGAGCACCGCGTTCAGCGGTGTGCGCAGTTCGTGGCTCATGCGCGAGAGAAACTCGTTCTTCGCACGGTTTTCGGCCTCTGCAAGCTGGGCCTTCATGCGTTGCTGGGTGATTTCAGCCAACTGTTCGGCCGCCTTGCGCTGGGCTGTGAGATCGTGAACCTGGTACAGATAGCAGACCGTGTCGTCGCCCTCCCGAAGCAGCGACACGCTGACCAGCGTGGAGACCGGGAGCCCCCCGCCCAGAGGAAGGTAGCGCTTCTCGAACTGCACCACCGTGACACCGCCAATGAGCAACTCGTGCAGGCGATCTCGCTCATGTTCCACATCTTCCTGGTGAGTGAGTTCACCGTGCGAACACCCTTTGAGTCGATTCGCATCGCCGTTGAGCAATCGACACAACGCGTCGTTGACCTGGATGAAATTGCCATCCAGCGCCACCAGGGCCATCCCGAGCGGCGCGTGATCAAACGCGCTGCGAAAACGCTGTTCGCTCGCCCGCAGCCGGTCCTCATGCCGCAACCGTTCGGTGGCATCTCGCAGCACCACGGCGGCATCCAGGCGGTGGCCTCGCGCGTCATCGACGGGCGCCGCCGATTCGTCGACCGCCACCTCGTGGCCATCGCGCGCAATCAGCCGGCGCGCATGCTCGACACCAATCACCCGGCCTTCATGCAGTGCGTGCTCGGCAGACGTCTGCTGGTCTGTCGCGCCTGAAAAGTGCAGCAGGTCGCCAATCGGCCGCCCCCTGGCCTCTTCCATCGGCCAGCCCGTCAGCGCCTCGGCGGCGGCATTCATGAACCGCACCCGCGCGTCGGACTCGGTGATCACCACCCCGTCCTGCACGCAGCGAAGCGTCGAGGTGAACCACCTCTCCGATTCGCGCAGGCGCTGCTCCATCAGCGACTTGTAAAGGGCCACTTCAATCGCGGCACCCAGCTCCTTGATCTCGAACGGCTTGGTGAGGTAGCCATAGGGCCCGGTCTTCGCGGCTCTTCGAACGGTTTCTGGATCACTGAACGACGTCAAGTAGATGACCGGTGCGTTCAACTCCTGCCTCATCACCGCAGCCGCCTGCACGCCGTCCATGGCGCCCTTCAATCGCACGTCCATCAGCGTCAGGTCCGGCTGCCACTCACGAGCAAGCGCCAAGGCCCGCTCGCCGGAATCCGCAATGCCGATCACCGTGTAACCCATGTCTTGAAGCTGCATCTTCAAGTCCAGCGCAACCACGACCTCGTCCTCGACGATCAGGATCCGCGCCTGCTGATGCTCAGTGCTCATGATGGTCTTCCTCGTTCAGAAGATGCGGCACGACCAGCCAGACTGTCGTGCCCGGGCCGGACCGAAAATGGAGCTCTCCTCCCAACTGCCTAGCCAGGCTGGTGGCCAGTTGCAGCCCCATCGAGCGTGTCGACGAAGGATCCAAGCCTGGTGGCAAGCCCACGCCGTCATCGGCCACCGAGATTCGCAGGCCGCTGGGATCGCTCTCGAAAAGCACCTTGATGCAACCACGCCGGCCGTCGGGAAACCCGTGCTTGAAACTATTGCTGACCAGCTCGGTCAGCAGCAGGCCAAGGGGGATGGCGACATCCATGCTGACATCGAGCGTAGGTGCCTCGACGGTCACGCGCACTTCACTGGTCGATCGACCTGAACCCATCGTCAGCTGGTCGGCCAAGGCGCCCACGTACGCCGGCAATGACACGCCGCGGAGGCTGGAAGAGCCATAGAGCTGCTCATGAACCAGCGCCATTGACCGCACCCGCAGCGCCATGTCCTGCAGCGCCGCCCGCGCACTGTCGTCGCGAACATTGCGGCCCTGGAGACTGAGTAGGCTCTGCACCACCTGCAGGTTGTTCTTGACGCGGTGATAGACCTCCTTCAGCAACGTTTCCTTCTCTTCAAGTGCTCTAGCGAGCTTCTGCTCGCTGTTCACCCGCTCGGTCACGTCTGTCACCAGCACGAAGAAGCCGTCGACACGCCCTTGATGCTCGTCGGGGATATAGGCAGCCTGGCTGTGACGCACGACGCCGTCGGGTCCGGGAATGCTGCGTGCAAAGTCCTGTCGTTGACCGGCCAGAGCGGCGTCGATGAACGGCTTGTTCTTCTGGAACAAATCGGGGCCCAGCAAGTCAGCGAGCCTGCGACCACGGATTTCTTCGGGTGACTTGCCAAACCACCGCCTGTAATCGGCATTGGCAAAGCGGTTGGTGAGGTTGCGATCCCAATAGCCGATCATGGCCGGCAGGTTGTCGGTCACGAGCCTCAGCATGGCCTCACTGGATCTGAGGGCTGCGTCGCGCTCCTCGAGCTGGGCAGCCATTTGGTCGAAGCGGCGAGAGAGGTCGCCCAGTTCGTCCTTGGCGTTGCTGCCGGCGCGGGCCGAGAGGCGGCCGGCCGCCACCGCGTCCATCGATCGGCTCAACCTCGTCAGAGGTGACAGCACCTGTCGCGAAAGATGCCAGCCCAAGAGCCCGAATACCAGCGCCAGCAGCGATGGCAGCACGAGGGCGAGCCACATCAAACGCTGCTCGGCAGCGTTGCGCCGCAGCGTAGAGGCTCTTTCACGCTGGTAGGCATTCTCGGCAATGGTCTCGGCGCCCGTGAGGAGGCGATCCACCAGCAACTCCCTGCGCCTGGCCTGCAATGCGGAACCGCCGCTCACGTTCGACATGTCGGTCAGCTGGGCGAATGTCTCCGACAGGCTCGCCACATCGTCACCCGGGGTTTGACTGTGCTCACGCTTCATCTCCACGGCCAAGCTGGCGGCATTGGCCTGGGCAAGCAGCTGATAGCGCGCCAGCCACTGCTGCCGCGCTCGGGGTTCGCCGTACAGCAAGTAGTCCTGCGTGAGAACCAACAGCCCCGTCACCTCGCGTGCTGTGGTCGTCGCAAGTTCCTGTTCGAGCGCAACACGGCTGGCTTCCCGTGCTGACCATGTGAGCGTCACCAAGGCAATGACCCCAACGATCCCGGCCACACTCGCAAGGACGACAAACTGAGAACGTAGCCGCATGGTGCGAAGACCCTAGCGGACGATGCTTACCGCGCCGGCCCGAACGTGCTTGAGGGGCTCAGGCCGCAGATACTCGAGGAAGTTGGGGGTCTTGCCGGTGGCGAGGCCGCCGCGGACGGCCCACCGTGCCTGCCCCTCCAGGCCGGTGATCAACGACTGACGCAGCTCCAGCTCGAAGTCAATGTCTTTCAGCACCCCGTCTACGGTGGGGGTGTCCAGCGCAAGCCGGCGACGCAAGATGGCACGCGCCTCTTCTGGGCTTTCGGCAATGAACTGAATGGCCTTGTCCAGCGCGCGGCAAAGCCCTTGCAGTTCAGCGTCGCGTTGACCGTGCAGGGCGTATGCCGCCACGACGTTCCATGTATCGGTCTGCACGCCATTGCTGGGCAGCATTCGCACTTGCTGCGCTTGGTTGTTCAGCACGCTGGATGCAAAGGGCTCGAAAACGGCCAGCGCATCAACGGCGCCCGACGCCAGAGACGGCCCCACGCTGGACGACTCGACAGGGACGATCTTCACGCGCACGGGATCGACACCCGCGGTCAGCAGGCTCATCTCCAGGAAGTAGTGGGCTGAGGTGCCCACGAAAGTGCCGACCCGTCGATCCTGCAGATCGGCCACGCTGGCGATCCCGAGCCCGCGCCGCGCAATGATCTTGCTGAAGTTGTGCATCGTCGCCATCGTGGCCAGTATCGAGAACTTCGCCCCGCTCAGGCTGGCGAAGACGATGGGCGAATCGGCGCTGGTCGCCAGTTGCGCCTGCCCCTTGAGCATTCGGTCAAGGCATTGACGCCCGATATCGCAATCGGCAATCTGAAGGTCCAGCTTCTCGGCAGAGAAGTAGCCTTTTGCCTCGGCCACATAGATGGGCATGCTGAGCGGCAGCTTGGCGACGGCGAACACCAAGGCCTCGGAGGCTTGAGCAGGGGTCACACCGAAGAGTGTCGCCACGAGCGCCATTGGCGCCGGCCAGACGCCCACACCAGTCTTTGCCCGCATGTACAACCCCTACTTCATGCCATCTCATGGTCCGTCCAAAGGCGGCGGGAGAGCTTGAGGTTCGTCAATTCCGGCCAGGGAGCGCCGCACGGCTCGTGAGCTGGACAACTTGGCATGCTGTGAGACGATGCAATGATCCTGGCTTGCACACCATCATGAAAATCAGCTTCATCGGCGCTGCCCAAGAGGTGACCGGTTCGTGCTTTCTGGTCGAGAGCGGCGAACTGCGTTTTCTGGTCGATTGCGGCATGCGCCAGGGCGGGCGCGAGGCGCGCGAGCGCAACCTGCAGCCCTGGCCCTTCGAGCCGCGCGACATCGACTTCGTGCTGCTGACCCATGCACACATCGACCACAGCGGCCTGCTGCCGCGGCTGTGTGCGCTCGGCTTTCGCGGGCCCGTCTTCACGACCACGGCCACGGCCGACCTGCTGTCGGTGATGCTGCTGGACAGTGCCTTCATCCAGGAGTCGGACTGGGCCCGTGCGCAGCGCGACCATGCGCGCGGCCGCGGCCGGCCGGGCCCGGTGCCCGAGCTGCTGTACACCGTGGCACAGGCCGAAGCCTGCCTCGAACAGCTCGAAGGCGTGGCCTACGACACCGAGGTGCAGCCGCATGAGGCGGTGCGCTGCCGCTTTCGCGACGCCGGCCACATCCTCGGCTCGGCGATCCTCGAAGTCTGGGTGACCGAGCCCGACCGCACACGCAAGCTCGTGTTCTCCGGCGACCTGGGCCAACCCGGCCGGCCGGTCGTGCGCGACGCCACGCCGATCGAGCAGGCCGACGTGCTGCTGGTCGAGTCGACCTATGGCAACCGCCTGCACCGCCCGCTGCAAGAGACGATCGACGAGCTGGCGCAGGTGATCGAAGACACGCTGCGGCGCCGGCAGGGCAACATCATCATCCCGGCCTTCGCGCTCGGGCGCACGCAAGAGCTGCTGTTCCTGCTGGCCGACCTGCGGCGCCAGGGCCGGCTGCCGCCGATGCAGGTCTTCGTCGATTCGCCGATGGCCGACAAGGTGACCGCGATCACGCTGTCGCACCCCGAGTTCCTGGACGACGAGACGCGCGAGATGCTGGCGCTGCGGCGCTCGCCGCCCCAAGGGCTGAGCCTTCGTTTCACCAAGAGCGTCGACGAGTCGATGGCGCTGAACCAGATCAAGGCGGGCGCGATCATCGTCGCGGCCAGCGGCATGTGCGATGCCGGCCGCATCAAGCACCACCTTCGGCACAACCTGGGCCGCGCCGAGTGCGCCATCGTCATCATCGGCTTCCAGGCCGAAGGCACGCTGGGCCGGCGCCTGGTCGATGGTGAGAAGCGCGTCAGGCTGCTGGGCGAAGAACACGCCGTGCGCGCCAGCGTGCACACGATCGGTGGGCTGTCGGCCCATGCCGACCGCGCGGCGCTGCTGGGCTGGCTGGGCCACTTCAAGGCGCCGCCGGCCCGCACCTTCGTCGTTCACGGCGAGGCCAGCACCGCCTGCGGCTTTGCCGACACGATCGCCCAGCAGTTCGGCTGGGCGGTCGAGGCCCCGGCCGCCGGCAGCCACGTGGACCTGTGACGCCAGCGTAGGCGGGCGAGCCCCGTGCGGCACGCCGCGCCCGCAGCGGTGCGGCTTCACCGCAGCGTTGCCCGCCCCGCCCTCTCCGCACAAACCCTGTTCCTGCCGAGAGACCTCGTTACCAAATTGTGGCCAACCGTGAAAGCGGTTTCAATCAGAATGGGTCGGCCGGCCGGTAGGGCGGCCGCCTGCATCGAATGCGTCGATCGAGTGTTGGTTTGGACGAGACACGGGGCGACACGCTCGCCCGATCAAACGAGGAGAGTTCATGAACATGAGACAAGCCCGGCCGACGCATGTCGGCGGCCTGAACTGGATCTGTGCCGCGGCGCTTGCCGCGCTGTCGGTATCGTCGGCGCACGCCGTCGACCTGGGCCCCAACGTCGTGATCTTCGACAACACGATGAGCACGGCCACCGTGCAGGCCAAGCTGGACCAGATCTTTGCCCAGCAAGAGACCAACCAGTTCGGCACGCAGCGCTATGCGCTGATGTTCAAGCCCGGACGCTACCAGGTCAACGCCAACGTCGGCTTCTACACCTCGGTGATGGGCGTGGGCCAGCACCCGCAGGACGTGGCGATCGACGCGGTCACGGTCGATGCCGGCTGGTTCGGCGGCAACGCGACGCAGAACTTCTGGCGCTCGGTCGAGAACGTCAGCGTCACGCCGATCAACGGCGGCACCCGCTGGGCCGTGGCGCAGGCCGCGCCGATGCGCCGGGTCTGGGTCAAGGGCAACCTGAACCTGTCGCCCACCAACTACGGCTGGGCCAGCGGCGGCTACATCGCCGATTCGCGCATCGACGCGCAGGTGCAGCCCTACTCGCAGCAGCAGTGGTTCACACGTGACAGCCAGATCGGCAGCTGGCTCAACGGCGTGTGGAACATGGTCTTCACGGGTGTGATCGGCGCGCCGGCCAACAGCTTCCCGAACCCGGTCTACACGACGATCGCGCAAAGCCCGGTCACGCGCGAAAAGCCGTACCTCTACATCGACGGCGCCGGCGAGTACCAGGTCTTCGTGCCCTTCCTGCGCAACAACTCGGCCGGCACCACCTGGTCGCCCACCGGGCAGACGCCGGGCCAGGCCGTGCCGCTGACGAAGTTCTACATCGCCAAGCCGGGCGTTACCGCGGCGCAGCTGAACACGCAGCTGCAGGCCGGCATGCACCTGCTGTTCACGCCGGGCGTGTACCACCTGGACCAGACGCTGTCGGTCAAGAAGGCGAACACGATCGTGATGGGCCTGGGTTATGCCACGCTGATCCCCGACAACGGCGTGACCGCGATGAAGGTCGCCGACGTCGACGGCGTCAAGATCGCCAGCCTGCTGTTCGATGCCGGCCCGGTCAAGTCGCCGGTGCTGCTGCAGCTGGGACCGAAGAAGTCCGCTGGCTCGCACGCCGCCAACCCGACCTCGGTGCAGGACGTGTTCTTCCGCATCGGTGGCGCCGGTGTCGGCAAGGCCGCGACCAGCCTCGAGGTCAACAGCGACGACGTGCTGATCGACCACGTCTGGGCCTGGCGTGCCGACCACGGCACCGGCGTGGGCTGGACCACCAACACCGCGGCCACCGGCGTCATCGTCAACGGCAAGAACGTGACGGCCTACGGCCTGTTCGTCGAGCACTACCAGAAGTACAACGTGCGCTGGAACGGCAACGGCGGCCGCACCTACTTCTTCCAGAACGAGATGCCGTATGACCCGCCGACCCAGGCCGCCTGGCGCACCGGCGCCAACGGCTACGCGGCCTACAAGGTCAACGACAAGGTCACCAGCCACGAGGCCTGGGGCCTGGGCAGCTACTGCTACTTCAACGTCAACTCGTCGATCCACGCCGATCGTGGCTTCGAGGTGCCGGACGTGGCGGGCGTGAAGCTGCACAGCCTGTCGACCGTGTCACTGGGCGGTGTCGGCGTGATCGACCACGTGGTCAACAACACCGGCGCCCCGGCGCAAGGGCAGAACACCGTGCCCTCGACGGTGACGACCTACCCTTGAGCTGCCGATGAAAAAGGCCGCGGGCCGGCGGGATGCCGGGCCTGCGGCCTGCTCGAAGCCTTCAGTGCGCGTGACAGCGCGTGATCAACGCGGCGTCAAGCGAAACGAATACGAGCGGTAGTCGCTGGGATTGACGGCGGTGGCGATGATGACGCCGTTGTCGTTGATGTCACGGGCGCCGATCAGTTGACGGGCCTGGCCAAACGCGTCGACACAGCCGGCCGGGCCGACCAGCTCGTTCAGGTCGACCGGCTGCGCATCAACCGCAGCCCAGTACAGTGGCACGCCGTAGCTGGCGCCTGGCGCGAGCTCCGAGCCGATCACCACGCCTTGGGCGTTGACCGCCTCGGCATAGGTGTCGGTATCTGCCGATCGCTTGCTCATCGCGACACCCTGGTCGCCTTGCCAGGCGTAGGCCGTCCGGTGCGTGTCGCCTTGCGCGATGACCGAGCCGACGATCGTGCCCGCCGCATTGATGCCCGAGGCCGTGCCGGCGGCACCCGCTGGCAGCGGCAGCGCCGAGATCTTGTGGCCGACCCAGCGCACCGGCACCGCCCCCACCTGCCCCGCCACGTCACTGGCGCCGATGACCACGCCGGCGTCGTTGATGCCGAACGCGATGCTCTCGCCGTTCTTCTTCAGCGCGCCAAGGTCCACGGGCGCGCCATTGAACCAGCGCGTCGCGCGCCACACCAGTTGGCCGGCCAGCAAGGCGTGGCTGCGGCCGACGATCTGGCCCTTCTTGTTGATCGCCAGCGCAGCACCCCCGCCCTGGTCGCCGGCCAGGTTGGGCAGGAAGCTCATCTGCCCGTCGACCCAGGTCACGGCGCGCTCGCGGCCTCCACGTTCGTAGATGTCGCCGACCACCTGGCCGGCGTCGTTGATGTCGTTGGCATCCGAGTGGACCGTGAAGCCGCCGGCCTCGTCGTTCAGGCGCACGGCTTGCCGATCTTTGCCCCAAGTCGCCGCGCCGAAGCCGTATTCGCCCTCGTACGGCGCGAAAGCAAAGCCCACCACCTGCTGGCGGTTGTTGATGGCGCCCGCATGCATCTGCGAATCGCCGGCCGAGGCCGAGCCGTCCATCAGCGGCTTGCAGCTGAAGGTCACCGCCTGGGCCCCGCTGGACGACAGCGCCAGCAACGCGGACAGCACCGCGAAGGCACCGGTATGGATCTTCTCGTTCATTGCATCTCTCCTTGTTGGTATGCAGGCCAGGCGCCGGTCCTCTGCGACACCTAACCCTCGTTTGTGCCGGCAAGCGCCGGCCACGGGCACTCTAGGAAGCCAGGCCCCCGTGCAACACCCCTAACAAGGAAGAAGTGCGGCAGATGCCACACCCTTGGCGCGGCGCTACCGCCTCACACGAGCCCGTCGAACAGCCAGACCTCGACCCACTCGCCCGCCGCCACCGAGCCCTGCTCGTGCCCCAGCACCAGCAGCGCATTGGCCTCGCTCATGCTGCGCAGGATGCCCGCGCCCTGCGAGCCGGTCAGGCGCACCTGCCAGCCGCCTTCGGGCGCGGCTTCGACCACCGCGCGCTGAAACTCGGTGCGCCCCGGCCGCTTGCGGATCGGCGTGGCGCAGCGCGCGCTCAGCCGCGGCATCGGCGGCTGCACCGCGCCGGCCAACGTCCACAGCGCCTCTTGCGCGAAGGCGTAGAAGGTGACCAGCGCCGCCACCGGGTTGCCCGGCAGCGCGAACAGCCAGGCCGGGTCGCCGCCGTCGGGCCGCCGCAAGGGCCCGAAGGCGAACGGCCGGCCCGGGCGCATCGCGACCTTCCAGAACGCCACCTCGCCCATGCTGGCCAGCAGGTCGCGCGTGTAGTCGGCATCGCCCATGCTGACGCCGCCGCTGGTCAGCACCACATCGGCCTCGCGCAGCGCGCGGGCCAGCGTGGCCTCGAGCGCGGCCCGGTCGTCGGCCACCAGGCCGAGGTCGATCACCTCCACGCCCATGCGGCGCAGCGCCGCGGCCAGGCTGTGGCGGTTGCTGTCGTAGATGCAGCCGGCACCCAGCGGCTGGCCCGGCTCGCGCAGCTCGTTGCCGGTCGAGAACAACGCGACGCGCAAGCGCCGCATCACCGGCACCTGCGTCAGCCCGAGCGACGCCGCCAGCCCCAGATCGGCCGGCCGCAGCACACGGCCGCGCCGCAGCGCCGGCTTGCCCTGCGCCAGGTCTTCGCCCCGGCGGCGGCGGTTCTCGCCGGCGTGGATGACGCCGGCCGCGATGTGCACCACACCGCCCTCTTCGCGGCACAGCTCCAGCGGCACCACCGTGTCCAGCCCGGCCGGCATCACCGCGCCGGTCATGATGCGCACGCAGTCGCCAGCGGCCGTGGCCACCGGCGCCGCGTCACCGGCCATCACCGCGCCGACCACCCGGAAGCGGCTCTCGCCATCGGCCTGCAGCTCGACGCCGCGGAAGGCAAAACCGTCCATCGCCGAGTTGTCGTGCGCCGGCACATCGATCGGCGAGACCACGTCGTCGGCCAACACGCGGCCCAGTGCCTCGGCCAACGGCCGTTGTTCGTGGCCGCTGATCGGCGCCAGGCTGGCAGCGATGCGGGCGCGTGCTTCGGCAACGCTGATCTGCGCGTCGCCGCGGGCCAGCGGCGACGGGCCCAGTTCCGGGGTGTTGGTGGCCATGCGGCGGTTCGATGGATGACGGGTTGGCGAACATTGTGCGCCGCGGCCATGCGTGCGAGCCACGATGTATGCAACGGCCTGCATATCGTCAAGCCGGGCGCCGGCGACCCAGAATGCGCCGGTGTCCACCCTCACCGACAGCGTTCAACTCGCCGCCCAACTCGTCTGGCACGGCGATGCCGAGCTGTGGCGCATCGTCGGCCTGTCGGTGCGCGTGAGCCTGCTGGCCTGCGCGCTCGGCGCCGTGGGGGGCCTGGCGCTGGGTGCCTGGCTCGCGGTGGCGCGCTTTCCCGGCTGGCGCGGCGTGGTGTGGGTGCTCAACACCCTGCTCGCGCTGCCGTCGGTCGTCGTGGGCCTGCTGGTCTACCTGCTGCTGTCGCGCGCCGGGCCCTTGGGCGCCTGGGGCCTGCTGTTCACGCCGACCGCGATGGTCTTCGCCCAGGCGGTGCTGGTGCTGCCCCTGATCGCCGCGCTGACGCGCCGCCTGGTGCAAGACGCCCTGGCCGAAGGCGGCGACCAGCTGCGCTCGCTCGGCGCCGGCCCCTTCGCCGCCGCGCTGCTGATGCTGCTGCACGAGCGGCGCGCGGTGCTGACGATCGGCCTGACGGCGTTCGGCCGCGCGGTGTCCGAGGTCGGCGCGGTGATGATCGTGGGCGGCAACATCAACGGCGTCACACGCGTGATGACGACCGCGATCGCGCTCGAGACCAGCAAGGGTGATCTGGCGCTGGCGCTGGCGCTGGGCGCGGTGCTGCTGGGCGTGGTGGCGCTGCTGAACCTCGCGGTGGCCGCGCTGCACGGCGCCGCCCAGGCCGCCGGCCAGAGGCGCGAGGCCTGGGCCGCATGACGCGCATGCCGCCTTCGGCCACGGTGACCACGCCGCCGCTGGTCAGCCTGCAGCGCGCCAGCGTGCGCTTCGGCGCGGTGACGGCGCTGCGCGACATCGACCTGGCGCTGCACCGGGGCGACCGGCTGGCGCTGGTCGGCGCCAACGGCTCGGGCAAGACCACCTTGCTGCGCCTGCTGCACGGGCTGGTGACGCCGAGCGAGGGGCAATGCAGCCGGCATGCGCTGCAACCCGAGGGCCGGCCCGCCACCGGCGCGATGCTGTTCCAGCGGCCGTTCCTGCTGCGCCTGTCGGTGCGGCGCAATGTCTCGCTCGGCCTGTGGTTGCACGGCGTGCCGCGCGCCGAGCGGGCTGTGGCCACCGAGCGCGCGCTGCAGCGTGTCGGCCTGGCCGCGCTGGCGGCGCGGCCGGCGCGAGAGTTGTCTGGCGGCCAGCAGCAGCGCCTGGCGCTGGCGCGCGCGTGGGCGCTGCGGCCAGACATCCTGTTCCTCGACGAGCCGACCGCCAGCCTCGACCCGAGCGCCAAGCGCGAGGTCGAGCAACTGATCGAAGACTTCGCGGCCGAGGGCATGACCGTAGTGCTGGCCACCCACAACCTGGGCCAAGCCAAGCGGCTGGCGCAGCGGGTGGCCTATCTCGAGGGTGGGCGCTTGGTCGTCGAACGGCCGGCGCACGAATTTTTCAGCAACAGCAACACGCTGCCGCCCGAGGCGCAGCTGTTCCTCAAAGGAGAGATGGTGTGGGCATGACGAAGTACAACGTGATGATCAACGCCGGCCGCCGCGCCCTGGTGGCCTTGCTCGCCGGTGCACTGTGGACGGGCGCCACGGCCGCCGACGACCCGTTCATCGTGGTCGCCTCGACCACCTCGACCGAGCAATCGGGCCTGTTCAGCCACCTGCTGCCGGCCTTCAAGCAGGCCAGCGGCATCGAGGTGCGCGTGGTCGCCGTGGGCACCGGCCAGGCGCTGGACCTGGCGCGCCGCGGCGACGCCGACGCGGTGCTGGTGCACGACACCGCGGCCGAAGAGAAGTTCGTCGCCGAGGGCTTCTCGGTCGAGCGCCGGCCGGTCATGTACAACGACTTCGTGCTGATCGGCCCGCGCAGCGACCCCGCCGGCGCGAAGGGCCGCGACATCGCCGCGGCGCTGGCCAAACTGGCCACCAAGCCCGACGCGGTGTTCATCTCGCGCGGCGACAAGAGCGGCACCCACGCCGCCGAGTTGCGCTTGTGGAAGAACGCCGGTATCGACCTCGCCAAGGCCAAGCCGGCGGGCTACCGCGAGTGCGGCTGCGGCATGGGCCCGGCCCTGAACATGGCCGCCAGCAGCAACGCCTACGCGCTGTCCGACCGCGGCACCTGGCTCGCGTTCAAGAACCGCGGCGATCTCGCGATCGTGGTCGAAGGCGACAAGGCCTTGTTCAACCAGTACGGCGTGATGGTGGTCAACCCGGCCAAGCACCCGCATGTGAAGCAGGCCCTGGCCCAGCGCTTTGCCGATTGGCTCACCAGCCCGGCCGGCCAGGCCTCGATCGCGGCCTACCAGGTGGGCGGCGAACAGGCCTTCTTCCCGAACGCCAACCGGCCGTAGGGCCCCTCACGCAGCGCTGCGTCGCCCCTAGGGCCTGTTAACACTACGGAGGCCCGTGCGAACGGGTCGTGCAGGGATGCAGGGGCAAGGCGCCCGCCGCCGCCCAGGCTGCTGCCTGGGCAAGGTGGGCAACGACGCCATGCGCCCTGCACGGCCCGTTCCCGAAGGGTTGCCACCAGAACAGCCGACCGCGGCGTTGCAAAGCCTCGCCGGGGCTGAACCCGGACAGGAGCAGTCCTGAGGACTGGTCCTGCCTGGTGAAGGGACCGAGCGCCGCGAGGTCGCGGCCTGCAAGGCAGCACCCCGGCTTCGTTTTGCGCCTTGCGCTCGACTTGTTCTGGTGACAACGCATCGGGTCTCCGTAGTGTTAGCAAGCCCTAGTTCAAGGCGCGCGCATCCCCCATCTGGGTGCCCTGCCCGTGTCCGGTTTGGGCACCGTGGCTCCGTATTTGTGAAGGAGGCCGCTGACGATGTGTTGGCGGCGCTCCGAGCCTTCACATTCATTCAGGGAGCCACCTACATGACCACCTCGTTCTCTCACGCGCTGCCGCGCCGCCTGCTGCTTGCCGGCTTGATCGCCGCCGCGTTGCCGCTGGCCGCCCAGGCCGCCACGCCCACGCTGGCTGAATCTCTGTCGCAGATGGACGCCGAGCAGATCGGCAACTTCATCGGCCGGCCCGGTGCCCGCGTGCGTGACAACGCCCAGTTCGAACGCATGAAAGCCTATCTGCGCTCGCACTACGACGGCGTCGTCGCCAAGCACCACTTCGAGCTGTCGCCCGGCGAGGTGTTCGACTGTGTCGACGCATTGACGCAGCCCGGCGCGCGCCGACACGGCCTGACCGCGGCCAACTGGGTCAGCAAGCCCAGCATGCTGCCGGCCGAGCCGCTGGCCGAAGCGGGCACTGACGACACCGACCGCGCGATGAACGACCGCCACCAGCGCGACCCCGGCATCTTCCTGTCAGCGGCGAGCACCGATGTCGATGCCGAAGGCCACGCCAAGAGCTGCGCCAAGGGCACGATCCCGATGAAGCGCCTGACGCTGCCGCGCCTGGCTGCGTTTGAGTCGCTCGAGCACTTCCGCAGCAAGCGCGGGCAGGTCACCAACAGCGACGGTTGGAACACACTGGCCAGCGTGCACGAGTACGCCCATGCCTACCAGTCGGTCGCGAACTGGGGGGCCGAGTCGACGCTGAACATCTGGAAGGCGTTCACCGAACTGCCGTCGGAGTTCTCGCTGTCGCAGATCTGGGTCGTCGGCGGCAGCCCGGTCGAGACCATCGAAGCCGGCTGGCAGGTCTACCCGAACCGCGTGTCGTCGCACAAGTCCGATGCGCACCTGTTCATCTACTCGACGCAAGACGGCTACGCCAACACCGGCTGCTACGACCTGACCTGCGACGACTTCGTGCAGACCAACAGCGACGTGGCCATCGGCGGCTACTACACCAACCAAAGCCAGGTCAACGGCACGCAGTACGCCCAAAAGATCCTGATCTACAAGGACGGCACGCTGGGCCACTGGTGGATCAAGGTGGGCGACGTCTACGCCGGCTACTACCCACGCACGCTGTACGACACCAGCGGCATCCGCAACCAGGCAGCCAAGGTCGACTTCGGCGGCGAGATCATCAACAGTTCCCCTAGCGGCCGCCACACCAAGACCGACATGGGCAGCGGCTACAAGCCCGCATCCGGCTTCGGCTACGCGGCCTACCAGCGCACGATCCGCTACGTGAACACCAGCAACGTGTACACCACACCGAGCCTGACCGAGACGCGCACCAAGTCGGCCTGCTACGACATCGACGTTGCCACCAGCACCGGCGCGTGGAAGACCTACTTCTACTTCGGTGGTGAAGGCTACGGCACCGGCTGCCCCTGAGCCTGTGGCGGGGCCGGCGCAGGCCGGCCCGATCGCGTCCCCGGCAGACGGGCCTCTTGCGGCCCGCTTGCCGGGGATGCTGCATTCACACCCACCGGTTGTTGGTCAGGCGCACCAGCATCTGCTCGCGAATCTGCCGGTACAGCAACGGCAGCTCGCCCATCACGGCATGCACGAATGCCGTCGCGGCGTCGGCGCGGCGCCGCGCGTCGGGCTCTTCGGCCAGTTGCTGATCGAGGCGGGCCCAACGCGCCAGCAGCCCGGCTTCGAACGGCTCGCGCAGGCTCTGCAGAATGGGCAGCGCGGTCTGGAACTCGAGCCGCATCAGGTTGTCGACGAAGTCGATGCACCAGCGCGCCGAGGCTTCGCTGAATTGCTCAGGGTCGTGCGTGCTGAAGCTCTCGTGCACGCTGCTCGTGGCCAGCGGGATCGGCACCCAGGTGCTCACCAGCGGGTTGTCGAGGGCCACCCAGTAGACGCCGGCGACATCGTCCGGGCGGTCGCGGCGCAGTTGGCAGAAGGCCGTGTAGTGGCCGAAGTGGCGCGCCACCGGCCGCCTCGGTGTGAGCTTCAGCAGGCGCCGCAACTCGGGGCCCGGGAACGGCGTGGCCAGCGGGCTCTTGGCCAGTTGGCCCTTCTCGTCCATCACGTACCAGGCCGGCTGCTCGGTCGTGTCGTACACCGTGCCTTCGAGCGCCGAGCGGTGAAACCTGGTCAGGTCTTCGCGCGCCAATCGCCTTTCCGGCTTGGCCGACATCGGGTAAATGTCCAGCGGCTCCACCTCCTGGCCATAGGCGTCGAGCGTGCGCCAACTCTGCCCGCTCTCCAGGCGGCGCTGGGGCCAGGCCCGCAGGTTGGGAGTCACGTCGCTGTAGAAGGCCCACAGCCGCCCGGTGGCCCACTCGCGGGGAATCGGGCAGTAGGTATCGCGCCAGTTGAACCGCCGGCCATCGTCGTCGGGCCGGGCCCACCCGCGGGCCTGGGCAAAACTGCGCAGGTGTGCGCAGGCCTGTACGTTCTCGTGATCGTCGACGTCGATCTCGGCCAGCACGCTCCAGTTGGCGGCCATCAGCACATGGTCGTCGGGGATGCGGCGAGCCGCCCAGATGGCACCCGGCTCACCGCTGGCCCGCTGCCAACCCCGCCCCACGCCGACGACCTCGAAGACCCACATCTCGCCGGGATCGGCGGCGACCAGCAACTCGCTGCCATCGCCGCAACTGCTGAGGAAGCCATGGCGCTCCATCAGCTCGCCGACCAGCGCCACCGCTTCGCGCGCACGCCGGCAGCGCTGGAGCGCGAAGACCATCGCCTGCTCGATGGTCATGATCTGCTCGCCTTCGCCGCGGGGGCACTGCAGCTCCGGCCGCTGCGAGGTCGTGCTTTCGGCCAGGGCCAGCTGGTGCTCGTTGATGTGCGAGTAGGCCGAGTGGAAGTAGGCGTGCGTGTGGGCGACCTGCTCGATGTGGCCGATCACCTCGCCGTGGTGCTGCAGGTCGGGGCTGCGAATCTCTTGCAGGCCCCAATGCACCGCGGCGAGCGAGCCCGGCGCATGGTCCTGCGCGGCCACCTTGCGGATGCGGGAGTCAGGCCCGGTGTCCGAATGGGACAGCCAGGTCGAGCCGTCGGCGCTGGCCTGCGGGCCAACGGCAATGACAGTGCACATGCCGAATGTCTCCTGGTGCAAATGGTCGTGACAGAGGCCGTGATGCTAGGGCCTGTTGCACCCTCAAGCCCTGGCATCGCCGGCGTCGACGGTCGGAAATCCGACCCGCTCCATCGTCCCGATGTGGCGATTCAACAGGCTCGTCGCCCGATCTGCATCACCGGCCTTCAAGGCGTCGATGATCAGCTGGTGGTCGTGGTTCGAGCGGGGCCGCCAGCCTTTCGTCCGACCGGCGGCGAAGACGACGCGCGAGTTCGCCAGTTGCAGGTGGTCCAGCATCTGCAGCAAGCGCGGCATGCGGCATGGCGCCACCAGTGCACGATGGAATGCGCGGTTGGCCGCGTCCCAGGCCTCGAGCGAATCCGCAGCGTTGCATTGATGTTGTGCAGCCTCCAGCGCGGCAACATCTTGCTCGGTCATCTGCGGCGCCGCGCTTCGCAACGCCAAACCTTCGAGCGCGGTGCGAATCTCCACCGTCTCGCGTATCGACGCCAGGTCCAGCGGCGCGACGCGCACGCCGCGCCGCGGCAGTGCCACCACCAGCCCCTGGGCTTGCAGCCGCTGAAAGGCCTCGCGCACCGGCACGTGGCTGGAGTCGAACTCCTGCGCGACCTGGTCTTGCCGCAGCGCGCTGTCGGCCGCGATCTCGCCGCAGACGATGCGATCTCGCAAGGCCAGCGCGATGTGTTCTGCGGTGCTGGCGCGCGGCTTCCTCGGCAATCCCATCTGTAGATTATCTAGATCGATCAAACAGCTAACTTCATTGATCAGGAGCATAGACTCGATCGCACTGTTCACGCAGTCGAAGGCCGCGCCGAGTTATCTATTCTTTTCGGGCACGTGTCTTCAAGCCTCAGGAGATCGACATTGACATCGAACGACCACGTGGCGCCCCACACGCAACTGGCGGGGCTCGACCCGGCGCCCGAATCGGTGCCGATCCTGTTCAGCCAGCTCGGCCTGCGTGCGCAGGTGCTTGCGGCAGCAGAGGCCTGAATGCGCATCGACCACCTCGCCGACCATCCGGGCTGGATGCAGACCATCGCCGCCTGGCACCACGAGGCCTTCGGCCATCTCGCACCGGGCAAGACCCTGCAAGACCGATGGCTCACGCTGCAGACCACGGTGCAGCGGGACGCGCTTCCGATGTGCCTGGTGGCGCACTCGGGCGATGGCCACTTGTGGGGCTGTGCCAGCGTGGTTCGCCGCACGCTCACGCACGACCACCTGGGCCCGTGGCTCTCGGCCGTTTACGTGGCGCCAACTCATCGCGGCCGCGGCATCGCCTCGGCCCTGGCCGAGCGCGCCGCGGCCGAGTGCGCAAGGCTCGGCTTCGCCGAGCTGTTCCTCTTCACGCCACGCAACGAATCGCTCTACCGCCGGCTGGGCTGGCAGGCCTTCGATCGCACGCTGATTCGCGAAACCCCGGCGGTGGTCATGAAACGCCATGTCCGATGGCGTTGACCCCTTCGGCAGCGCCGATGAGCGGGCGCGTCATTGGCGCGCGGCTGGCCACCGCCGCACCGGTTGATCCTGCGCAATCTCCACGCACCGGGCCGGTGAGATAAGAGCCAACGATCTCGCAGCCCCCCGGTCGCGAGCAGACGAGGAGCGCCCTGATGCACCCGATCCGACATTGGCTTGCCGCGGCCGCCATCGCCGCAATGGGCACGACACCGATGGCCAGCCATGCGCAGTCGCTTCGCCCCCACCTGAACGACACGGGCCTGACGCTGTGCGCCGATCCCCTGGATCAGTGGACCCACCAGTGCGCCGGCACCGGCCAGGACGCGGCGTTCGGGCGCGACGCCACCCACCCCGGCTCGGCCGACGGCGCCGCCGGCTTCGCCTTCGTCCGGGTGTGCAACAGCGGCGAGCCAGCCGGCACCGGCGACTGCCCGGCGCGCCCGGCGCGGGGCCAAGGGCCCAACGACTGGGGCTGCAACCATGACCGGGTCACCGGGTTGACCTGGGAGCTGAAAACGGACGACGGCGGGCTGCGCGACTGGCGCCGCGTCTACACCCAACGGCAGCCGCAGGACCCGCGCTACGGCAAGCCGTCGGATGCCGCCGGCTACGTCCACGCCGTCAACCGCAGCGGCGGCCTGTGCGGCAGCAGCCATTGGCGCCTGCCCCACCTGATCGAGCTGTTCTCGCTCGTCAACATCAGCGTCGCCTACCCCGGCCCGACCATCGATTCGACGTTCTTCCCCGACACCCAGGCCGGCGGCTACTGGAGCGCTGATGGTGGCGCACCCGACATTCCAGAGGTTGCCGGCCTGGCTTGGTTCGCGTACTTCGGCACCGGCTACGTCGCGCCGTGGGGGCGCAAGGCGCGATTTGCCGTGCGCCTCGTGCGCGGCGAACGGCCGGCCCCGGAGCTCGCCCGATACGTCGTGTCCGCCGACGGCCAGGAGGTGCACGACCGCGTGACCGATCTCGTCTGGCGGCGTTGCAGCGAGGGGCAGGTGGTGCAAGGCGAGACCTGCGTCGGCTCGCCGATCACGCTCGATTGGCACGCGGCCCTGGCGCTGGCGCAGCAGGCCGGCAGTGGCTACCGGATGCCTAACTTCAAGGAGATGCTGAGCATCGTGGACACCCGGCTGACCGGCGTCTCTTTCGACGGCCGGGCCTTCCCCGGCACCCCCGCCGACATCACCTACTGGACGTCCACGACGCAGATGTTCCCCGACACGGCGTCGACCTCGCCGATCGTCTGGGCGGACTACGGCGAATCCGGGCTGTCCGATCACGAGTTCCCCTCCGCCGTGCGCCTGGTGCGGGACGGGCGCTGAAGAAGCGGCGGGAGCGGCGGGAGTAGCCTCGCGCCCCCGCCGCTCTGCCCCCCGTCAGCCCTTCTTCTTCACCCCGCTGCCTTCGGCCACCGGCCTCTGCGGTGATGCCGTGCCGAACCGCGGCACCTCGTAGGTGCTGTTGGTGTCCTTGATCTCGTTCCACCCCGGCTCGAACGAGCCCTCTTGCAGCTCGCCCAGCTTGCCCACCAGGCAGGCCTTGAGCTTGGCCACCTCGCCCGCCTTGTCGCCCTTGAAAGGCCGCGTGAAGAGCACGTTGGGGATCGCCAGCGCGTTGTTGTTGTACACACCCAGGCCGCGGTAGTTGAGCGTGCGCACGTTCATCTGAGGGCTCGGTGTCTGCACGTCGAAGGGCACCAGGGTCAGGCCCGAGTCCTGCTTGAGATGCTTGAGCGTGCCGCTTGGCCAGCCGCTCACCGAGAAGGCGGCCGCCACGCTGCCGTCGCGCACCATGGCGAAGGCCTTGCCGTCGGTCTCGACGTCGACCAGGTCCATCTTGTATTGCAGCGCCCGGTCCAATTGGCGCCCCAGCAGCTGGGCCGAGCCAACCAGGGCGACCCGGCGGCCGCGCAGGTCCGAGAGGCGCTGAATCGTGACGACCTGATCGTCCTCTTTCGACAGGCCACCCCACTTCGCCGCCCCCGTGATGCGAAAACCTCGCGACGCCGTCACCACGTGGAGGTAGTTGAAGTTCAGGGCCAGCACCCCTTGCAGGCCGTTGATGTTCTCGTCGCCCAGCTTCATCGTCGCCCAGGTGTCGATCTGTGCCATCCCGATATCGGCCTCTTTCGTCGACAGCGCGTTGAGGTTGTCCAGGCCGCCTTCGGTGTTGACCTCGCACAGCGGCACCGCCGCGCCGCAGACCGTCTTCATGTCGGCGAACAGCTTGGCGTAACCCTTGCCCAGTGCGCCGGTGGCCACCTTCAGGCCTGTGCAGGCCGCCGCGGGGGCATCGGGGTCGCGCGCGGCCTGCGCGCCGCTGGTCGCGCCGAAGACGATCAGCATGGGGGCCACCAGGCCCGTGAGGTGTTGGATGCGTGGTTGGTTCATGTGTTTTGAATCTCCTGATTGATCTGTGTCGGGTCTGTTCAGAAGTTGAACTTCTTGGGTGGTGGGTTGTCTGGCGGTGCGCTCGGGTTGGCGCTGGTGGCCGGCCCGCCGTCGGGTGTCTCGTTGCCTGAGGCGGCGGCCCGCCACAGCGCCAGGCCGAAGACGACCAGCAGCACCGCGGTGGCGCCCCATTTCAATGTGGTCCAGAACATCGCTTTCCTCCTCTCTTTCGTTGTTCGTCAGTTCTTGATCGTGTTGTGCCGGCGTGGCACCGGTTGTTGCCGCGCCGGGAGGCTGACCGTCGGCAGGCCCCATGCCTCGCCGTCCAGTGGATCGATCGGCGTGCCGATGCTCAGGTGGGCCGACTCGAGCTCCAGCTCGGCGAAGACCTGGTTGAAGTTGTCGCGCACGCTGTCGAAGGCCTCGTCGGCCAGCATCTCTTCGACCAGCTCCTGCCCGCCCGAGGCGTTGAGGCTCTTCAGCGAGGCCTGCCCGGCCTGGCTGAACTTCCACTCGAACTTCTTGTCCTCGACCTTCTCTGCGAGCAACTGCAGCGCGATCTCAGCCCGTTGCAGCTTGTCGATCAGGCGCGCGTGCGCCGCTTGCATCGCCTCGATCTGCCGCTCCTGCTTCGCGGCGTCGTAGTCGCGCCGTTGCTTCTTGCGGTCGGCCACCATCTGCTCGAGCGACTTGATCTGCGTGCCGATCGCAATCACCGAGGCCCTGAACTGCTGCACCCGTTGCGCCTTCTGCGCCATGAAGCTCTGCAGCTGTTCGATCGGGTTGAGCCGCGCCTCTTGCTTGCGCAACGCCAGCAGCTTGTTCTCCCACTTCTGCCCAAGCAGGGGCAGCGCCTGCAGCAAGCCGATGCCGACGATGCAGATGCCGCCCAGCACCAGCAGCCCGGCGCCGGCCACCGCAGCGCTCCAGATGACGTTGCCCAGCAGCCCGAGCGCGACGACGGCGGCACACGCCGCGGCAACCCGCACGCCCATCGCGCGCGTGGCAGGCTCCAGCAGCTGCGTCATGGGGTGGCTGTTCTTTCCCTCGTGATTCATGGCTTTGGTTCTCCTCCGAAGATGTGTTGTTGAAAAGTCGTGCGCACCTCGCTCGGCACGTTCGTCGCGTCGGTGCAGGTCGCGACAACGCGGACGGCGGCCCTCTTGGCGGGGCCGACATCCCATGTCCTGGTGGTGGTGCCGGCCAGGCCCTGGCATTGCGCAGGGCTGGCGGCGGTGGTGCTTCGCCTTGACGATGCGCGGATCACTCGCGCGAGGCGCGAGGCCGCGGCGGCGAAGTGGGCAGAAGGCGGGCGTGGAGCTTCGAGGTCACGTCGAGTCGCCCTCCCGGGCTCTCGCGGTGCCGTGCGCCACGCCAGTGTGGCAACCGGGTCCGGTTGCGTGGCGAAGCCTGGGCGCCGGGGTGAGAAAGTTGCTTCGAGGGATCGTCCAACGGCACTGCCTTGGCGCAACCCCTGGCCGCTCACCCCTTCGGCCCTCCCTCGGTGATGATCTTGTTATGGTTCTTGTTGTTGGTCTTCATCTGCTCCGCACTTTGGCGGCGGTCGCATGACAAAACGATGACAGGTTCAGCCTGTGCGCAACCTTGGCGTGTCGCGGCAGGCAGCACCCGCTGGGGGCTCAGAGTCCGCGCCCTCGGCTAGCAGCCGAGGGTGCCCTGCAGTGCTCGCGCTCGTGGCCGCGGCCGAACTCGCTGCGCTCACTGCGTTCGCTGCGCTCGACCAACGGCCGCGAGTCAGATGACGAGGCTCGCTGGCGCTCGCTGCCACGAACGCTGTGCGCTTCGGCGCTCCCATTCGCCCCCAGCGGGTACCGCCCGCCGCGAAGGCCACGGTGGTGGTTGTTCGCCCTGCCTTACCGCCACGGTTCTGCAAAGGGGCGGGCGGGCTGGCCGCGCCTGAAGCCAAAACCAAGCCCGCGTGAAAGCCGCGCCGTCGCGTGCCCGGAGTTGCGATGCAGCCTGTTCCGGTCCTGCTAAACCCGCCACATCAAGGTGCGTTGCCAAGCCGCTCGATCAGCAGTTCCGTCAATGCACGAAGTCTGGGAAGCCGTCGCAGATCGCGGTGATACCCCAGCCACACGTCGCGCCCGGGCGGGGGCGAATCCAGATCCACACGACGCAGCCCGGGATGGGAGTCGCCCAGCAAACAAGGGAGCACCGCCACGCCGACACCTGCAGCGCAGGCCACCGCCTGCACGTGCCTGCTGTTGCTGCGAAATGCCACGCGTCCCCGCGGGTAATGGCTGCGCAGCCAGATCGCGTCGGGCATCTCGCTGAACCCCACGTCCATGGTCACGAGCCGCTGCTCCTGGTCCGCCAGGGGCGGGCCACTCGTCGACGCATAGAGGGCATAGGACACGTGCATCAGCCGCCGCTGGATGACGTCGGGCTCGTCGAACGGCACGATGCGCACCGCCAGGTCGGCCTCACGGCGCGCAAGGCTGAAGAGCCGGGCGTCCGTGAGCAATTCGACGGTGATGCGGGGATGCAGCGTCGCGAGCTCCGCGCAGACCGGTGCGATCGCGTGCAGGCCGAACCAGTCAGAGGCCGACACGCGCAACATGCCTTCGAGGCGGGAGCCGGCACCTTCGAGTTGCCTCGAGAACGAGAGCGCATCTGCCTCCATCCGCTCCGCGTCCGCGAGTACCGAGGCTCCCTCATCGGTCAGCACGAAGCCTTCTGCCGTTCGCTGGAACAGGGCCTGTCCCAACGACGCCTCCAGCGCATTGAGGCGCCGGCCCATCGTCGGCTGGCTCTGGCCGAGCGCGCGTGCAGCCGCGCTCAGCGTGCCGGCCCGGGCGATGGCCAGAAAGACACGCACGTCATCCCAGTTCATGGCGGAGATCATACAAAACTGAATGGTAGGTCTACATTTTGGTGAATTCCCATTCAACTTCGAATGACCAACACTGGCTCACCTTCAACCGCAAACGAGGAATGTCCATGCCCGCCCTTCATGCTGCCGAGATGCGTGCCATGCTGATGCCCGAAGCCAACGCGCCCTTTTCCGCCAACGCCCTGCCCAAGCCCATCCCGCGCGCGGGCGAAGTCCTGGTCCGAATCCATGCGAGCGGCGTCAACCCGCTCGACACGAAGATCCGGGCTGGCCTGGCCACGCACGCCCGGCATCCGCTTCCGGCCGTCCTCGGCATGGACCTTGCCGGTACCGTCGAGGCCGTGGGCGAAAGCGTGGCGTCCTTCTACGTCGGCGATGAGGTCTACGGCTTCACTGGCGGCATAGGCGGTGTGCAAGGCAGTCTCGCGGACTACGCGGCCGTCGACGCGAAGCTCATCGCACGCAAGCCCGACAACCTCACCATGCGCGAGGCTGCGGCCCTGCCGCTGGTGTTCATCACAGCCTGGGAGGGCCTCGTCGACCGTGCCAACGTGCGCAGCGGCCAGAAAGTGCTGGTGCACGGCGGCGCCGGTGGCGTGGGGCACGTTGCGGTGCAACTGGCACGCGCGCGCGGCGCCGAGGTCTTCGCGACAGGCACCGCGTCCCAGGCGGACTACATCCGCTCCATCGGCGCCACGCCGATCGATTTCGAGACGACACCGGTCGAGACGTATGTAGATCGATACACCGGGGGCCACGGGTTCGATGTTGTCTTCGACACGGTCGGGGGGCCGGTGCTCGATGCATCGCTTGCGGCCGCGCGCCGCTATACGGGACACGTGGTGACGTCGCTCGGATGGGGCACGCACAGTCTGGCACCCCTGTCGTTCCGGGGAGCCACGTACTCGGGCGTCTTCGCTCTCCTTCCGATCCTGACGGGCGAGTTCCGCGAGCACCACGGGGAGATCCTGGCGGAGGCCACCGCGCTGGCGGAAGCCGGGCTGCTCAAGCCGCTGCTTGATCCGATGCGTTTCGCTCTCGATGCCGTCGACGCTGCACACGCGAGGGTCGCCGGCGGCAGTGCGCGCGGCAAGGTCGTTGTTGACGTCCTGCCGTGAACAGCATCCCTCATCCCTCATCCCGTTGAACCTGGAGGCCATATGCCGAAGACATTCATCCTGACGGGCAGTTCGCGCGGCCTGGGCCGCAGCATCGCTCTCGCCGTCCTTGAAGCAGGGCACCAATTGGTCGCGACCGCCCGCGACCCCAGAAGGCTCCAGGACCTCGTGGCGCAGTATGGCGATCGCGTCCTGCCGGTCGCCCTCGACGTGACCGACTACGCCGCGGCGCAGCGCGCCGTCGCGGACGGCGTGGCTCGCTTCGGCCGGCTCGACGTCGTGGTCAACAACGCTGGCTTTGCGAACGTGGGGGCGGTGGAGGACATGCCGCCGGCCGCGATCGAGGCACAGTTCGCGACGAACTTCATGGGAAGTGTGCACGTCATCAAGGCAGCGTTGCCTGTCCTGCGTGAGCAGGGATCGGGTCATGTCATCCAGATATCGTCCATCGGCGCGCGAATCGCGACGCCGGGCGCCGCCGCGTACTACGCAACGAAATGGGCACTGTCCGGGTTCGTGGAGTCCCTCGCGCTGGAGGTAGAGCCGCTGGGCATCCATGTGACGGCGGTCGAGCCGGGTGGCATGAGGACGGATTTCGCGAAGGACTCCTCGGTCACCCTGTATCCCTCGAGCCCCCCGTATGTGGGCACGGCAGGCGCGGTCATCGCGATGATGAGTGCGGACGGATATGCGGACGACTACGCGGATCCTGCCCGCGTAGCCGCCCTCGTCCTCTCCATCGCGGAACTGGAGAACCCGCCGGTTCGCCTGTTGGCCGGAAGTGCCGTGCTGTCGCAGGGCGTTGACGCGAATCGCGCCAGGGCCGAAGCAGACGGGGAGTGGGCGTGGCTGAGCCGGAAGGCGGATTGAGCGACGTCTGAGGTCGACAGGGGTGCGTTGCGTCGACTGCTGATGGAGTCCCTTCCCGCCGGCACCATCCGATGCGGCTGCAAGCTCACACGGGCAATCCGCCTCGCCGGCGGACAGCACCAACTCACCTTCGCCGACGGGTCGCCGACCGCCCGGCTCAGGCCGTTCGCTTGGGCCCACAGCGAAGAGCGATCAATTGCGAGCCGAGGCCGCTTCCCACGAAGACCGCGCGCCGGTTGGCCGCGAGTTGCTGCAGCCAATCGAAGGTCCCGCCATCGGCGAGCGGCAATTCTTCGTCCTCGCAGCCGGGCACGCTCACCCAGATCCCGCTCACCCAGATCCGGTAGCGCAGGCCGCCGGAGTAATAGGGGTGTTCCAGCGGGCGGTGCTCGGCATCGAGCAGACGGGCCAGGTGGTCGCCCAGGGGGCGTCTTTCGGTGGACGACAGGATTTCCACGCGCCGTTGGCCCAGGGCGTATCCGGCCTGCTCAAGCCGAGTGAAGGCCGCGAGAAGCGTGCGCACATGCAGGGCCAGCGTGTCGATCGTGAAGGCGTGATCCTTGCGCTCGACGCCTGCGCTGGCGAGGGCGAACAGCCGGAAGTGCTGCGCATAGCCTGGTTGCTTCGGCACCGGCTGTGCGCGAACCACCCGGTGGCTCGTTGCGAGGTGAACCTCCGTCTTCGGGCTCGCCTGCAATTGCTGCGCACACTCGAGCGCCAGAACGTTGGTCGGGTCGGAGACGACCTCGCTGGCCCTCAACGCCGACAGCACCCGGTTCTGATCCGTCAGCCCGACGACCGAGCATGTTCCCAAGGGCGCAACCGGCGAGACTTCGATCGCCTCGAAGCGCTCTGCGGCTGCCAGCAGGTGGCTGTCGATCGCCAGCATCGCGCGCTGGTCGACCGGCGCCGGTGCGCAGAAAGGGTCGCGCCGATATTGAGCGGCGAGGTCCTTCGCGGTGCGCGCCGAGGCGCGCGCGTGCATCACTTCGAGCAGAAGCGACTGGAGCTCCGACCCCGTGAGCCCTTCGACCAGCCGGTCGAATGTCGGTGCGCCGACGGCGTCGACGATCCAAGCGCGATGTGGCATCGTCAAAAGGATACATGCCCGTGGCCAAGGCATGGCCCAGCGGCCGAACCGCTCCCCTGCTTCGGGGGCCACGCAGTCTGCAACTTGGCGCGTTAGGGTGACATTGAATAAGTCCCCGCGAGGGCCTTGTTCGGCCTTGCCTCAGTCCGCCACCACCACCCTGACCCCCAGCGCCTCCACATCGGGCCACGGCCGGTCGCTGACCAGCGTGTGCACGTCGGGCCAGCGCGCCACGCCGAAGGGCGACACGTTGTGCAGCTTAGAGTGGTCGGCCAGTACCAGCGTGCGGGAAGCGGCGGCGATCATCGCGCGCTTGGTGGCGGCGTCGGCTTCGTCGGTGACCGTCACGCCCATCGCCAGGTCGACCGAGCAGGCGCCGGGCACGGCCCAGTCGGCGCGGCAGTTCTGCAGCATCTCGCGCGCGGCGGGCCCCCACAGCGCGCGCGACTGCGCGTGCCAGGTGCCGCCGGTCAGTACCAATTGAACGCCAGGGTCCTGGTCGAACAGGGCCGCGACGTCGAGCGAGTTGGTGATCACCGTCACCGGGCGCACCGTCAGCGCGCGCGCCAGGCTGAGCGAGGTCGAGCCCGCGTCGATGATCACCGTCTGGCCGGGCTCGATCAGCGCCGCGCCGGTGCGGCCGATGGCCCGCTTGGCATCGGCCAGCACGCCCGAGCGCTCGGCAAAGTTCAGCCGCGCCGTGTCGAGCGACACCGCGCCGCCGTGGGTCTTGTGCAGCGCCCCCTGGGCCTGCAGGTCGAGCAGGTCGCGGCGGATCGTGTGCTCGGAGACCCCCATCATTCGAGCAAGACCGAGCACTTCCACGCGCCCCTTTTCCTGCAGCTGCTTCAGGATGCGGGCGTGGCGCTCTTCGCTGAAGCGCGGCGGCAATTTCGGCTGTCGGGTCATTGCCAGATTCTACTTGGACGCGCCACCGCGCCATGCTCTAATGTGCTCGACTTTGAATGTATTTGCTCGATCATTGATGAGCAGGAGCCCCGCTTGACCGACTCTGCCTCCCCCGTCCGCCGCGCCGAGCATTGGGCCTGCGCGGCGGTCTTCTTCGTCAACGGTTTTGGTTTTGCGAGCTGGGTGTCGCGCATCCCCGCGGTGCGCGACGCGCTGCTGCTGAGCGAAGGCCAGCTCGGCATGGCGCTGCTGGCGATGGGCCTCGGCGCGCTGTGCTCGTTTCAGCTCGCCGGCCGCGGCCTGGGCTACCTGAGCGCCCGCACGCTGACGCTGGCGACCGGCTTTCTCTACTGCTATGCGCTGCCGCAGCCGGTGATGGTGGGCTCGCTGCCGGTGCTGGCGCTGACGTTGTTTCTGCTCGGCGCCGGCAGCGGCGCGATGGACGTGGCGATGAACGCGCTGGCGGTCGAGGTCGAGGCGCGGCAGGGCAAGCCCATCATGTCGGGCCTGCACGGGCTGTGGAGCGCCGGCGGCCTGTGCGGCGCGAGCCTGGGTGGGCTGATGGCGCAGCACGGGGTCACGCCGCAGAACCACATCATCGCGGTGGCCTGCGCGCTGGCGGTGGTGCTGCTGCTGGCGCGCCCCTGGCTGCCCGACCTGGCGGCCAAGCCAGCCGAAACCGGCCCGCGCTTCGCTCTCCCCGAGCCGGCCATGCTGGGCCTGGGCGCGATCGTGTCGTGCGCGTTCTTGATCGAAGGGGCGATGGCCGACTGGAGCGCCGTCTACCTGAAGGACACGCTGGGCACCACCGCCGCGAAGGCCGCGCTCGGCTACGCCGCGTTCTCGTTCGCGATGATGGGCCTGCGCCTGGCGGGCGACAAGCTGGTGGCGCGCTGGCGGGCGGCCAGCATGCTGCGGCTGGGCAATGCGGCGGCGGCCGTCGTGCTGGCGCTGGCGATCGGTACCCAGCACCCGGGCCTGACGATGCTGGCCTTCGTGCTGGTCGGCCTCGGTGTGGCGGTGGTGGCGCCGCTGGTCTTTGGCGCCGCGGCCCGGCGCTCGCGCCACAGCCCCGGCCACGGCATTGCCGCGATGGCCACGCTCGGGTATGGCGGCTTCTTGCTCGGCCCGCCAGTCATCGGCTGGCTCGCGCACCTGACCAGCCTGCGCATCGCGCTGCTGCTGGTGGCGCTGCTGGCCGCGGCGATCGCGCTGCTGTCGCGCCATCTCGACGAGCCGGCACCGCAAGCCGCCGCGTGACCCGCGCTGGACACGCCCGCGCGAACCGGTGCACAGTGGCCCGGCCGCCGGCCCCCTGTTGACTGGGCTGGCGCCCTCGAACACCCAGCGAAGGGACCCGTTGCCATGCCGATCAAAGCCCTGGGCTTGAACCAGCCGACCAGGCATTTGTTCTTCACCGGCAAGGGCGGCGTCGGCAAGACCTCGCTGTCGACCGCCACCGCACTGGCGCTGGCAGATGCGGGCAAGCAGGTGCTGCTGGTCAGCACCGACGCCGCATCGAACCTCGATGAAATGCTCGGTATCGAGCTGCGCAACAGCCCCGTGCCGGTGCCCAGCGCGCCGGGGCTGTCGGTGCTCAACATCGACCCCGGCGTGGCCGCCGAAACCTACCGCCAGCGTGTGCTGGCGCAGATGCAGGCCCACGCCACCGAGGCCGAGTGCGCCACGGTGCGCGAGCAGTTGTCGGGTGCGTGCACGACCGAGATCGCCTCGTTCGACGAGTTCTCGAGCCTGTTGGCCGGCGACGCCGCCGCGTACGACCACATCGTCTTCGACACCGCGCCGACCGGCCACACGCTGCGCCTGCTGAGCCTGCCGCAGGCCTGGAGCGGGTTCTTGAAGGACAACGACCGCGGCGCATCATGCCTGGGGCCGCATTCGGGCCTGAAGATGCAGGAGGCGCGCTTCAATGCCGCGCTCGCCGCGCTGTGCAACCCCGCGCTCACCACCATCGTGCTGGTGGCACGCCCCGAGCACAGCGCGCTGGCCGAAGCGGCCCGCACCTCGATCGAATTGCGCGCGCTGGGGCTCACCCACCAGCAGTTGGTGATCAACGGCCTGTTCAAGGCCACCGACCCCCATGACCGCGTGGCGAGCGCGATCGAGGCCCTGGGCCAACAGGCGCTGGCCGCCATGCCCGCCGACCTGCGCGCCCTGCCCCAGAGCACCGTGCCCTTGCGGGCCTTCGACACCGTGGGCCTGCCCGCCCTGCGCGCACTGCTGACCGATGCGCCACCCGCCGGCGAGCACGCACGGCCCCTGGGTGATGCGCCGCCGCTGCCCGCCGCGCACTTGAGCGCGTTGGTAGACGAGCTGGCGGCTGCCGGGCGCGGGCTGATCATGGTGATGGGCAAAGGCGGCGTGGGCAAGACGACCATCGCCGCGGCCTTGGCCATCGGCCTGGTGCAACGGGGCCATGCGGTGCACCTCAGCACCACCGACCCGGCATCGCACCTGGCCATCACGCTCGACGGCGACATGCCGGGCCTGCAGGTCGGGCGCATCGACCCCAAGGCAGAAACGCAGCGCTACATCGACAAGATCATGGCGGCCCGCTCGCCGGGGCTCGATGCGCAACAGCAGGCCCTGCTGCTCGAAGACCTGCAATCACCGTGCACCGAAGAGGTGGCCGTGTTCCACGCGTTTTCGCGCACGGTGGGCGAGGCGCGCAGTGCCTTCGTGGTGCTCGACACGGCCCCCACCGGGCACTCGCTGCTGCTGATGGACGCCACCGGCGCCTACCACCGCCAGATGACGCGCGAGTTCGAGGGCAAGGCCTCGGCGCGCGTGGTCACGCCGCTGATGCGGCTGCAAGACGCCAGCTACACCCGCATCATCCTGGTCACCCTGCCCGAGGTCACGCCGGTGTCCCAGGCGGCCGCACTGCAAGACGACCTGCGCCGCGCGCGCATCGAGCCGTATGCGTGGGTGGTCAACAAGTCCATCCTCGCCGCTGGCACCCACGACCCGCTGCTGCAGGCCCGGCTGGACGGCGAGCGGCGGCAGATGGCCCGCCTGGCCGCCGGCTTGGCGCAACGCACGTTCGCCGTGCCCTGGGTGCCGCAAGCGCCGGTCGGTTTGCCGGGGCTGTCGAGCCTGTTGGTGCCGTGAGTTCGGCGCACCGCGCGGCGGCCCGCACGGACGCTGTTATGCTGTGCCTCGTGAACACGCGCCTGCCCAGCCCGCTCTCGCTGCGACGAAACGCCCGACGACTGACCGTCGAGCGGACTCGTCCAGCCTGAACGTCGCCCCCAGCAGAACGGCGTTCACCCCCAAGGCCACGAGACCCCTCGTGGCCTTTGTCGTTTCCGGCCCGCGGTGCAGCACATCGCAACAGGCCGGGCGCGGCGGCCACGCCGGGGTCTGGTGGTTCCCTCAGCCTCTCGCCATGAAGGAACACACACCATGCCCAGCCGTCCGCGTCGGCCCGCCCACCCGACCGCTCACCCGGCCGCCCGCTCCGCCGCCACCGTCGAGGGGGCGGCACCATGAACACGGCGCTCTACCTGTCGTTCCTGGTGGCCAGCTGCGTCATCCTGGCCCTGCCCGGCCCGTCGTTCGCCTATGCCGTGGCCGTGGGCGCCCGGTCGACCAGGCGGGCCATCTTGCTCAATGCGGTGGGCATGGCCGTCGGTGGCCTGGCGATCGCCGGCGCGCTGGCCTTCGGTGCCGGCGAGTTGCTGGCCGCCTCGCCGTGGGCCGATGCGGCGCTGCGTGTCCTGGGCTGCGCCTACCTGATCGGCCTGGGCATTCGGACCTTCTTCGCGCCCGTCGCTGAAGCGGCCGACACGCCGGTGCCGGCGCCACGGGCCCGCGCGGGCGGCGCACTGCTGCAAGGCTTTCTGGTCGAGACGGCCAACCCCAAGGCGATCCTCTTTTATGCGTCGCTGATGCCGCAGTTCGTCGATCGGCAGCTCGGCCACCCGCAGCAGCAGCTGCTGGTGCTCGGCGCCAGCTTCGTCGCGCTGCAGCTGGCCTGGGACCTGGCCTTGATGCTCGGCGTGATGCGCCTGCGAACGCGCCTGCTGCGCCTGCGCTCGGCCCGCGCCCAGCGCGCCACCAACCGCCTCAGCGGTGCCACGTTCGCCGCGATGGGCGCCGCCCTGTTGTGGCACGAACACGGCCAGCCCTGAGCAGATGAACACGCCCCACCTTCACGAACCGAAAGACGCCCCGATGCTGCAGACCCTCCCGCCCGTGGCCGGCTCGATGCCCCTTGCCCCGCTGCAGGCCTTTGCCGACTTCCCGATCCACGCGCTGATGCCGTTCACGCAGCGCCCGCAGCTGGTCTTCACCGAAGGCCGCGGCAGCTGGCTGCAAGACTCACAAGGCCGCCGCTACCTTGACCTGGTGCAGGGCTGGGCCGTCAACACGCTCGGCCATGCACCGCCCGAGATCGCCGCCGCGCTGGCCGACCAGGCCGGCCGCCTGCTGCACGTGGGCCCGGGCTTGCACAACGCCCCGGCGATCGCGCTGGCCGAGCGGCTGACCGCGTTGAGCGGGCTCGGCCGCTGCTTTCTCGCCGGCAGCGGCGCCGAGGCCAACGAGGGTGCGATCAAGCTGGCGCGCAAGTTCGGCCGCAAGAAGCGCGGCGGTGCGCACGAGATCATCACTTTCCGCAACGCCTTTCACGGCCGCACGCTGGCCACGATGAGCGCCAGCGGCAAGCCCGGCTTCGACACGATGTTCGCGCCGCAGGTGCCGGGCTTTCCGAAGGCCACGCTCAACGACATCGGCTCGGTCACCGCACTGATCGGCCCCGGCACGGTGGCGGTGATGCTGGAGCCGATCCAGGGCGAGGCCGGCGTGGTCGAGGCGACCCCCGATTTCCTGCGCGCGCTGCGGCGGCTGTGCAACGAGCTGGGCCTGCTGCTGATCGTCGACGAAGTGCAGACCGGCATCGGCCGCACCGGCACCTTGTTTGCGCACCAGCGCGCCGGCATCACGCCCGACGTGATGACGCTCGGCAAGGGCCTGGGCGGCGGCGTGCCGATCGCTGCGCTGCTGGCGAAGGACGAGGTCTGCTGCTTCGAGCCGGGCGACCAGGGCGGCACCTACACCGGCAACCCGCTGGTCTGTGCCGCCGCGCTGGCGGTGCTGCAGGTGGTGACGGCCACGGGCTTTATCGACGCGATGAACGAGCGGGCCACGCAGTTTCGCGACGGGCTGGACGCGCTGGCCTTGCGCGAAGGCGGCCCGCCGTGCAGCGGCCAGGGCCTGCTGCTGGCGCTCGAGCTGCCGCAGCCCGGCCGCGCGCAGCGGCTGGCCGACGCATTGCGCGAGCGCCCCGGCCAGGGCCTGCTGCTCAACGCGGTGCGGCCCGAGCGCCTGCGCCTGATGCCGGCCCTGAACGCCACCACAGCTGAGCTGGCTTTGGCCCTCGCCTGGCTGGACGAAGCCTTGCACGCGACGGCTTGACGACCAGGGCGAGGACGGGGACGACGCCGGTCAAGCCGGGCACAGGCAGGCCCTGGCGGCATCGACGATGGTGTCCACCGTCTTGGCCCGCAGCGCAGCCTGATCGGCCCACGGGTAGCGCCGGTTGATCAGCCGCGCGTGCAAGTAGCCCACCATCATCGACATGCGCAGGTCACGCGCCAGCAGGCAGCCGGCGCGGTCGCCGCCCAGCTCGTCGGCCCAGGCCTCGAGAATGCCAAGCGACAGGTCGACGACCCGGTGGTAGCTGGGCAGGTCGGTCACGCTGGTGGCCTTGCGCGGCGCCAGCGTCTGCTCGGTCATGAAGACGAGGCGAAAGTGATCGGGGTGCGTTTCCCAGTAGGTCATCGCCGCCTCGGTGCAGGCGCGCAGCCGCGCGCTTGGCGACGCGCCGGCGGCGTCGACCGCCGCGCTGACGTCGGCAAAGACGTCTTTCATGACGAAGTCCCACAGGCCCTGCACCAGCTCGGACTTGTCGGCGAAGTAGCGGTACAGCGCCATCGCCGACAGGCCCACCGCCGACGCCACCGCCCGCATCGTCAGCGCGTTCAGGCCGTCGCGGCCGTAGATCTCGAAGGCGGCATCGAGGATCTCGCGGCGCAGCTTTTGCTGGTCGTCCACGCTGCCGCGGCGGACCCGCTCATGCCGGATCGGCCGTGCAACCGATTCCACTGTGGTCTTGTTCATGTCACAAAGACCATATCCGGCTGACATGTATGTTTACAAGTAAGTTTGTGCAGTTTTTCGCACGCTTTTCCGCCTCTCGTGGCTTGGCTTGATATCCGATAAACGAGGCTGTGCGGGTTGACCCTGATGCCCGCGTCCAACAGTCGGAGACAGAAATGGGTTTTCTTTTGAACATGAAGATCGGTACGCGGCTGAGCCTGGTGCTCGGCGGCGTGCTGTTGATGATGGCGGCGATGGTCGGCACGGGCATGTGGGGCTTGAACTCGCTGTTCAGCATGACCAAGCAAACGCTGGAGCAAGACGTGGTCCTGGCCCAGCATGCGGCCGACCTGCAGATCCTGGTGCTGCAAGAGCGCCGCTTCGAGAAAGACGCGTTCATCAACCTGGCCGATGCCGACAAGCGCAGCGGTTATGTGAAGAAGTGGAAGGACGCGGGCGCCAAGCTGCAGGCCATGCTCACGGCCATCGGCGCACTGCAACTGGCCGACGAGGACAAGCAGGACGTGGCGCGCATTGGCGAGTCGTTCAAGGCTTACGCGGCGGGCTTCGAATCGACCGTGGCCGGCATCGAGGGCGGCCAGATCGCCTCGACCCAGGACGCCAACACCGCGCTGGGCAAGTTCAAGGAAGCGGTGCACGGCATGGAGAAGGCCGTCGATGCGGTCAACGAGCGTGCGATGAAGCGTGCCGAGGCCGTCGTCGGCCATGTGGATGAAGTGCGGGGCCGCAGCGCGTCGATCCAGATCGCGCTGGCGGCTGTCGGCATGCTGCTGGCCGCCGTCAGCTGCTGGTTCGTCACCCGCTCGATCACCGGGCCCCTGAAGCAGGCCGTGACGGTGGCCGAGACCGTGGCCGCCGGCGACCTGAGCTCACGCATCGAAGCCCGCTACCGCGACGAGCCCGGCCAGTTGCTGGCCGCGCTGCAGCGCATGAACACCAGCTTGGTCGACATCGTGGGCCGAGTGCGCCATGCCAGCGAATCGATCGCCACCGGCTCGACGCAGATCGCCAACGGCAACGCCGACCTGAGCCAGCGCACCGAAGAACAGGCCAGCAACCTGCAGCAGACCGCCGCGTCGATGGAAGAGCTGACGGCCACCGTCAAGCACAACGCCGACACCGCGCGCCAGGCCACCCAGCTGGCCACCAGCGCCTCGACCGTGGCCGCCCAGGGCGGCACGATGGTCGGCCAGGTCGTGCAGACGATGGACGACATCAGCGCCAGCTCGAAGAAGATCGCCGACATCATCGGCGTGATCGACGGCATCGCGTTCCAGACGAATATCCTGGCGTTGAACGCCGCCGTCGAGGCGGCACGCGCCGGCGAGCAGGGCCGCGGCTTCGCGGTGGTGGCCGGCGAGGTGCGCTCGCTGGCCCAGCGCAGCGCCCAGGCCGCCAAGGAGATCAAGACCCTGATCGGCGAAAGCGTCGAGAAGGTGGAAAACGGCACCCGGCTGGTCGCCGATGCCGGCCAGACGATGGACGACATCGTCAACCAGGTCAAGCATGTGAGCGACCTGATCAGCGAGATCAGCAGCTCGAGCCTCGAGCAGAGCAGCGGCATCGGCCAGATCGGCCTGGCCGTGACCCAGCTCGACACCGTGACGCAGCAGAACGCCGCGCTGGTGGAAGAAAGCGCCGCCGCCGCCGACAGCCTGAAGGTGCAGGCCGGCAGGCTGGCCGAGATGGTGGCAGTGTTCAAGCTCGCGGCCTAAGGCAACGCCGAACAAGTCCCTCGCGGGGACCTGTTCAGCGTCGCCCTGAGCGCCACCCCACGAAAAAGGGCACCCTCGCGGGTGCCCTTCTGCTTGACGAAGCCTGAAGGTTCAGCGCTTCTTCAGCAGCTCGTTGACGGCCGCTTCGGTCTGCAGGTCGCGGCCGGTGGCCAGCAACGCCGGGTCGTGCGGCACCTTGATGTCCGGCTCGATCAGCGCCTTCTCCATGAACTCGCCCTTCGCGTCGCGGAAGCCGACCTCGGGGATGCCGAAGTACAGCGTGCTGTCTTGCAGCGTCTCCCACCACACGGCCGTGCCGGTGCCGGCCACCGGCATACCCAGCAGCTTGCCGATGCCCAGCTTGCGGTAGGTCCACGGGAACAGGTGGGCGTCGGAGTAGTTGCTCTCGCTCATCAGCACGATCGACGGCTTGACCCACTTGCCGGTCGGCTCCCAGCCCAGCTGCTGGCCGCGCGGCAGGAACTCGAGGTACTGCTTGCCCGACAGGAAGGTGGCCAGCTCGTCGTGCAGGTTGCCGCCGCCGTTGAAGCGGGTGTCGACGATCAGCGCCTCTTTGCCGCTGTGGCGGCCCAGCACCTCGGAGAACACGTCGCGGTAGCTGTCGTCGTCCATGCCGCGCACGTGCACGTAGCCCAGGCGGCCGTTCGACAGCTTCTCGACCATCTCGCGCTCGGTCTTGACCCAGCGCTTGTAGAGCAGCTCGTTCTGCTCGGGCAGCGCGATCGGCTTGACGACCTGCTCGAAGCGCTTGTTCTTCGCCGGGTCGAACACGCTCAGCTCGATGCGCTTGCCGGCCTTCTGGTTCAGCAGCGAGTCGACCTCGGCGCCGGCCGCGATGGCCACGCCGTCGATCTTCTCGATCACCATGCCAGCCTTCAGCGAGACCTTGGCATTGACCAGCGGCCCGCCTTCGATCACCTCGGCGATCTTCAGGCCGGCGCCGGTGTAGGCCTCGTCGTAGAACGCGCCCAATGCGGCGGTGGCGTCGGCGTCTTTCGGGTGCGGGCGGTAGCCCGAGCCGGTGTGCGACACGTTCAGCTCGCCCAGCATCTCGCTCATCGCCTCGGCGAAGTCGTGGTTGTCGGCAATGAACGGCAGCTGGCGTTCATACACCTTGCGGTAGTAGCCCCAGTCGACGCCGCCCATGTCGGCCACGTAGAGCTTCTCGCGCGTCTGGCGCCAGATGTGCTCGAACATCTCTTGCCGCTCGGCCACGCGGTCCAGCCGCATCTCGGCGCTGAACTCCATCGGCTCGGCCTTGACCTCGCCTTCTTCCTTGGGCACCTTGAACTTCTTGATGCTGCCGCTGACGAGCACGAAGCCGTTCTCGCCCTTCGCGTCGAGCTGGATGTCGACACCGTCGGGCTCGCCGCGCTCGGCCTTGCCGGCCGGGAACTCGGCCACCTTCTTGACCGCCTTCTGGCGCGGCTTGAGCGACCACAGCTCATAGGCCTCGGCCGTCTGCACGAGGTAGAACAGCGTTTCGCCGTCGGGCGTCGTCGCCGCAGCGCGCAACGGGCCCGAGTTCGGCGTCAGGCGCACGACGCGGTCTTCCAGGCCCTCGCGCTCGACCTTGACCGGCTCGGGCAGCTTGATGACGTCTTCGTCATCGTCCTTGCCCTTCTTCTTGTCGTCGGGCTTGGCCTTGTCGTCCTTCTTGTCGCCGTCTTTCTTCTCGTCCTTGTCTTCTTCCTGCTTCTTCAGCAGCGCGAACTCGCTCTTCTCCAGGTTGAAGCGGTCGAACGCCTCCTGGGTGAAGAACATCGCGAACAGGTCCAGCTGCGCCGCGCCGCCGGTGCCGTGCAGGCCCATGCGGTCGCTGTACCAGAGCATGGCCTTGCCGCCGTGGGTGAACAGCGGGTGCACGTCTTCGTAGCCGCTCTTGGTCAGGTTCAGCAGCGGGCCCTTGCCTTGCGCGTCGATCAGGCCGACCTCGTTGCTCCAGCGGTTGTGGTCGACGAAGTTGACCAGCAGTGACTTGCCGTCGGGCGACCAGTCGAACCACTGGTCGCCGTCGGCGTACGAGTAGTTCATGTTGCCCGGCAACACCTCGCGCAGCTTGCCGCTGGCGATGTTGAGCACCTTCAGCGTGGTGCGGCCTTCGAGGAACGCCACCTCCTTGCCGTCGGGCGAGTAGCGGGGCTGGAAGTTCTCTTTGCCGTTCTTCAGCAGCGTCTTGACCTGCACGTTCGAGGCGCTGAAGAAGTAAGGCGTGTCCTTCTTCTTGCCCGGCAGGTGGGCTTCGTAGAGGTTCCACGACCCGTCGCGCTCGCCGGCAAACACCAGGCGGCGGCCGTCAGGGCTGAAGCTGAGCGAGCGCTCTTGGGCCGGCGTGTCGGTGATGCGGCGGGTGTCGCCGAATTCGGTCGACGCGACGAAGACCTCGCCGCGCACGATGAAGGCCACCTCCTGCCCGTCGGGGCTGACGGCGATCTCGGTCGCGCCTTCGCTGAGCTTGACGTTCTCGATCCGGTCGACGCGGGTGTCGGCCGCGATCTGCACCGCCACCTTCCTCGGCTCGGTGGCGCCGGGCGCCAGCGTGTACAGCTCGCCGTCGTAGCCGAAGCTCAGCGTGCCGTTCTTGGCGATGCTCAGAAAGCGCACCGGGTTCTTCGTGAACTGGGTGACCTGGGTCGCCGCCTCGGGCTGGTTCAGCGGCATCTTCCAGACGTTGAACGAACCGCTCTTTTCGCTCAGGAAGTAGACCGACTGATCGTCCGGCGCCCAGACCGGGTTGCGGTCTTCACCGCCGAAGTTGCTGAGCTGGCGGTGCTGGCCGGTCTTGGCGTCATACAGCCAGATGTCGCGCGCCACCGGCGAAACGTGATGCTTGCGCCACGCGTTTTCGTAGCCCTTCACGTCTTCATAGACGAACTGCGTGCCGGCGCTGTTGAACTGACCCGCCATCGCCGGCGTGGTCAAGACCTGCGTCGGCCGCTTGCCACCGTCGACCGAGACCTTGTAGAGCTCGCTCATCAGGCCGCTGGGAAACTGCACGTTGGTGCGCGCATCCATGCGCGATGCCCTGAACAGCACCTCTTTGCCGTCCGGCGTGAACGACAGCGGCACCTCGCCGGCCGAATGCGTCGTCAAGCGGCGCGATGGGCCACCGGCCGCATCGACCACGAAGACGTCGAAATTGCCGTGCGTGTCGCTCGCATAGGCGATGCTGCGGCCATCGGCCGACCAGACCGGCGAGAAGCTGTGGTGGCCATTGCCGACCAGCAGCCTGGCCACGCCGCCGCCCGCGGGCACGACGAACAGGTTGCCCTGGAAGGCAAAGGCAATCTCCTGCCCGCTGGGCGAGATGGCCGAGTAGCGCAGCCACAGCGGGTCCTTCAAGGGGCCCAGCGGGGCGGCCGCGGCCTGCGCCTGCGTGGCCAGGGCCGTGGTGAGCATCAGCGCCGCCAGGCGGCAGGGGGTCAGTCGTCGTTGCATGGTTCTTGAGGGAGCGCCGGATTTCGAAGGGCGCCAATATGCCTCACGGCGAGGATGGAATAGACCCCGGTCCGACGAAATGCGCCTTCGCGGGGATGAACCGCCAGTGCCCCGGCGCCCCACCCCCGGGTGAACCCGAGGTTCGGTGCGCCATCGACCGTTGCTCGGGCGCCGCGCAAGCCCACGGCAGGGTGCATGGATTGAAGCCCCGGCGCACAATCACCGCAGACGCCCGCACAGACCGGGTGCCCAGGGAAGGCTGGTGCCAAGAACCGTTTTCACGCCACGCGCCGTGAAGCGCAGTTCGCCACTGCAGTGGGGGTGGCCGCCGCTGATCGCCTTTGCGGTCGCGATGACGGTCGCCGCCGGCGCGGTGATCTGGCGCGAGTTCGATGCCGAGGGCCGGCAGGCCGACGCCCAGCTGCACGCGCTGGCCGAGCTGCGCGCCACGCAGGTCGAGGCATGGGTGCAGCGGCAGATGACGCTGGCCCGGTTCCTGTCCACCGGCCCGGCGGTGGGCGAGCTGTACCAGCGCTGGACCACCCATCACGACGCCGATGCCGGCCAGCGCCTGCTGGCGCGGGCGATCGACTTTCGCCGCGCCAACGACGAAGACAGCGTGCTGATCGTCGACGGGCAGGCCCGCGTGATCGCCAGCGAGCACCCACAGGCCAACGGCAGCAGCCCCGAGCTGGGCGCCGCGTTGCGCGCCGCGCTGGCCAGCGGCACGCCGTCGCACACCAGCGTGTACCGCGAAGACGGCTCGCCCATGCCGCTGCGCTTCGACGTCGTCGTGCCGCTGCAAGACGCCGGCGCGGCGCCACCGGGCGCGATCGTGCTGCGGATCGACCCGCGCCGCGCGCTGTTCCCGATGCTGACGACCTGGCCGGTGCCCAGCACCAGCGGCGAATCGGTGCTGTGGCGCATCGACGGCGCGCTGGCCGTCAACCTCAACGACGTGCGCGGCCGGCCTGACAGCGCCGGTCAACTGACCCAGCCGGTGGCCACCTCGTCGCTCGCCGTGGCCCGCGTGAGGCGGGCCGAGGTCGGTGTCGGCCAGGTCATGCGCGCGCTCGACTACCGCGGCGTGCCGGTGCTGGCCACGGTGCGCGCGATCCGCGGCACCGACTGGTGGCTGGTCTCGAAGATCGATGTCAGCGAGGTCGAGGCGCCGGCCTGGCGCATCACCTGGTGGACGCTGGCCACCGCGGCCCTGTCGCTGTTCGGCCTGGGCCTGACCAGCCGGCTGTGGACGCAGCGCCAGGCGCTGCGGCTGGCCCACCACGACCGGGCGCAGCAGGAGGCGCGCATCGAGGCGCTGGGTCTGCTCGAGGCGATCGCGAAGAGTTCGTCCGAGGCCATCTTCGCGAAGGATCTGCAGGGCCGCTACGTGTTCGTCAACCGCGCCGCCTGCGTCGAATTCGGCAAGCGGGCCGACGAGGTGATCGGCCAAGACGATGCGGCCCTGTTCGGCCCGGCCTGGGCCGACGAGATGGCCGCGCACGACCAGGCGGCCTGGCGCGCCGGCACGCCGCAGGTGTTCGACGAGCGCCTGCCCGGCCCGAATGGCGAGCGTGTCAAGCTGTGCACCCGCGGCCCGCTGTTCGGTGCCGACGGCCAGCGCATCGGCGTGTTCGGCGTGTCGCGCGACATGACCACCGCACGCCAGGCCGAGCGTGCGCTGCGCGACAGCGAGGCCCACTACCGCACGGTCGTCTCGGTGCTGAACGAAGGCGTGCTGGTGTGCGACCCGCAGGGCGCGGTCATCAGCTGCAACCCGGCGGCCGAGCGCATCGTGGGGGCGTTGCAGCGCGACTGGCAGGGCCGCTCGGTGGTGGCGCCCGGCTGGACGCCGCTGCGCGCCGACGGCACGCCGATGCCGCCCGAAGAAACGCCGCCCGGCCGCGTGCTGAGCGGCCAGCCGGCGCAACAGGGCGTGCTGCTGCACACGGTCAGCCCCAGCGGCGCCAAGACCTGGTTCGAGGTCAGCGCCCTGCCGGTGCTGAGCCCCGACACCGGCGCGCTGATGGCGGTGGTCACCTCGTTCTTCGACGTCACCAAGCGCAAGCAGCAAGACGACGCGATCGCCCGCCACCGCGACGAGCTGGAAGAGGTGGTGGCCGCACGCACGCGCGAGCTGCAAGAGGCGGTCGAGCGGCTCGAGGGGCTGGCCCGTTTCAACCGCACGCTGACCGACACGCTACCCGGCCGCGTGGCCTATTGGGACCGCGAGCTGCGCTGCCGCTTTGCCAACCGCGGTTTTCTCGAGTGGTTCGGCCGGTCGGCCGACGAGGTGCTGGGCCACACCGACGCCGAAATCTTCGGCCCCGAGTACCGCCAGCGCAACCGGCCGCGCCTGCTGGCCGCCCTGCGCGGCGAGGCCCAGCACTTCGAGCGCGAGCAGACCACCGCCAGCGGCGAGACCGTCGTCCACCAAGTGCACTACCTGCCCGACGAGGCCACGCCGGGCCAGGTGCTGGGCGTGTGCGTGATGGCCTTCGACATCACCGCGCTCAAGCGCGCCGAGACCGAGTTGCGCAGCGCCAATGCCGAGCTGCAACGCTCGCGCAACGAGGCCGAGGCGGCCAGCCGCGCCAAGAGCGCGTTCCTGGCCAACATGAGCCACGAGATCCGCACGCCGATGAACGCGATCATCGGCCTGACCCACCTGATGTCGCACGAAACGCGCGACGTGGTGCAGCAAGAACGCCTGGGCAAGGTGGACCACGCGGCCAAGCACCTGCTGCAGGTGATCAACGACATCCTCGACCTGTCGAAGATCGAGGCCGGCAAGATGAGCCTGGAGCTGACCGACTTCGGCCTGGCCACGCTGCTGGAGCAGACGGCCGAGCTGGTGGCCGAACGCGCCCGCGAGAAGGGCCTGGCGCTGACGCTGGACACCGGCCAGCTGCCCGCGCGCCTGCGCGGCGACCCGACCCGGCTGTCGCAGGCGCTGCTGAACCTGCTGTCGAACGCGGTCAAGTTCACCCAGCACGGCTGGGTGCGCCTGAGCGGCCAGGTGCTGCTGCGGCAAGCCCAGCGCGCGCAGCTGCGCTTCGAGGTGCAGGACACCGGCGAAGGCATCGCCCCCGACCGCCAGGCCGCGCTGTTCAACGCCTTCGAGCAGGCCGACAGCTCGATCGCCCGCCGCCACGGCGGCACCGGCCTGGGCCTGGCGCTGACACGCCACCTGGCCGCGATGATGGGCGGCGAGGCCGGCGTGCACAGCGAGCCGGGTGTCGGCAGCACCTTCTGGATCACCATCTGGCTCGACGAGGCGCAAGAGCCCGCGGGGGATCTGGCCTTGCCATCGCCGATGGCCGAGAGCGAAGCCCTGCTGCGCCGGCATCACGCCGGCCAGCGCGTGCTGCTGGTCGAAGACAACGCGATCAACCAGGAGGTGGGCGGCGAGCTGCTCGACCGGGTCGGCCTGGCGGTCGAGACCGCGTCCGACGGGCGGCGCGCGGTCGAGCTGGCCAGCACCCGCGCCTACGACCTGATCCTGATGGACATGCAGATGCCGGTGATGGACGGCCTGGCCGCCACGCGGGCGATCCGCCGCCGCCTGGGGCCCGGCCTGCCGATCATCGCGATGACCGCCAACGCCTTCGGCGAAGACCGCAGCGCCTGCCTGCAAGCCGGCATGAACGACCACGTGGCCAAGCCCGTCGACCCGGCCGGGCTGTACACCACGCTGTTGCGCTGGCTGCCCGAGCGGGCGCCGCGGCCCGAACAGGCGCCCACCACGGTGCCGATCTGGCAGCGGGCGGCCGCGCGCCCGGCCCCGCAGGCGCTGCGCCCGATCGTCGAGCGGCTGGCCTCGGTGCCCGCGCTCAACCTGCCCCAGGCGCTGGACAACCTGGGCGGCAGCCCGGTGGCGCTCGAGCGCGTGCTCGCCAGCTTCGTCAAGGCCTATCGGCACGGTGTGCCGGGCCTGCTGGGCGAGCCCGCCCCCGATGCCGAGCCATGGCGCGCGCTGTGCCATTCACTGCGCGGCGCCTGCAGCGCCATCGGCGCCGAGGCCCTGGCCCGGCAGACCCAGGCGCTGGAGCAGCAACTGCAAGCCGGGCACGACCCGGCCACGCTGCGGCCCCAGGCCCAGGCGCTGCACGACGAGCTGCTGCGCCTGGCCGGCCTGCTCGATGCCCGCCTCAGCAGCGACCGGGTCAGTTAGGGCCCGCCGCCGGCCACCGGCTTCGTACACTGCGGTGAACGGGGCACGGTTATCCAGGCATGCAGTCGCGCGGCGTTCACCTTCAATACAGCTTCGAGGCCCAGGGCCAGCGTGGCGCGGCGCTGGACAACCCACTGTTCGACCTGCTCACCGCCGTGCACGAGCAGGGCTCGATCCAGCATGCGGCGCGGGCCACCGGCGCGTCTTACCGCCATGTGTGGGGCGCGCTCAAGCGCTGGGAGGGTGTGCTGGGCGAGCCGCTGGTGCATTGGGTGCGCGGCCAGCCGGCGCGCCTGACGCCGTTTGCCGAGCGCCTGCTGTGGGCCGAGGCGCGCGCCCGCGCCCGCCTGACGCCGCACATCGAGGCCTTGCGCGCCGAGCTGGAGCGCGTCGTCGCCGAGGCCCTGGACGGCAGCCAGCAGGTGCTCACCGTCTACGCCAGCCACGACCTGGCGCTGCCGCTGCTGCGTGAACAAGCGAGCGCCGCGCAGCGGCTGCACATCGACCTGCGCTTTGCCGGCAGCATGGACGCGCTGCGTGCCCTGGCCGAGGGCCGCTGCCAGGTGGCGGGCTTTCACGTGCCGCCGCTGGCCGACAGCCGGCACCTGTTTGCGCAGGCGCTGAAGCCGCTGCTCAAGCCGGGGCGGCACAAGCTGATCGGTTGCAGCCGACGCAGCCAGGGCCTGATCGTGGCGGCCGGCAACCCGCTCGGCCTGCGCAGCCTGGCCGACGCGGTGGCGCTGAAGCTGCGTTTCGTCGACCGCCAACCCGGCTCGGGCACCCGGCTGCTGACCGAGCACCTGCTGGCGCAGCACAAGCTGGCCCCCACGAGCCTGCACACCGGCGCGCCCGAAGACAGCCACAACGCGGTGGCCGCGGCGGTGGCCAGCGGCGGGGCCGATGCGGGGCTGGGTGTCGAGGCCGCGGCCCGCGCCTATGGCCTGGGCTTCGTGCCGCTGGTGCAGGAAGACTACTTCCTTGTCTGCCTGAAAGACGCACTGGCGCACCCCGGCGTCGTGAAGCTGCGCGAAGCGCTGGCCGCGCCGGCGTGGCGCCAGGCGCTGGGCACCCTGCCCGGCTACGACAGCGCCGAGGGCCCGGGCGAGGTGCTGTCGCTGACCCGTGCGCTGCCGTGGTGGCACTACCGCGCGGCCAAGGCCAAGGCCGCCGCTGTGAGCCGCTGATCCGCCGGCATGTGAATGAAGGGGTCAGTGCGCCCCGCGAAAGCGGTCAGTGCGCCCCGCGCACGTGCTTGGCGGCCGAGGTCTTGGCCTTGGCCTTGGCGACCTTGCCGGCCGCCCCGTCGATGCCCTGCAAGATGCCGCACTCGGCGATCGCATGCGGCGCGGTGCAGCGTGCGCGCAAGGTGCGCAGCTCTTTTTCCAGCGCTTTCAGCTCGCGGATGCGCCGGGCCACGTGTTCGATGTGCTCGTCCAGCAGCAGGTTCACTTCGCCGCAGTCCGCCTGCGGCGAATCCCTGAACCGCAGCAGCGCGCGCACCTCGTCCAGGGTCATGTCCAGGTTGCGGCAATGGCGGATGAAGCCCAGCCGCTCGGCGTGGGCGGCAGCATAGATGCGGTAATTGCCCTCGGTTCGCGCGGGCGCGGGCAGCAGGCCCTCTCGCTCGTAGAAGCGGATGGTCTCGATGGGTGTTCCGCTGGCCCGGGCCAGTTCACCGATGCGCATCGACAAGCCCCCTCGACACGGAAGGTGTCGCGCTTGACTCTACACCCGCTACAGGGTTTTGAATGGCGGTCATGAAGCACCAGCATCAGGGCGGCGACCGCGGTCATGCGCACCACGATCACCACGGTCATGACGACGACCACGGCCACGACCATGCACATGCCTCGCCGGCCCCTGCAGCCAGCTGCGGCAGCTGCGGCGCCGACGACCACGCGGCACCCCGCGCCGAGGCGCCGTTGCCGTCGGGTTTCACCGGCCTGCGCTTGCGCATCCCGGCGATGGACTGCGCGGTCGAAGAGGCCGAGATCCGCCGTGCGCTGGAGCCGATCGCCGGCATCCGGGGCCTGCGCTTTCGGCTGGCCGAACGCAGCCTGGCGATCGACGCCGAGCCGGTGGTGGCCGAGCAGGCGGCGGCGGCCATCCGCCACGCCGGCTTCGACGCCACGCCGTGGCCGCAGGCGCCCGCAGGCAGCGCGCAGGCCGACGACCACGACGCCACGGCCGGTGGCCTGCCGCGGCTAGTGGCAGCGCTGGCCCTGGCCGCCGCGGCCGAGTTGCTCGCGCTGGCCCCATGGACCGGCGCGTGGGTCGCGCCGCTGGGCATGGCGCTGGCCGCCGCGGCGATCGCGCTGGCCGGCCTGGGCGTGTTCAAGAAAGGCCTGACCGCCCTGCGACACCTGCGCCTGAACATCAACGCGCTGATGAGCGTGGCGGTGGCCGGCGCGTTCGTGCTCGGCCAGTGGCCCGAGGCAGCGATGGTGATGGCGCTGTACTCGATCGCCGAGCTGATCGAGGCCCGGGCCGTCGACCGCGCCCGCCATGCGATCACCGGCCTGCTGGCGATGGCGCCCGAAGAGGCCGCCGTGCGCCAGGCCGACGGCTCGTGGCAAGCCATGCCGGCCGCCCAGGTGCAGGTCGACGCCACGGTGCGCGTGCGCCCGGGCGAGCGGGTGCCGCTGGACGGCGTGGTGGTCGAGGGCAGCTCGGCCGTCAACCAGGCGCCGGTCACCGGCGAGAGCATTCCGGTCGACAAGGCCGTGGGCGACCCGGTCTTCGCCGGCACCATCAACGAAAGCGGCACGCTGTCGGTGCGGGTGACCGCGCTGGCGACGAACTCGACGCTGTCGCGCATCATCCACGCGGTCGAACAGGCGCAAGGCAACCGGGCGCCGACCCAACGCTTCGTCGACCGCTTTGCGGCGATCTACACCCCCGCGGTGTTCGTGATGGCGCTGGCGGTGGCGCTGCTCGGGCCGCTGGCGCTGGGCTGGAGCTTCACGGCCGCGGCCTACAAGGCGCTGGTGCTGCTGGTGATCGCCTGCCCCTGCGCGCTGGTGATCTCGACCCCGGTCACCGTGGTCAGTGGCCTGGCGGCCGCCGCGCGACGCGGGATCCTGATCAAGGGCGGTGCGTACCTGGAACTGGCGCGCCAGCTCAAGGCGGTGGCCTTCGACAAGACCGGCACCATCACCGAAGGCCAGCCCAGCCTCGTCAGCTGGTCGATGCTCGACCCAGCGCAAGACCAGGCGCAGGCCGAGCGGCTCGCCGCCGCGCTGGCGGGCCACTCGGACCACCCGGTCTCCAAGGCGATCGCCGGCGGCCTCACGCCCACCACCGTCGAGCCCAGGGGCTTCGTGGCGCTGGGTGGCCGCGGCGTGCAAGGCGAGATCGACGGCACCGTCTACGTGCTCGGCAACCACCGGCTGGTGCACGAGCGCGGGCAATGCTCGCCAACGCTGGAGGCCACGCTGCAAGCACACGAGAAGGCCGGCCAGACGGTCAGCCTGCTGGCGTCGGATGCCGGCGTGCTGGCGGTGTTCGCGGTGGCCGACAAGATCAAGGCCACCTCCCAGGCCGCGGTGGGCGACCTGCGCTCGCTCGGCATCACCCCGGTGATGCTGACCGGGGACAACCAGCTGACGGCCGAGGCGATCGCGCGCCAAGCCGGCATCGACGAGGTGCAGGGCAACCTGCTGCCCGAAGAGAAGCTGGGCGCCATCCAGGCGATGCAGGCGCGGCACGGCCCCACCGCGATGGCCGGCGACGGCATCAACGACGCCCCGGCGCTGGCGCAGGCCGACATCGGCATCGCGATGGGTGGCGCCGGCACCGACATCGCGATGGAAACCGCCGACGTGGTGGTGATGAACGACGACCTGCACCGCATCGCCGACACGGTGCGACTGTCGCGCCAGACACATGCGGTGCTGCTGCAGAACATCACGCTGGCACTCGGCATCAAGGCGGTGTTCTTCGTGCTGGCGGTGTTCGGCTCGGCCACGATGTGGATGGCTGTGTTCGCCGACATGGGCGCCAGCCTGCTGGTCGTGGGCAACGGCCTGCGGCTGCTGCGCGCGGCCCGGCGGTGAGCGCCCGACCCGCGCTGCCATCGCCGCCCTAACCCGCCAAGTGCTGGCCCAGGTGGTCGACGAAGGCCCGCACTTTCGGCGAGAGCTGCCGGCTCGATGGCCACAGCGCGTTGAACCGGCCGCCGGCGCTGAGTTGCTGGTCGAGCAGGCTCACCAGTTGGCCCTCGGCCAGCGCGTCGCCAACCAGAAAGTCCGGTAGGCAGGCGATGCCCAGGCCGCGCCGCGTGGCGCTGAGCACCGCCTCGATGTTGTTGCAGGCGAGCACGGTTCGCAGCCGGGCGTCGATGTCGGGTGTGGCCTGCAGCATCGGCCAGTCGAGCAGCTTGCCGGTGTTCGGGTGCCGAAAGCGGATCGACGCGTGGCCCTGCAACTCACCCACCTGCGTCGGCGTGCCGTGCCGCGCCAGGTAGGCGGGTGAGGCACACAGCAACAGCCGAAACGGCTGCAATGGCCGCGAGACCAGGCGCGAGTCGGGCAGGTCGCCGCTGCGGATCGCGATGTCGATCGACTCTTCGATCAGGTCGACGCTGCGGTCGGTGAAGTTGATGTCGAGCTCGACCTCGGGGTAGCGGGCCAGAAAGTCGGGGATCAGCGGCATCAGGAAGTGGTGGCCGACGATCGGCGCGCTGACGCGCAGCCGGCCCCGCGGCGCTTGCCGCGTGTGCACCAGCATCGCCTGCGCGTCGTCGAGGTCGTCGAGCACGCGCCGGCAGCGCTCGTGGAACAGCCGGCCCTCGTCGGTCAGTTGGACACGGCGGGTGCTGCGGTGCAGCAGCCGCACGCCGACCTCGTGCTCCAGCCGCGCCACCGCCTTGCCAACCGCCGAGGCCGAGATCTCCAGCGCCCGCCCCGCCGCGACGAAGCTGCCCAGGTCGGCCGTTTTCACGAAGGCCAGCAGGCCGCTGAGCTTGTCCATCGCCATAGATCGATCTCAATTGAAGCGAATCATTCCGCAATGAACGGATTCTGAGGCTGTTTCCGATTCATTCAGGCTCGAATAGCCTTGGTTGATGATTCCGCCAAGCAAGACCGCCCGGGCCGCCGGCATCGCCGCGCTGTTGTTGCTGCCGCTGCTGCTGCAGGCCGGCGGCACGCACTGGGTGCGCTCGGTCGACACCTGCCTGCTGTACCTGATGCTGGCGCTGGGCATGAACGTGGTGGTCGGCTGCGCCGGCCTGCTGGACCTGGGTTACGTGGCCTTCTACGCCATCGGCGCCTACCTGTTCGCGCTGTTGAACTCGCCGCACCTGAGCGAGAACTTCGCGGCGATCGGCGCGGTGTTTCCCACCGGCCTGCACACGCCGTGGTGGCTGGTGATCCCGCTCGCAGCCGTGCTGGCCGCCGTGCTCGGCATGGTGTTGGGGGCGCCCACGCTCAAGCTGCGCGGCGACTACCTGGCCATCGTGACGCTGGGCTTCGGCGAGGTCGTGCGGATCCTGATCAACAACCTGGGCGGCGCGCCCGTCAACATCACCAACGGCGCGCAGGGCGTGGGCCCGATCGACCCGATGCACCTGCTGGGGGTGGACCTGGGCCAGCCGCTGGCCATCGGCGGCCTTCACCTCGCTCCGGTCACGCTGTACTACTACCTCTTCCTCGCGCTGACGGTGGCCACGGTGGTCGTCTGCCACCGCCTGGAGCGCTCGCGCATCGGCCGCGCCTGGATGGCGATCCGCGACGACGAGGTCGCCGCCGAAGCGATGGGCCTCGACACCCGGCGCCTGAAGCTGCTGGCCTTCGGCATCGGCGCAAGCTTCGGCGGCGTGGCCGGCGCGATGTTCGCGGCCTTTCAAGGCTTCGTGTCGCCCGAGGCGTTCAGCCTGCAGGAGTCGACCTTCATCGTCGCGATGGTGGTGTTCGGCGGGCTGGGCCACATCCCGGGTGTGGTCCTCGGCGCGGTGCTGCTGACGGCGTTGCCGGAGGTGCTGCGCTACGTGGCCGGGCCGCTTCAAAGCATGACCGACGGCCGGCTCGACGCGGGCATGCTGCGCCCCTTGCTGATCGCGCTGACGATGATCGGCACGATGCTGCTGCGGCCCCGGGGCCTGTGGCCCGCGCCGGAGCATGGCGCCGCGCCTCGACGGCCGGCCGGACACCCTCGGCAGCGTGCGGGCCTGCCGGCCTATCGTTTACAGCCGCCGAGATCTCCGCAATGATGCGGCTCACGCGTCGGCCGCCGGCCGACCCGCCCGCCTCTCGAAGGAGCCCCCATGAGGCGCCTGCCCACTGCCTGTCTGCTTCTGTTGCTGCCTGCGCTCGCCGCGGCCGACGCCAACTGGCGCCGCCCGATCACCGCGCCGCAAGACTTTCTCGGCGGTGAGCCCGAGCCCGCCATCGAGTTGAGCGAGGCGTGCAAAGCCACCGTCGCGCCCAGGTTGGCCAGCGTTCGCCACGTTCGGCTCGCCGACACCGAGGTGCAGGCCCTCGAAACCTGCATGAAAGAGCCGATCGGCCAGACCGGCAAGATCATCCATGCGCTGAGGGCGGTGCGCATCGGCACCAGCGGCGGCTCGTACCAGGTCTACTTCAACAAGACCCAGGCTTTCGTCTTCCACGGCTCGTTCGACAAGCTGCCGCTGACCGACGCGATCGTGCTGGTGGCGACCGACGGCGAGATCACCGACTCGTTCGCCGACGCGGCCACGCTGGACTGATCAGACGGCGCAGCCGGCTTCCGGCGCCGCGTGCCCGTCGCCGAGGAACACCGGCTCCGGGATCCGCCAGCCATAGCGCACGGCCGTCAGCTCGGCCAGGATGCTGACCGCGATCTCGGGCGGCGTGCGCGCGCCGTTCTTGATGCCGACCGGCCCGTGCAGCTTGGCCAGCGTCGGCTCGTCGAGGCCGAAGTGTTCGGCCAGCCGCTGCTTGCGCTTGGCCTGGTTCACGCGAGAGCCAATGGCGCCGATGTAGAACGCGGTCGAGTGCAGCGCCTCCATCAGCGCCAGGTCGTCCAGCTTGGGGTCGTGGGTCAGCGCGATCACGGCGGTGTGCGGGTCGGGCTTGAGCGCCTGCACCGCGTCGTCGGGCATGTCGCGCACATAGCGCACGCCGGGCAGCGGCTCGGCCGGGGTGTATTCGTCGCGCGGGTCGCACACCGTCACCTGGTAGTCCAGCGCCTGCGCCATCTGCGCCAGGTAGTGCGTCATCTGCCCCGCGCCGACGATCAGCAGGCGCCAGTTCGGGCCGTGCGTCGTCACCAGCCGGGTCTCGTCCAGCACCACCACGTCGGCGCCTTCGGGCTCGCTCAGCGTGACCACGCCGGTGGCCAGCACCAACTCGCGCCGCACCTGCTCGCCGGCCTGCAGCAGCTTCAGCAGCGGCTCGATCTGGCTGTGGTCGGCCAGCGGTTCGAGCACCAGTTCGAGCGTGCCGCCGCAAGGCAGGCCGAAGCGCGCGGCCTCGTCGCCCGAGACGCCGTAGCGAACGACATCCGGGGCGGTGGCGAGCATCACGCGGGCCTTGGTGCGCTCGATCAGGTCGTCTTCGATGCAGCCGCCCGAGACCGAGCCGGCGATCGCGCCGTCGTCGCGCACCGCCACCACCGAGCCCACCGGCCGCGGCGCCGAGCCCCAGGTGCGGGTGACCGTGCCCATGACCACGCGGTGGCCGGATTCGCGCCACGCCACCACCTGGCGCAGGATGTTCAGATCGACGTTGTCCATGGCGCCAGTGTGGCGGATCTGCGTTGCCCGTGCAGCGCAGCGGATTCCCCAAGCCCACGCCCCAGTTGCTCCGTTCTGGAACACACCCGGGTGAAACCCTGATGCCCCGCCCCATCCCTTGCAGGACAGTGGTAGGTGTTTGTGGCACCAGCCAGCGGCGCTCCGGCTGCCTAAGATGCAGCGCACCCGGGGGCGTCCGCAGTCCGGCGTTCTTTCCTGGATGCTTGTCAAAGGAGACGACATGACCATGCTGACGCTGAAGGTCAACGGGCGCGAATTGACGCGCGACGTCGAGCCTTCCACCCTGCTCGTGCAGTTCATCCGGGAGGGGCTTCAGCTCACCGGCACCCATGTCGGCTGCGACACCGCGCAATGCGGCGCCTGCACCGTGCACATCGACGGCCGCGCCGTGAAGAGCTGCAACATGCTCGCCGTGCAAGCCGCCGGGCACGAGCTGACCACCATCGAAGGCCTGGCCGCCGCCGACGGCACGCTGCACCCGATGCAGGCCGCCTTCAACGAGTGCCACGGCCTGCAATGCGGCTTCTGCACCCCGGGCATGGTGATGAGCGCGGTCGACCTGGTGAAGCACCACGCGTGCAGCACCGACCAGGAGGTGCGCGAGGGGCTGGACGGCAACTTCTGCCGCTGCACCGGCTACCAGAACATCGTCAAGGCGGTGCGCCAAGGCGCCGCTTCGATGAAGCCTTGAGGAGCACACCATGAACGCACGTCAAGGTTTCGTTGGCCAGAGCGTCAAGCGCCGCGAGGACGCCCGCTTCCTGACCGGCACCGGCCGCTACACCGACGACATCACGTTGCCGGGCCAGACCTACGGTTATTTCCTGCGCTCGCCCTATGCGCACGCGACGCTGAAGAAGGTCGACACCGAGGCCGCGAAGGCCGCGCCTGGCGTGCTGGGCGTGTTCACCGGCGAGCACTTCAAAGATGTGGGCGGCCTGCCCTGCGGCTGGTTGATCAACTCGATCGACGGCACGCCGATGAAGGAGCCCAAGCACCCGATCCTGGCCGATGGCAAGGTGCGCTACGTGGGCGACCGCATCGCCCTGGTCGTCGCCGAGACGCTGGAGCAGGCGAAGCAAGCCGCCCAGCTGATCGACGTGACCTTCGACGAGCTGCCGGCCGTCGTCGACCCGACCGAGGCGCAAAGCGCCCAGGCGGCGCTGCACACCGAGTCGCCCGACAACCGCTGCTACCAATGGCACATCGGCGACGCCGCGGGCACCGAGGCGGCGATCAAGAGCGCGGCCCACGTCACCACGCTGACCTTCCGCAACAACCGGCTGATCCCGAACGCGATCGAGCCGCGCGCGGCCAATGCGTCGTACGACCGCGCCGGCGACAGCTACACGCTGTACGTGGCCAACCAGAACCCGCACGTCGAGCGCCTGCTGATGTGCGCCTTCGTGCTCGGCATCCCCGAGCACAAGATGCGCGTCGTCGCGCCCGATGTGGGCGGTGGCTTCGGCTCGAAGATCTTTCTCTACGGCGAAGAGACCGCGCTGGTCTGGGCCAGCAAGCGCATCAACCGGCCGATCAAGTGGACGGCCGAGCGCAGCGAATCGTTCCTGTCCGACGCGCACGGCCGCGACCACGCCACCACCGCGCAACTGGCGCTCGACAAGGACGGCAAGTTCCTCGCGCTGAAGGTCGACACCACGGCCAACCTCGGCGCCTATTTGTCGACCTTCTCGAGCTGCGTACCGACCATCCTCTACGCCACGCTGCTGGCCGGCCAGTACACGACGCCGAAGATCAGCGCCACCGTGACGGCCGTGTTCACCAACACCTCGCCGGTGGACGCCTACCGCGGCGCCGGCCGGCCCGAGGCCACCTACGTGGTCGAGCGCATCGTCGAGACGGCCGCCCGCGAGCTGGGCATGGACCCGGGCGAGATCCGGCGCAAGAACTACATCCACGAGTTCCCCTACGCGAGCCCGGTCGGCCTGACTTATGACATCGGCGACTACGACGCAACGCTGAACCGCGCCGAGCAGCTGGCCGACGTCAAGGGCTTCCCGGCCCGGCAAAAGGCCAGCGAGGCCAAGGGCCTGAAACGCGGCATCGGCTACTCGGCCTACATCGAGGCCTGCGGCATCGCGCCGTCGAGCGTGGCGGGCGCCCTGGGCGCGCGGGCGGGCCTGTTCGAGGCCGGCGAGGTGCGCGTGCACCCGACCGGCAAGGTCACCGTCTTCACCGGCAGCCACAGCCATGGCCAGGGCCACGAGACGACCTTTGCGCAGGTGGTGGCCGACAAGCTGGGCATCGCGCTCGAAGACGTCGAGATCGAGCACGGCGACACCAGCAAGGTGTTGTTCGGCATGGGCACCTACGGCTCGCGCTCGCTGGCCGTGGGCGGCACCGCGATCGTCAAGGCGCTCGACAAGGTCATCGCCAAGGGCAAGAAGATCGCCGCCCACCTGCTGGAGGCGGCCGACACCGACATCGAGTTCGAAGGCGGCCAGTTCAAGGTGGCCGGCACCGACAAGGCGGTGCCTTTCGCCTCGGTGGCGCTCACGGCCTATGTGCCGCACAACTTCCCGCACGACAAGCTGGAGCCGGGGTTGAACGAGAACGCGTTCTACGACCCCAGCAACTTCACCTACCCCGCCGGCACCTACATCTGCGAGGTTGAGGTCGACCCCGCCACCGGCGCCACGCGCATCGACAAGTTCACCGCTTGCGACGACTTCGGCAACGTCGTCAACCCGATGATCGTCGAGGGCCAGGTGCACGGCGGGCTGGCCCAAGGCATTGGCCAGGCGCTGCTCGAAAACGGCGTGTACGACAAGGAGACCGGCCAGCTGCTGACCGGCAGCTACATGGACTACGCGATGCCGCGCGCCGACGACCTGCCGACCTTCACGGTCGAAACGGTCAAGGGCACGCCCTGCACCCACAACCCGTTGGGTGTGAAGGGCTGCGGCGAGGCCGGCGCGATCGGCTCGCCGCCGGCGCTGATCAACGCGATCTGCCATGCGCTGGGCGTGAAGGACGTGCCGATGCCGGCCTCGCCCTACAACGTCTGGCAAGCCATCAAGAACAACCGTTGAACTGACAAGGAAAGGAACACACCATGCAAGCCTTTGCTTATCAGAACCCCGGTTCGGTGGCAGACGCGGCCAAGGCCGCGTCCCACGGCGGTGCCAAGCTCGTGGCCGGCGGCCAGTCGCTGCTCGCGGCGATGAAGCTCGGCCTGGCCGCGCCCGAGACGCTGGTCGACCTGGGCAAGATCGCCGAGTTGCGCGGCATCACCGTGGCCGGCGGCACCGTGACGATCGGCGCGATGACCACGCACGCCGAGGTCGCCGCGTCGAAAGACGTGCAGAAAGCCATCCCCGCGCTGGCCCAACTGGCCAGCGAGATCGGCGACCGGCAGGTGCGCAACCGCGGCACCATCGGCGGCAGCCTGGCCAACAACGACCCCGCGGCCGACTACCCCGCCGCGGCCCTGGGCCTGGGCGCGACGATCCAGACCAACCAGCGCAGCATCACGGCCGACGACTTCTTCACCGGCCTGTACGAGACCGCGTTGAAAGATGGCGAGGTCATCACCGCAGTCAAGTTCCCGGTGCCCGAGAAGGCCGGCTGGCAGAAGTTCAAGCAACCCGCGTCGCGCTTTTCCACCGTCGGCGTCTTCGTCAGCAAGGGGTCGGCCGGCACCCGCGTGGCCGTCACCGGCGCCAAGGCCTGCGTCTTCCGCGTCAATGCGCTGGAGACCAAGCTGCAGTCAAGCTGGGACGCTGGTTCTTGCAACGGTGTCTTCGTGCCGCCCGCCGACATGACGACCGACCTGCACGGCACCGGCGAATACCGCGCCGCGTTGATCCCGGTGTTGGCCGGCCGCGCGGTGGCCGCCAGCTGACGGCCCAGCGCCGTGACCCCAAACGCCGCACTCGCTGCGGCGTTTCTTTTCGCACCGCCCATGAGCCTGGACCCCACTCCCCTGCCAACCTCGATCGACGCCACCGCCGAGGCGCTACTGGCCCACGACTACGTGGCCGAGCGGGAGTTGGCCACCACTGTCTTCCTGGCATTGAAGCTGCAGCGCCCGCTGTTTCTCGAAGGCGAGCCCGGCACCGGCAAGACCGAGATCGCCAAGACGCTGGCCGCGATGCTGGGCCGGCCGCTGATCCGCCTGCAATGCTTCGAGGGGCTGGACCTGGCCGGTGCCGCCTACGAATGGAACTACGCCCGGCAGATGATGGCGATCCGCGTGGCCGAGGCCGAAGGCACGGCCGCGCACGGCCGGCTCGACGACGAGTTGTTCGGCGAGCGGTTCCTGATCAAGCGCGCACTGCTGCAGGCCATCGACCCGGCCAACCTGGTGCCGCCGGTGCTGCTGATCGACGAACTCGACCGCGCCGACGAACCCTTCGAGGCCTTCTTGCTCGAGGTGCTGTCCGACTTCCAGATCACCGTGCCCGAACTCGGCACCGTGCGCGCCGTCGAACCGCCGATCGTCGTGATCACGTCGAACCGCACCCGCGAGATCCACGACGCGGTGAAGCGCCGTTGCCTCTACCACTGGGTCGGCTTTCCGGATGCGGCGCGCGAGCGCGCGATCCTGGCGCGGCGCGTGCCTGGCGCGCCCGAGGCGCTGTCGGCTCAGATCGTGGCTTTCGTGCAGAAGCTGCGTGGCATCGACCTCTACAAACTGCCCGGCGTGGCCGAGACCATCGAATGGACACGCGCGCTGATGGCGTTGGATGCCATGGTGCTGGACCCGCAGACGGTGCAGCACACACTGGGCGTCATCCTGAAGTACCAGGACGACATTGCCCGCATGCAAGGCGGCGAGGCGGCGCGGTTGTTGGCCGAGGTGCAGGATGCGATGCGAAACGCTGGGCACGCATGAGATGAAGCCGTTCTGGGCCGAGGTGGGAGCTCGATCAGGGCGGTGGGGCACTCTGTTCCGCGAATGTCCCCCGCTGCCAGCCGCAGGCTGTCAGCTCCTCCTAATATTTCGCTGCACAGAGCACCCCACCGCCCTGATCGGGCACCGTCGTGCCTGTTCAACGAAGGGCAAACCACCGAGGTGGCCGAAGCTGTCGGGCAACCGCCGCAGCGAAATATTAGGAGGAGGGGCCGGGCCAGGCCCGGCCCCGGGGGACATTCGCGGAGGCGGTTGCCCGGCAGCTTGGGCTCGCGCCCGGCTCACCCATTGAGGCCGACGTGTTCGCGGCCACGTCCACATCAAGCCTACCCGGCCACCTCGCCGACAACGTGCTGCACTTCGCCCGCGTGCTGCGCGATGCCGGCCTGCCTGTCGGCACCGATCGCATTCAGCTCTCGCTGCAAGCCCTCGCCGCCGGGGCCCTTCAAAGCCGGCGCGATTTCAAGGCGGCCCTCGCCGCCTGCTTCATCGACCGCGCCGAGCACCGCGCGCTGTTCGACCAGGCCTTCGAACTCTTCTGGCGCGACCCCGACCTGCTGGGCCGCATGATGGCGATGCTGCTGCCCAAGGTGCATGCGCGCGACGGCGGCACCGCGCCGCTGCCCATGCAAGAAAACCGCCGCCTGGCCGACGCGCTCTTCCCGCCCGGCAGCGCGCCGCCGCCGCCACCCGCCGCGCAGCAGCCACCCGACGCGGTGGAGATCCACGCGCCCTTCACCGCCAGCGAGCGCGAGGTGCTGCGCCACCGCGATTTTGAGTCGCTGACCGCGGCCGAATGGCGCGAAGCCAAGCGCCTGGTGATGCGCATCGCCACCTTCACGCCACCGCTGCCCACACGCCGGTTCGCGCGCGACCCGCGCCCCGGCCACATCGACTGGCGCGCCAGCCTGGCCGCGATGGCCCGCCATGGGGGCGACGCGGGTGCGCTGCGCTGGCGCCGCCCGCGCGAGCAGCCGGCGCCGCTGGTCGTGCTGGCCGACATCTCCGGCTCGATGACCAGCTACTCGCGCATGCTGCTGCACTTTGCCCATGCGCTGGCCCAAAGCGACCTGCGCGTCGCCAGCTTCGTCTTCGGCACCCGCCTCACGCCCATCACCCGCTCGCTGCGCCAGCGCGACCCCGACATCGCGATTGCCGATGTGGCGCGACAGGTGCAAGACTGGTCCGGCGGCACGCGCATCAGCGAGAGCCTGCATGCCTTCAACCGCCACTGGGCGCGCCGCGTGCTCGGCGGTGGACGCGCCACCGTGCTGCTGGTGACCGACGGCCTGGAGCGTGGCGACACCACCCAGCTCGCCTTCGAAACCGAGCGCCTGGCCAAGAGCTGCCGGCGGTTGGTGTGGCTGAACCCGTTGTTGCGCTACGCTGCGTTCGAGCCCAAGGCCGCCGGCATTCGCGCGATGCGGCCGCACGTCGATCTCTTCTTGCCCGCCCATAACCTGGCCAGCCTCGAACAACTCGCCGCCGTGCTCGCCCAGGCAGGCACACGGCGCCTGCCACCTCCCTTCACCGCCCACCCCGAATGGAACTGACCAGCCAGCAAGCCCTGCCCGTGTCCCAGCAAATCGCGTGGGGCGCGTTGAACGACACCGCGATGCTGCAAGCCGCGATCCCCGGCTGCGAGGCCATCACGCCTGGCGATGGGCCCAACCAGTTCGAAGTGGCCATCATGGCCGCGGTCGGCCCGGTGAAGGCGCGCTTCAAGGGCAAGCTCAGGCTCGAAGACCTGCAACCGCCCCACAGCTACACGCTGCACTTCGAAGGCCAGGGCGGCCAGGCCGGCCACGGCAAGGGCCACGCCACCGTGCGGCTGGAGCCCAATGGCCCCAACGAGACCGTGTTGCACTACACCGCACACGCCACCGTGGGCGGCAAGATCGCGCAAATCGGCTCGCGCCTGGTCGACATGGCCGCGCAGAAGATGGCCACCGACTTCTTCGCCAATTTCAACCAGGCGCTGATCGACCAGTACGGCAGGCCCGAGGCCATAGCCCAGCCCGAGGCCGAGCCCGCCGGCCTGATCGCGCGCCTGGTGGCGTGGATCAAGAAGCTGTTCAAAAGCTGACCCGGTCGGACGCGGCCTACACAAGGCTGCGCCCCTGTCGGATGGCGGCCGACGCCCCGCCTGCCTACGATGGTTTCCAACGCAGCGCCTTGGCGCACTGCGTGTCATCGCAACAACCGACAGAGGTGAAACACATGAACAGCAACCAAGTGAAGGGCAGCATCAAGGAAGCCGCCGGCAAGGTCCAACGCAAGACCGGCGAGCTGATCGACAGCCCGAAGCAACAAGTGCAAGGCACCACGCGCGAAATCGCCGGCAAGGCGCAAAAGCAGCTGGGCAATGTCGAAGAGCGCATCAAGGACGCCGCCGACAAGAACCAGGGCTGAGCCTGAGCTGACACCCTCAAAGGCCGCGCCGAGGCGCGGCCTTTTTGCGCTTGGCCTGGCCTACATCTGCTTGAACAAATGCAGGTAACTGCGGCTGACCGGCAGCACCTCGCTGCGGCCCTTGAGGTAGATGTCGGCCGTCTCGTTCAGCCCGCGGGTCACGTGGCTGATGGCGCGCAGGTTGACGACGACCGAGCGGTGCACCTGGGCGAACTGCGTGTCGTCGAGCTGCCCCAGCAGCTCCCGCAATGGTGTGCGGATCAGGGCCTCGGCCGGCTTGCCACCATCGCCGCGCCAGGCGATCAGCGTGTACTTCTCGTCGGAGCGCAAGAAGTCGATCTCGTCGACCGCGATCATCTTCACCGTCTGGCCGACCATCGCGCGAATCCAACGCAGATGGGCCGGGGCCGCGCCGCGCTGCAGTTGCACCGCCAGCTGCTGCAGCAAGGCTTCGGTCGCCTGCGCGGGCTGGGCGGTGCCCACGCGCTCTTGCAGCCTGGCCACCGTGTCGGCCAGCCGCGCCGGCTCGACCGGCTTGACCAGGTAGTCGAGCACGCCGTGCTCGAACGCCTTCAGCGCGTATTGGTCGAACGCGGTGACGAACACCAGGTGCGCGCGGCGGCCGATCTCGCGCGCGGCTTCGACACCCGACAAGCCCGGCATGTGCACGTCGAGGAAACAGATGTCGGGCTGTTGCGCCTCATACATCTCGACCGCCTCGCGGCCGTTGCGCGCCTGCGCAACGATCTGCAGCTCGGGCCAGGCCAGGGCCAGCAGGCGCGTCAGCTCCTCGCGCAGCAGGGGTTCGTCGTCGGCGATCAGCGCCGTGGGCCGGCGTGGGGGTGATGGCGTCATGAAGTGCCTTGGTGGGCCGGAAAGTCCAGCTCGGCGCACACACCGTGCGGCACGACGCCGGTCAGGCTCAGGCGCGCGTCGCCGCCGAAGGCCAGCTGCATGCGCTCGCGCAGCGTCGACAGGCCCGTGCCCAGGCCGTCGCCGCCTGGGCGCAGCCCCACGCCGGTGTCGATGACGCGAGCGCTGCATCGCCCGTCGCGCAGCGTGATGCTCACCTCGATGCGCCCGCCCTCTTCGCTCGGGTCGATGCCGTGTCGAACGGCATTTTCGACCAGCGTCAACACGGCCATCGGCGGGCAGCGCAGGGCCAGCGCAGCATCGTCGGCGTGCAAGGTGTACTGCAGTCGGTCGGGAATGCGCATGTGCATCAGATCGAGGTAGGCGCGCACCAGTTGTACCTCTTGGCCCAGCGTGGTGGCCGGCTCGTCCAGGCGCGGCACGGCGGCGCGCAGGTAGGCGATCAGGCTGTCGAGCACGGCGCTGGCGCGCGGCGAGCCGGTGTTGACCAGCGCCCGCACATTGGCCAGCGTGTTGAACAGGAAATGCGGTTGCACCTGGGCCTGCAGCAGGCGCATGCGGGCATCGAGCGCCTGCCGCTCGAGCTCGCTGCGCTCGAGCTGAAAGGCCAGCGCCTGGTGCCGCGCCAGCGCGTCACGCTGGCGCACCATCGCCCCCAGCGCGACCCAGGGGCCGAACAGAATGCCGCTGAAGCACATCGCGAAATAGCCGGTCAGCCGCAGCTTGTCTTCGGCGAAATTCGGGTGGCCGCCGGTCGTCCAGTAGTAGGCCAGGAGGGCGCCGAACGGCACCGAGATCACCACGCCGATCAACTGCCAGACCCAGCGCGCCAGCCAGCGCGGCGGCTGCACCGGCCGTTGCTCGCACAGCCCGAACGCCAGCATCGCCACCAGGCCCACCGTGATCGCCCGGGCCACCCAGGTGCCGGCCGGCGTGGCCGAGCCGATGCTGTGCATCAACCCGATCGGCACCGCGAAGATCAGCGTGGTGCGAACCCGCTGCCAGCTGACGATGCGGCCCAGGCCACGCGGCGAAGAGGTGTCGGCGGCAATCATGCAAGGCGCTCGGGTTGGGGGCGACGCCGTGCGCACGGCGTCCAGGTCAGCCAGTAGATCATGGTCGGTGCGGCGGCACGGCCCGAGGCCAGGGCGTCTGCATCACCCGGGCCTCACATCCGGGGCAGCCACATGATCATCGTCGCCGCGCCGATGCCCAGCGCGGTCAGCAGCGTCAACGCGCCCAGGCCCGCGGCCATCGCCAGGTGGGTGCGCGGGCCGGCCTTCTCGCGCGTGCGCAGGTAGGCCTCCAGCACCGCCAGCGGCAGCAGGTACTGCGCGAAACCGAGAACGCTGAGGAAGGGGCCGGTGAAGGTCTGGGGGTCGAAGCCGGCCGGGCCCTGGTTGAGCACGATCCACGCCATCAGCCCGATGCGAAAGAACCAGACACCGCTCACCGCCAGAAACAGCCGCAGCGCCCAGCGGCGGTGCTGCTCGAAGCGCCGCGCGGCCGCCAGGCGCCACGCCATCAGCGCAAACGCGATGATCAACACGCCGTTGAGGCTGACGGCCAGGTGCTGCGGCCAGTCGCCCACGGTCTTGCGCGTTGCCACCATCCACAGCCCACTGCCGGCCATCAGCAAGGCCGAGACGACGTAGAAGCGGCCGTTCCAGCGGTGCAGCACCGGCGCACGCCGGCGCACCACCGGCAGCAGCTGGACGATGGCGCTGGCGATGATCAGCACCGTGAACAGCAGGTGCAGGCTGGTCAGCACATTGGCCGGCGTGTCGCCCGGCACCCAGCCATGCGGCAACACCTTGTTCCAGCGCTGCGGTTCGCCGGCCACGGCGGCGGCGCCATAGAAGCGCAGCACATAGGCGGTGAAGATCAGCTGGCCGATGACCGCGACCGCGCACCATGCGGTGGCGGCCCAAGGCAGCGCCCGGCCTGCAACGCGGCCCAGGGGGCCCAGGCCATCGGCAACAACGGCAGTGGCCTGGCGGCCTGCCACGCCGGCCAGCGCGGCCGGGCTGAACGAAGAGGGCATCGGTCGTCTCCTGCGGTGGGGGCACCGGCGCCTCGGGTCAGGGCCCGAGCCATCGGTGCGGCGCAGTGTGTCGACCACCCTCGTCGGCGCCAAGCCGATTCAGACCGGCCACGGGTCGCAGGGGCCGAGCCACGGTCTGCGGCGACGGGCGGCGGGGCCCGCGCGCCGCGTCAACGGGCCGGCCGCGGGTACTCGAGCTGCAGGCGCACGAAGTCGGCGGTCGTGCGGCCGTAGCGGCCAGCGATGTCGTCCAGGCTGCGGTCCAGCGCCTGGGCCGGCGCCGCAGCGAGCAGCGGTTGGCGCAGGGCCGGTGCGGCAGCCGGCGCGCCGGGCACGATGGTGATGCCCCCCAGCGAGCGGACCGGGCCCGCCGTGTCCGCCGTGGCCTCGACCTTGGTTCGCATCGTGCGCCCCCACGCGTCCACGCTCAACGCCAGCGCGATCTCGTCGACATCGGCGGCCACCGGCCATTCGACTGTGTCGTCGGTGGACAACCAGCGGTTGCGCGCAAAGACCCATGCGTCTTGCACACGCAGGTGAAAGCCCTCGCTGGCATGGGCGCTGTCCCAGCGATCGATGCCCAGCTGCGCGGCCAGGTCGATGGCCTTTTCACGCCCGCCGATCGCCTCGACCAGGGCCAGCGACAGTGGCAGCGCCGCCGTCACACCCGCGCTCGAGATCACGGTGCCATCGTCGACATAACGCACGTTTCGCAGCCACCGCGTGTCGGGGTAACGGCTTTCGCGCATCGCCTGCGTGGCCCAGTGGCCGGTCGCGCGATGGCCCTTGAACAGGCCCGCTTCGGCGACCACCAGCGCCCCATCGCAGATGCTGACGATGACCGCGCCCCGGCTCGCCTGGCCTTGCAGCCAGCGCTGCAGGCGCGGGTCGGCCACGTTTTGCTCCAGCACGGCGGGCACGACCACGTAGTCGGCGCCTTGGGCGTGCTGCTGGTCGAACTGGTCGATCGTCGCATCGGCCTGCAGCGTCAGCCCCGGGCGCATCTTCATCGGCCCGGCGTCGGTCGACACCGCCACCACCTCGGCCACGCCCGAGCGGCGCAACACCCCATAAGGCACCAGAAAGTCGACCAGCTCTGTGCCGGCGTTGTGCCCCACCACGGCCACCAACGGGCGCTCGTGGCCGGGCCGCGGCCGGTACGGCGCCACCTGCTCGGCCGCGCCGGCCGCCGGCGGCAAGGGCGTGGCCGGCAGCTCGCTGCAACCCGACAGGGCCGAGGCCAGCCACGAAGCAGCCACCAGAGAAACAAGACGCAGGCGATTCAACATCAGCATGGCACGGGCATCTCCATCATTCGGGGCCGTCGAGTCTGCCGCTGCAGGCACCGGCAGAACTGACATTCAGCCCTTGAAAACTGCCAAGCTCCGCAAAGCTGGCGCGGTCACAATGCCTCGGCCACTGCGCTTGCCACCCCGCCGATGAAACACCGCCCTGCCCGCCCCCACCGCATCGCCATCGCCGGCTTCGCACCGGCCCAGGCGCTGGACATCACCGGCCCGCTGGACGTGTTCGCCACCGCCAACATCATCGCCACGACGGCCGGCCAGCCGCCGCCCTACCAGCTGGAGCTCGCCGCCCCGCGGCGCGGCGCACTGGCCACCACCAACGGCGTGGCGATGCTGGCCACGCGCAGCCTGCGCGAGGTCGAGGCCGACACGTTGCTCGTCGCCGGTGGCCCCGGCGCACGCGCCACCATCGGCAACCGCCGCGTGGTCAATGAGCTGCGCGCGCTGAGCGAGCGCGTGCCGCGCGTCGGCTCGATCTGCACCGGCGCCTTCATGCTGGCCGCCGCCGGCCTGCTGGACGGCGCGCGCGCCACCACCCACTGGGCCCACTTCGACGAGTTCGAGTCGGCCTTCCCCGGCGTGCAGCTGGAACGCGACGCGCTGTTCGTCAACGCCGGCCGCTTCCACAGCTCGGCCGGCATCTCGGCCGGCATCGACTACGCGCTGTCGCTGGTCGAAGCCGACCTCGGCCGCCCGACAGCGCTGGAGGCAGCGCGTGGGCTGGTCGTGTTCATGAAGCGGCCGGGCGGTCAGTCCCAATACAGCGCGCAGCTGGCCGCCGAATCGGCCGCCGACGACCCGCAGCGCTTTGCGCCGCTGCTGCGCTGGATCGCCAGTCACCTGACCGCCGACCTCTCGGTGCCGGCGCTGGCCGAGCGGGTGGCGATGAGCCCGCGCAACTTCGCCCGCAGCTTCCTGGCCACGATGAAGACCACGCCGGCTCGCCATGTGCGCCTGCTGCGCATCGACGCCGCACGCCGCCTGCTGACCGACTCACGCCTGTCGATCCCGCGCATTGCCGAGCGCTGCGGCTTCGCCTCGGACGAGGCGATGCGCGTGGCCTTCCAGTCGCAGCTGAAGGTGTCGCCGAGCGACTTCAGGGCCCGCTTCGGCGGCGGCTGAGCCCCCTGCTCAGGGGTGCTATGCGACCCGGGCGGTGTGAACGGCGGCCGGTAGGCCCTGGCCGTGCGGGCGCGCCGTTTGCCCTGTGCTGCGGCATCGCCCCTCGCCGCCGCCACATTGAACAACGACGCCCCGGTCACCCACTTCAACCTGCCGGCCGACCCGCGCTTTGCCTGCGCGCTGGCCGCCCCCCAACTGCCGGCCGGCGGCCCGCCACCCGGCTTGCTGGTGACGGTGCACGACAGCACGCGCAACCACACCGACTGTGCCCGGCGGTTCGCGCCGTTCGGGCAGGCGCACCGGCTGGTGGTGCTGGCCCCGCTGTTCCCGCGCGACGTGTTCGGCGACGGCCAGGCCGATGGCTACAAGTTCCTGCGCGAGCACGACCTGCGCTACGACCAGCTGCTGCACGCGATGATCGACGAGGCGGTGCGCCGCACCGGTTGCGACGGCACGCGCTTCTTCCTGCAGGGCTACTCGGGCGGCGGCCAGTTCGTGCACCGCTACCTGCTGCTGCACCCCGAGCGCCTGCACGCCGTGTCGGTGGGTGCGCCCGGCGTCGTCACGGTGCCCGACGAGACGCTGGACTGGTGGGCCGGCGTGCGCGACACCGAGAGCCTGTTCGGCCGCCCATTCAACCCGGCCATGCTGTGCAACGTGCCGATCCAGCTGGTGGTGGGTGACGCGGACACCGAGACCTGGGAGATCCGCGTGCAGCCACCGAGCCGCCACTGGCCAGTCGACGCCGATCGCCTGCACTCGAACCGCATCGACCGGCTGCGGGTGCTGCACCGCGCGCTGCTCGGGCTCGGGGCGCACGCGCAGCTGGTGATGATGCGCGGCCTTCGGCATGGCCAGGGCCCGGGGCCGGCGGCGGCGCTGGCGCAGCGCTTCTTCGCCGCGCACCTGGTGGTTGCCAATGTGACACCGGCCGCGAAGCCCGCAGAATGTGCGCTGCCCTACCAGCCCACGGACCTTGCCTGACCATGGACGCCGCCGAACTCGCCCACATCGCCGCGCTCGAAATGCAAACCCATGGCCTGCTGCCCGAGTTCGGGCCCGATGTGCTGCGCGAGGTGCAGGCCCGCGCCGACCACATCGAGAGCCAAGGCCCCGAGCGCCATGGCGACATCCGCGACCTGCGCCAGCGCCTGTGGTTCTCGATCGACAACGACGACACGCAGGACCTGGACCAGTTGAGCTGGGCCGAGCAGCGGCCCGACGGGCAGGTGCGCCTGGCCGTGGCGGTGGCCGATGTCGACACGCTGGTGCACCAGGGCAGCGCGACCGACGCGCACGCGGCGATCAACACGACCTCGGTCTACACGGCGGCCGGTGTATTCCCAATGCTGCCGACGCGGCTGTCGAACGACCTCACCTCGCTGCACGAAGGGCGCGAGCGCCTGGCGGTGGTGGTCGAGATGGATGTCGACGGCGACGGCGCGGTGACCGGCTCGCAGCTGTACCGCGCGGTGGTCCGCAACCAGGCCAAGCTGACCTACGACAGCGTCGCCGCGTGGCTGGACGGGCAGGCAGGGGCACCGGCTGCCGTGGGCGCCAGCCCGGCGCTGCAGGCCCAGCTGACGCTGCACGACCGCGTCGCGCGTTCGCTGCGGCACTGGCGCACCCGGCGTGGCGCACTGAATGTGATGACGGCGCAGGCCCGGCCGGTGTTCGCCGACGGCCAGCTGGTCGACCTGCGCGCCGACCGCAAGAACCGCGCGAAGGACCTGATCGCCGACCTGATGATCGCGACCAACGGCGCCACCGCGCGCCACCTGGCCGACAACGGCCAGCCCTCGCTGCGCCGCGTGCTGCAAGAGCCCAAGCGCTGGGACCGGCTGGTCAAGCTGGCGGCCGAGCATGGCGCCAGCCTGCCCGCGGCGCCCGATGCGCTGGCGCTCGACCAGTTCCTCACCGCACGTCGCCAGGCCGCGCCGGCCGAGTTCGAAGAGCTGTCGCTGTCGGTCGTCAAACTGCTGGGCTCAGGGGCCTATGCCGCGGCCTTGCCGGGCGCCCCGGCGTCTGGCCACTTCGGCCTGGCGGTCAACGACTACGCCCACTCCACCGCCCCCAACCGCCGCTTCGTCGACCTGGTGACCCAGCGGCTGCTCAAGGCCTCGCTGGCCAAACAGCCTCCGCCCTACACGATCGACCAGCTGACCGTGATCGCGCAGCAGTGCACGATGCAGGAAGACAGCGCCTCGACCGTCGAGCGCCGCGTGCTGAAGGCCGCTGCCGCCTTCTTGCTGCACGACCGCATCGGCGAAAGCTTCGACGCCATCGTCACCGGCGCGGCCCCCAAGGGCACCTTCGTGCGCATCGTCTCGCCGCTGGTCGAAGGCCGCGTGGTGCGCGGCTTCGAAGGGCTGGACGTCGGCGACACGCTGCGCGTGACGCTGCGCAGCGTCGACCTCGAGCAGCGGTTCATCGACTTCGAACGGGCCTGAGCGAGGCATCGTCCGACAAAGGCTTGCGCGCTGGGCCGACCAGCGGCCTGCGCGGCGCTGCCTAAGCTGGCGGCATGACTCGCTTTTGCCCACCCTGGTTGATCGCGTGGGCCGCGCTGGCGGCGGCCGGTGGTGCGTCGGCCCAGAGCGCGCAGGCGCTGCAGGCCCAGCATGGCCAACTGCAGCAGGCGCTGGCGCAGAGCCCGTTCGAGCGGCCGCTGGTGCTGCAGGCCAATGCGTCGACCCAGCAGCCGCAGGGTGACATCTACGCCGTGCTGGACCACCCGTTCGGTGCGGTCGGCAGCGCGTTCCAGAAGCCCGCGCATTGGTGCGATGTGCTGATGCTGCAGCTCAACGTCAAGCACTGCGAAGTGGCCGAGCGTGGCGGGCAGCGCAAGCTGCAAGTCGCCATTGGCAAGAAGGCCGAACAGCCGCTGGAGGACGCGTTCCGGGTCGATTTCGACTACCAACTGCGCGCCGCGCAGGCCGACTACCTCTCAGCCGAGATCCACGCCGCAGACGGGCCGCTGGGCACCAGCGACTACCAGCTCACGCTCGAAGCGGTGCCGGTGGATGCGCGCCACAGCTTCATCCACATGTCGTATTCGTATGCCAACGGCCTGTCGGCGCGTTTGGCCACGCGGGCCTACCTGGCGACATCGGGCCGGGACAAGGTGGGTTTCACCGTCGCCCGCCAGGACGAGGCCGGCCGGCCCGTCTACGTGGGCGGCATGCGCGGCGTGGCCGAGCGCAGCGCGATGCGCTACTTCCTGGCGATCGATGCCTTTCTCGACGCCCAGTCTGCCCCGCCCGAACAGCGCACCGACAGGCGCCTGCGCGGCTGGTTCGGCGCGACCGAGCGCTACGCGCGCCAGTTGCACGAGATGGACCTGGCCGACTACCTGAAGATGAAGCGGCGCCAGCTGCAGCCCTCGTGGCTCGGCGCGTTCTACGACCCGGGCGGTTGACCTGGCCCCGCGATGGTCAGCGGATCTGCGCGGTCAGCAGCGTGGCCCGGCGCGCTGCGATCTCTTGCCCCCAGCCGTCGATCATCTCGGCGAAGCGCTCGCCCTCGAACGCCTGCAGCGCCTCGGCACCGGCCGGGCTCAGGGCCGTCAGGGCATAGCTGACCTCGACCTCAGTGCGCGCCGCATCGAGCGCGCGGCAGCGCACCTCGACCGTGCCGGTGCGTGAGCCCGGCGTGCAGCGCAGGTAGCGCGAGCGGTGTTGCGCGCGGTCGAAATCGGCCATCAGCCAGATCGTGTGGTCAGCGCCCTCGCCGGTGGTGAAGACCATGCCGGCTTCGGTGCGGCCGTCGGCTGGGTTCAGGTAGGTCGGCTGCCAGCCGTCGACCCACAGCTCTTCGCCGGCGGGCGTGAAGAACATGAAGGCCTGGTCGATGGGGGCCGCCACCACGATGCGGTGGCTGGCGTGAACGTGATGGGGCATGGTGAAGGTCAAGGTCGAAGCGATCAAGAAAGAATCTGGGCCAGTTGCCACAGCGCCAGGCCAGCCAGCAGCGCAGCCGAGCACCAGTTGACGGCGCGTTGCCAGCGCTCGTCGAACCGGTCGCGCAACAGGCCCACCACACCGGCCAGCACCAGCCACCACAAGGCCGACCCCACCAGCACACCCGAGACCATGGCCCACGGCGAGGCCGCCGGCGCGCGGCCGGCCAGGGCCCCGAAGACCGCCATGAATGACAGGATCGTGGTCGGGTTGGACAAGGTCAGCACGAAGGTGCCGGTGACGAAGCGCAGCAAGGTGCCCGGCGGTGCGTGCGCCTCGCTGCGGCGCACCGGCGGCTTGGTGGCGATGCGCCAGGCCAGCCACAACAAGAACGCAGCGCCGAACAGCCCGAGCCACAGCTTCAGGCCCAGCAACCAGGCGATCAGCCCGGTGACGCCGAAGGCGCCGATCGCGCCGTAGACCGCGTCGGCGAAGGCCGCGCCCAGCCCCGTGGCCAGGCCCGCGGCGCGGCCATGGTCGAGCGTGCGCTGGATCGCCAGCACGCCGATCTGCCCCACCGGCGCGGCGATCGACAAGCCGATCAGCAGCGACTGGGCAAACAACACGAGGGCGGGCGATGGCGTTTCCATGACCGGAATTTTCCGGGCCTGCCGCGACGTTTGCCAGCGGCCACATCAGGTGATTCGCGACACGGCTTTCGATTTTTCAGGCCAACCCGGCCATTGACCTGATGAGGCGGCGCGACAATCGGTCGCCGCGCCGCGTTGGCGCCATGGGGGACACCTGCGATGGCCGATACCCTGACCCTCGATACCAAGGCCTGGCAGCTGCTGCTGGCGCTGCAACAAGACGGCCGCGCGCCGCTGAAGACACTGGCCGCCGCGGCCGGCCTGTCGGTGCCGGCCACGGTCGAGCGGCTGAAGCGCATGGTGGACGCTGGCGTGGTGCGCTCGGTCAGCGCTGAGCTGGACGCCGCGCTGGCCGGCTACAGCGTGCGCGCGATCGTCGGCATCACCGTGCTGCAGCCGGGCAAGAAGGCCTTCATCGACAAGCTGCGCCGGGCCGCCGAGGTGCTGGAATGCCACCACGTGGCCGGTGCCGACTCGTACCTGATGACGGTGGTCACGCGCAGCCTCGAAGACCTGGAGCGGTTTCTCGCGTCGATCAACAGCTACGGCGAGACACGCACGTCGATCGTCTTCTCCACGCCGATCCCGCGCCGCGGCCTGGTGCCACCGGGCAGCACCCGCAGCTGAGCCGGCGGCGCGTCAGTGCCGGTGCCCGTGGTGGACATCGGGCACGTGCGGGTTGCGACGGGCGATCAAGCCACGACCGGTGGCCAGTTGTGGGTCTCGTCCTGGCACGAGCGGCACCAGGCGTACAGCGCGTCGTACATCACCATACCGTGGGCCAGCATCTCGTGGTCGTCGCGAAAGTTCTGCGACAGGCCCAGCGACAGCGCGTACAGCCCGGCAGACTGCGGCGTCAGGTCCAGCCGCGAGGTGTCCGCGCCGCGCACGATCGCGGCCAGTTGCTGCAGCGCCGGGTCGTCGAGCTGGTGCTTGGCCAGGAACGCGTCGAAGCTGCACAGCTCGCCAACGTGGCTCATCTCGACGCCGGGGATGTCGTAGGGCACGGCGCCGGTGGCCTCGGCCACCGCCAGCACCTCGGCGGCCGGCACGTAGAGAAACTCGGGCGCATCGTCGATGAAGCGCGCGATCAGCCACGGGCAGGCGATGCGATCGATCTTCGGGCGTTCACGGGTGACCCATTTCATGGCAGCCTCCGGTCGGTTCAGGGGGTGGGTTCACTGGCCACGACAGCGGCAAGGCGCTCGGCCACGCGGCCCCAATGCACGTTGCCCATGAACGCGTCGACATAGGCCGCAGCCTTGGCGCCGTAGTCCATGTGGTAGGCGTGCTCGTACATGTCCAGCGCGAGGATCGGCGTGGCGCCGGCCAGCAGGTGGGTGTGGTCGGCCGCCCAGTGGTTGATCAACCGGCCCTCGCGCGCCGACCACGACAGCAAGGCCCAGCCCGAGCCGCCACCCATCGCCTTGGCCAGCGCGCTGAACTCGGCACCCCAGCGGTCAACCGAGCCGAAGTCACGCTTGAGCGCAGTCGCCAGCCCTTGCGGCCCAATGGCACCATCGCCGCCCAGGCTGTCGAAATACAGCTCGTGCAGCCAGGCCGAGTTGGCGGCGATCAGCTCTTCGCGCTTCAGGCCGTTGACCATGAACACCGGCGCGGTGGCCCAGTCCAGCTCGCTCAGCTGTTTGCGGATCGCGTTCAGCCGCTTCACGGCGCCGCTGTAGTTGTTCTCGTGGTGGCTGGCCACCAGCTTCGGCGACAGGCCGTGCAGTTGGTCCAGTGCCAGGGTCAAGGGGCGGATCTGAAAGTCCATGCGAATCTCCGGTTAGACAGGTGCCACCAGCGGGTGCACCACCAGCCCGATCACGGCGGCCACGGCCACGATCACCGGCTCGGGAATCTTCTTGAAACGCCACAGCACCACGGCGGTGGCAATGGCCAGCGCGGCGGTGATCCCATCGGTGATCGAGCGCTGGCCGATCACCAGCACGGCACCGGCGATCGCGCCGATCGCCGCCGCGGTGACGCCATCGACGAAGGCGACGATGGCCGGGCGCTTGCCGTGCTTCTTGAAATAGGGTGCCGGGATCACGGTCAGCAGGTAACACGGCAGGAAGGTGGCCAATGCGGCCACCGCCGCCCCCCAGAAGCCCTGCACCAGAAAGCCGATGAAGCCGGTCGTGATGACCACCGGGCCGGGCGTGATCATCGCCACCGCGACCGCGTCGACGAACTGGCGGTCGGTCAGCCAGCCGTATTCCTTGACCACGCCGCTGTACAGGAACGGCACGATCGCCAGGCCGCTGCCGAAAACGAAGCTGCCGGCATAGGTGAAGTAGGTGGCGATCTTGGCCAGCTTGGCGGGGTCGACCGCGTCGAGCGCGAACATCGCCACCAGCGGCGAGGCCACGGCGTTGGCACCATTGCGCTGGAGCCAGGCCGGCGGCACCCGCCACAGCCAGACCAGCACCCCCGCCCCGACGAACAGCCAGAGCTCTTCGGACTGGGTGGCGACGGTGATCGCGGCGCTGACCACGAAGATCGCCCACAGCAGCTTGTCCTTGCCGATGTTCTTGGTGGTCAGCTTGTAGGCGCTCATCGCGATGATGCCGATCACCGCCGCGCCGACACCGTAGAACACCGACTGCATCCAGCCGATGCCGCCATAGCTGACGTAGGCCATGCCGATCGCGATGACCATGAAGAACGACGGCAGCACGAAGGCCAGCCCCACCAGCGTGGCACCCAGGAGCCGGTGGTGCACGAAGCCAAGGTAGATCGCCAGCTGGGCCGCCAAGGGCCCCGGCATCAGCTGGGCGATGGCCATGCCCTCTTTGTAGTCGCTCTCGCTGATCCAGCGGCGCCGCTCGACCAGGTCGCGGTACATGTAGCCCACCAGCGCCACCGGGCCGCCGAAGCCCCAGGTGCCCAGGCCCAGCATGTAGCCGACCAGCTGCCACAGCGTGTAGCTGGCCGCGCTCGGCGCTTCGGCGGGTGGGGTGGTTGTCATCGCATCACTCATCCATCGTCCTCGCCTGGTGTCTCAGGCCTTGCTGGTGCGCGAAGGGTCGCGCCCGAAATGGGCATACAGCGAATCGAGCACGGTGCCGATCTCGGCCAGCAGCGCGTCGTCGTCGTCGGCCAATCGCTCGCGGGCACCGGCCATCACCGCCTCGAAGCCCACCGCTTCGGGCACCGGCTCGCCGCCCACGTCCAGCTGGTGCACCAGCGCGCCCAACCGCAGCAGCGCCCGGTCCTCGTCGAGGCCGAAGCTGGCGAGCAGCGTCTCGAAGGTCACGCGGTCGCCCACGTGCGTGAAGGTGGCGCCGTCGAAGTCGAAGCCGAGCGCGCTCTTCGGGCAGTCGGCCGGCCGGGCCAGCCACTTGAAGCGGGCCTCGGGGTCGATGAAGCGGCGGATCAGCCAGGCGCTGGCGACGCGGTCCACCCACAGGCGGCGGCGGGTGGCCCAGGTGCGGCCGCGGTACTTGGCAGGGTCCAGCCGCAGCAGCTCGCCATCGGCTTCGTGCGGCTCGTCGGGCGAGACCAGCGCGTCGATGCGGCGGCTGAGCTCGACCCAGGCCGCTTCAGTCTCGGCACTGCTGTCGGACGGGAAGTAGTCGGTCGCCTTCAACGCGTCGTACTCGCGCTGCAGGCGCCGCTGCAGGCGCAGCAGCTCGGCCGGCGCCAGCGCAGCGAGCCCGCGGTTCGTGTCCTTCCAGGCCTTGCGCATCTCGGCCAGCTCTTCGCGGCGGTCGAACAAGGCACGGTAGGCGGCCTCATCGTCGGCCGAAGCGGGCTGCACCAGCATCAACCAGGCGGTGCCGCCCTCGCGCAGGCAGTCTTCCGCCAGTTCACGCAGCGCCTGGGGGCGCTCGTCGCCCGCGGGCAGCAGGTAGGCGCCGTCGCGCAACGCCGCGCAGCCCAGCGCCTTCAGCGCTCGCCAGATGCGCATGCGCGCCGTCGCGCCCTGCGTGGGCAACGAGACGACGAGCAGGCACCAGGCGTGGTCGCGGGCAGCAGTCATGTAGAGAATGATACATACACGTATCGATCTCTACAAAACCATTGCCGCCACCATGGGCGGGCGGGCGCCTCAGCGGTGCCCCGGGCGCTCGCCCGCGCGCCGCGTCAGGCGCCCTTGTCGATCGCCGGGTGCAGGTCTTCGAGCCAGACCACGTTGTCGGCGTATGACTGCAGGTCGGCCGAGAGGTTGGCCTGCGAGCCGCAGACCCAGACCTCCTTGTGGCGCTCGGACTTGACGTAGTCGATCGCGTCTTCGAAGTCGCCGTCGCCGGCCGCGAGGATCAGCCGGTCATACAGGTTCTGCGCCGCCAGCTTGACGATCAGCGTGGCGATGCCGACGTCGACCCCCTTCTGCACTTCGCGGTCGAACTGGTGGTTGCAGTTCACGCAGGTGAGGTGCACGTCCTTCAGCTGGTACAGCTGCACGCGGATCTTCGGCCCCCGCGGCGGCGCCGATTTCAACCAGGTGTGGAAGGCGTTGCGCGCATCGTCGGCCGGGTCGCGGGTGGAATTGAGGTAGTAGCTCTCGTGGATCGGCCCGCCGCTCAGGCGCACCAGCTCGTTCTTCAGCTTCAGGTAGTCGAACGGCCGGCTGCGGCCATAACTGAACAGGTACGCGCCATCGATGACCCAGACGGTCTTCATGAACCCTCCCCTGGCACGCCTGCGCCGGATGACTGAAGACGCTGTTGCATGGCCTGCCGGAACCGCACCACCGTCGGGCGGATCAGCGGCCGGTACAGATGGCGCAACAGCCAACCCGGCACCCATTGGCCACGCTCTTCATGGGCCACGCGTGCCCTGGGGTGGACCATGAAGCGCAGGCCGAACGGCCGGTAGTTTTCGCTGCTGCGCCAGAACTCGATGCGGCTCAGATGCTTGACGCTCTTGTAGCCGTAGTGGGCCGGGGCCACCAGGCGCAGCGGCGCACCGTGCTCGATCGTCAGCGGCTGGCCGAACAGCTGGTCCGCGAGCAGCACGTCGTCAGCCAGCAGGTCTTCGAGCGGCAGGCTGGTGCGGGCGCCGTCCTGCCCGCGCAGCACCACAAAGCTCGCCTCGGGTGCCGCGCCGGCCATCGGCACGACGACCTCGCGGTAAAAATCTGCAAAGCGGACACCGCCCCAGTGCAAGCGCCGGTGGGTCCAGGTGGTGACGCAGTGAAAGTCAGAACGCTGCTCGACGCGAGGCAGCGATGCCAGTGCCGGGCCAACGTCCACCGGGGTCTTCACATCGCCGCCGATCTGCAGCGAGACCGTGTCGATGACGGTCGGGAAACGCACCGCGAACGGCGTCAGGCCGAAGCGTGGAAAGTCTTCGGTCTCATGTTGGCCGGGCGGCAAGGTCGACCGCGTGTTCATCGGGCGACCTCGGCGCGCGTGCGGCAAGGGCGGGGGCGGCGCAGGCAGTGGCAATCAGGCATCGCCCGATGGTAGTCGCCCCCCGATGTTGGCCGTCAGCTTCGGTGCGGAGGTCTCGCCGCCCGATCGGTCAGCGCGGCTGCCCGCTCAACCAGGCCGCGCGGATCTGGCGCCCGCAGTACAGCGATTCGGCCGCCGGCGTCGCGGTCTTGTCGGCCCGGCCGAGATTGACGATGCTTTCTCGGGCCAGCACGCCCCACCAACGCTTGCCGGCGTCGATCCACGGGTAGAAGCCGAAGGCGCCGGGGCTGCTGAACGCGCCGTCGCCCACCACGGGATCGTCTTCGACCCAGTGGCCGACCGAGTAGTGCCAGCTCTCGTCCGACGGGATCGGGCTGTAGACCGCCGTCGGGCAGGTGGCCGGGTTGGTGCACACGGCATGGGTGCCAAGCAGCGCACGGATCTTCAGCTGGCCGTCGACGATGTGCTGCAGGAAGCGCCCGTACTCGGCGGCATTCGTCTTCACACCACCGGCCAGCTGCGGCTGGGTGTACTGGAACGCGGTGCCGCCCAAGCCGGCGTTGATGTGCGCGGCCAGCGCGGTGTTGTCGTCCGGGCCCAGGCCGACCAGCGTGGCCTGCTTCTGCATGTGGCCGCCGCTGTAGTAGAAGCGGCCCTTGTTCTCGGGCACGTAGCCACCGTTGTGGATGCGCCGGCTCTGGTACGACTGGCACTCGGCCACCGTCTGGTCTTTCAGGCAGCGGTCGAACTCGGTGTAGCCGCTGGTGAAGTTGAGGTAGCTCACCTCGTCGTCGGTCAGCCGCACGCCGAGCTGCTCGACCACGTAGGCGCCGTCGATCAGCTTCGAGGCAGAAGCGATCGACATCATCGTGTGGGCGCCGGGCGCCATCAGGCCGACGCGGCCATCGGTGCGTGGGCCGGTGGCGTCGCCCACCGACCAGTAGAACGGCCGGACGGCCTGGCACAAGGCGTTGTTCTCGGCCGTGCTGTGCGCAGCCGCGATGCGCTCGGCCATCGTCGGCTCGCGCTGGCCGGCACGGGCCGCGCCGCAGGCGGCCGTGGCGGCCAAGGCCAGCAGCAGGATCTTGTCAAAGCGGGTGTCGATCATCGGTGCTCCGTTCGGGGCTGGTTCGGGTGACCACACTGTGGGCCGCTTCGACCGGGCGAGGTGTCACGGGTCATGGCAATCGGTGACGCAGCCGCCGGCGCTGTCATCGTTTGTCATCAACGCGCGACCGCCGCGCCGATCGCGAGCGTCGCTTGACTTTCATTTAACCAAATCATTAAATGAAACCATGCCACCCGCCGCCGACCCGCTGAGTTCCGCCTTCGCCGCACTGGCCGACCCGACGCGCCGCGCCATCCTGGCGCGGCTGGCGCAGGGCCACACGCACGTCGGCGATCTCGCGCAGCCTTTTGCGATCTCGGCGCCTGCCGTGTCGCGCCACCTGCGCGTGCTCGAGCAGGCGGGCCTGATCGAGCGCCAGGTCGACGCGCGCTGGCGCATCTGCCACCTGCGGCCCGAGGGCTTGCAAGGTGCGCACGACTGGCTGGCGCAGTACCGCCGCTATTGGGAGGCCAGCCTCGACCGGCTGGCCGAGCTTCTTGAAGCGCCCCACCCTGCCCCCGAACCTGCGCAGGCGCCCACCCGCCCGCGCCGCCCCTCCACCCGCGCCCCGCGCACCCATGCCCCGCTGAAAAGGAAGCCGCGATGAATGCCCCGACCGAGACCTTCGAGCTGACGATGACCCGCTTCTTCCGCGCGCCGCGCGAGAAGGTCTACGCCGCCTTCGTGCAGCCGGAGTTGATGGCCGCCTGGCAGTGCCCGCGCGGCATGGCGGTGCAGGTGAGCGCCGATGTGCGGGTCGGCGGTGCCTACCATCTGCAGATGCGCTCGCGTGAGGGCCGCCAGTTCGCGGTCGGCGGCCAGTTCGTCGAGCTCGATCCGCCGGGCCGGCTGACCTACACCTGGGCATGGGAGGGCGAGCAGTCGCCGCTCGCGGGCCTGCAGACCGTGATCGAGGTCGACCTGATCGCCCGCGATGGCGGCACCGAGATGCGCATGCGCCACAGCGGCTTCCGCAATGCGATGGAGCGTGGCAACCACCGCCACGGTTGGGATTCGTGCTTCAACAAGCTCAACGACCTGGTCGACCAGCAAGGCACGGCCGGCACGCTCACGCTGCTGGGCGATGCGCGCAGCCCGTATGTGCGCACCGCGCGCATGGGCTTTGCGGAAAAGGGCGTGGCGGTCACACTCAAACCCGTCGCTGCGCATTCGCCCGAGTTGCTGGCCGTGCACCCGTTCGGCCGCATGCCGGCCCTGCTGGACGGCAAGGCCGCGATCTGGGAGACAGTCGCGATCCTGCGTTTCGTCGATGAATCGTTCGGCGACGGCCCGTTGCTCACGCCCGGCCGCATCAGCGACCGGGTGCAGTGCGACCAATGGGTCAGCGCCGTCAACTGCTACCTGTACGACACGATGGTCAGACGCTACGTGACGCAGTACATCTTCCCGACAGGCGAAGGCGGCCAGCCCGATCGCCGGGTGATCGACCAGGCCGTCAGCGAGATGCCGGCGCAGCTGGCCGCGCTGGAGAAGGTCTACGAGCGCGGCGACTTCATCGCCGGCGAAAGCCTGTCGTTTGCCGACCTGTTCGTCGCGCCGGTCCTGCACTACCTGGAGCAGATGCCCGAAGGCAAGCGCTTGTTGACCGACATGCCGAACATCCGCCGGGCCCAGGGCGTGATCCGCCAGCGCCCTAGCTTCATTGCGACCACCGCCTGACCCACATACCCCTTCCACCACCAACCGCGCCACCCGCGCCGACAAGGAAAGGACCCCACGATGGACCCGAACACCAAGACCCCGCACCTGCCCGGCAAGTTCATCTGGTTCGAGCATGTGGCGAACGACCTGGCCAAGGCCCGCGCGTTCTACGAGCCGCTGTTCGGCTGGCACGCCGAGGCGATGCCGATGGGCGGCCAGACCTACCACATGCTGATGAACGGCAACCAGGGCATCGGCGGCCTGCGCACCGCCGATGCCGGCACGCCCAACCACTGGATCAGCTACATGTCGGTCGACAACGTCGACGACGGTGTGAAGGCCGCCAGCGCCGCCGGCGCCAAGGTGGTGATGCCACCCACCGACTTCGCGCCGGTGGGCCGCGGCGCCGGCCTGGTCGACCCGACCGGCGCAGCCTTCTGCCTGTGGACCAGCGCCAACGGCGACGAGCCCGATGCCGACGTGCCGGCCGGCAGCTTCGTCTGGAACGAGCTGTCGACGAGCGATGCGAAGAAGGCCCTGGCGTTCTACGAGAAGGCCTTCGGCTACACCCACAGCACGATGGACATGGGTGAACAAGGCGCCTACTACATCCTCAACACGGCGGGCGACAAGGGCCGCGCGGGCCTGTTCCAGCCCAAGCAGCCGATGCCGACGATGTGGCTGCCCTATGTGCGCGTGGACGATTGCGACGCCACCTTCGCCAAGGCGCAGAAGCTGGGCTCGGGCTTCACCGCGATGGCGCCGACCGACATCCCCACCGTCGGCCGCATCGCGATCTTCGGCGACCCGCTCGGCGCGGCGATCGGCATCATCCAGACCGACCCGACGATGTGAAGGAGCAAGCGATGGCCAACCACGTCTACAAGCTGGTCGAGATCGTCGGCACCTCCACCACCGGCAGCGACGACGCGATCCGCAACGCGATCGAGACTGCCGCCAAGACCATCCGCCGGATCGACTGGTTCGAGGTGCTGGAGACCCGCGGCCACGTGGCCAACAACAAGATCGAGCACTTCCAGGTCACGCTGAAGGTGGGCTTCCGCGTCGAAGACTGAGCGCCCGGGGCCGGCGCCAGGGTGGGCGCAAAATCGGGGCATCAACCAGGGTCAAGACGCATGAACCAGAACGCCCGCTACGACACTGTCAGCCAGATCCTCCATTGGGCGACGGCGGTGGTCGTGACCATCGCCTTCATCCTTGGGCCAGAGCGCTTCGGCCGCCTGATGCACCAAGGGGTCGACCCCGCCACGCGCAGCGACATCGTCTGGCATGAATCCCTGGGCATGCTGGTGCTGGCCTTGACGCTGTTCCGCCTGGTCTGGCTGGCGCTGCGCCCGGCCCCGCCGCAGATCCAGATGGCCGGCTGGATGCGGCTGGCGGCCCGGCTGGCGCACGTCGCCCTGTGGGCGCTGCTCGTCGCCCTTCCCGTCACGGCGGTGCTGGCCCTGGGCGGCGAGGATCATCCGCTGACCTTGCTGGGCGGGCTGCGGGTAGACCACATGCCGGCCATCGCCGAGTCCACCATCGCCGGGCTGGCCGACTGGGGCGAGGTGCACCAGCTGCTGGGTGACGCCATCATGTGGCTCGCCGGCCTGCACGCCGTGGCCGCCCTCGCCCACCACCTGGTGCTCAAGGACGGCGTGCTCATCGCCATGCTGCCCTGGACGAAGCCTCGCTGAGCGGCCCGCGCGCGTACCGCGGGGTATCCTCCCGCCCCATGTACGCGAAGTTCTTCGGCCTGAAACAGCCGCCGTTTTCGATCGCGCCGGACCCGCGCTATCTGTTCATGAGCGAGCGCCACCGCGAGGCGCTGGCGCACCTGCTGTATGGCGTCAAGGGCGGTGGCGGCTTCGTGCTGCTGACCGGCGAGATCGGCGCCGGCAAGACCACCGTCTGCCGCTGCTTTCTCGAGCAGGTGCCGCCGCGCTGCAACGTCGCCTACATCTTCAACCCCAAGCTGACGGTGCCCGAGCTGCTGCAGACGGTGTGCGACGAGTTCCGCATCCCGCTGCCGGCGCTGCCGCCTGCGCACGAGGGCACGCCGCGGTCGATCAAGGAATTCATCGACCCGCTCAACGAGTTCCTGCTGCGCACGCATGCGGTCGGCCAGACCAACGTGCTGATCATCGACGAGGCACAGAACCTGTCGGCCGACGTGCTGGAGCAGTTGCGCCTGCTGACCAACCTGGAGACCGCCGAGCGCAAGCTGCTGCAGATCATCCTGATCGGCCAGCCCGAGCTGCGCGACATGCTGGCCCGGCCCGAGCTGGAGCAGTTGGCGCAGCGGGTGATCGCGCGCTACCACCTGAGCGCGCTCGACGAGGCCGAGACCGAGCGCTACGTGCAGCACCGGCTCGGCGTGGCCGGTGGCGAAGGCGCGTCGCCGTTCGACAAGGCGGCGCTGAGACGCATCCACCAGCTCTCGCGCGGCGTGCCCAGACGGGTGAACCTGCTATGCGACCGCGCCCTGCTGGGCGGTTATGCGACCGGCCAGGCCAAGATCGGTGTCGAGGTGATCGAGCGCGCCGCGGCCGAGGTGTTCGGTGGCCATGTCTCACCGGCATTGACCGGCTGGCAGGCGCAGGCCCGCCGCGCCGCGCCCTGGGCCGGCGGCGTGCTGGCCGGCGTGTCGATCGCAGCCGCGGGGACCTGGGTGATGCGGCCCGCCGCGACCGTGCCCGCCGCGCCCCCCGTCAAGACGGCGGCCCTGGGCGCCACGGCAGCCAGCGGCACGCTGCGCAGCGCCGCGGCCAGTGCCCCGGGCGCGACCGTGGCCAGCGCACCGGCCGTCACGCCAACGCCCACCACCGCCGCAGCCGCCCCGCCCGCCGTCACGCCCCCCACGGCCAAGCCTGCAACGCTCAGCGCCGCCGAGTTGCGCGCCACTTTCAATGCCGAGTTGCACGGCGAGGCCGACGCCTGGCGCGAGCTGGCCGCCGCATGGGGCGCCGACCTGGGCAACGGCGCCGACTACTGCGGCAGCGCGATGCGTCAGGGCCTGCCCTGTTTCAAGGGCCCCGGCAGCCTGGCCCTGCTGCGCCAGATCGACCGGCCCGGCGTGCTGGTGCTGCGCGACGGCGACAACCGCCCGTTCCACGTCTTGCTGACCACGCTGACGGCCGACACCGCGACGCTGCGCCGCGGCAAGGCCAGCGTGACCGTGCCCTTGGCCACGCTGGGCGCCGCCTGGCGCGGCGAGTTCGGCACCTTCTGGCGTGCGCCGCCGGGCTACGCCGGGCCCGGCACGCTGACCACCGCCAACTCCGAGGCCAGCGCCTGGCTGATGGGGCGCCTGGGCCAGGCGCTGCGCGGCGAGCGCCGGCCCGGTGGTGCGGCCGAGCCGGCGAGCGAGCTCTTGACGGCGCGGGTGGCCAGCTTCCAGGTCGCGCAAGGCCTGCCGCCCGATGGCGTGGCCGGCCCGATGACGGTGATGCTGCTCAACCGCGCCACCGGTGTCGACGAGCCCCGGCTGCTGCCGCCGGCCACGACGACCGCCGCCGTGGCCACGGCGCGCCGCTGACCACGCCGCCGACGCCTCTTTCGACGAATCCGATCACCCACGATGTCCTACATCCTCGACGCCCTGAAGCGGGCCGACGCCGAACGCGAGCGCGGCCAGGTGCCGGGCCTGCATGCGCAATCCATCGAGAGCGCGCCCGCCAGTGGCCGCGGCAACGGCCTGCCGCGCTGGGCGCTGGCGGCCGGCGGCGGCACGGCCTTGGTGGTGGTGGCCGCACTGGCGTGGCGCATGGGCGCCGACGCACACGCGCCGCTGCCTGCCCCGCTGAATGCACCCGACGCGACGCCAGCGGTGGCCGCTGCGCCGGCCCCGGCACAGACCGCAGCCCCGGCGCCCGCGCCTGTTCTCGCCCCCGCCCCGGGGCCGGAGCCCACCGCCGCCGCACCGGCCATCGCGCCGGCGCCCTTGCCGACACCCACCGTCGCCCCTGCGCCACCGCCGGTCGCCTACGTGGCACCACCACCGCGCGCGCCCAAGCCGGTGCGCGAGGCCAAGCCAGCGGCGCCGCGGCCCGCCCCACCCGTGCCGGCACCTGCCGTGGCACCCGCGACCGAGGCGGCAGCCACCGCACCCATCCCGCTGCTGGCCGAACTGCCCGGCTCGCTGCGCCAGCAACTGCCGAAGCTGATGGTGACCGGCTCGGTCTATTCCGAAGACGCCGGCAGCCGCTTCGTGATGCTCAACGGCGACGTGGTGAAAGAAGGCGGCCAGCCCGCCCCGGGGCTGGTGCTCGAGCGCATCGAACCCAAGAGCGCGGTGCTGCGCTTCAAAGGCCAGCGCTTCCGCCTACCCTACTGACGCCGGCCGGCCCGGCGAGACCGGGTCAGGGCTTGGCCGCCAGCCTGGCCGCGAGGTAGCGCAGCGCGGCGCCGTAGCCCATCACGCCCAGCCCCGCGATGACGCCCTCGGCAACGGCCGAGATGAACGAGTGGTGGCGGAACTCTTCGCGCTTGTGCACGTTGCTGATGTGCACCTCGACCACCGGCAGCGCCACGCCGGCCAGCGCATCGCGCAACGACACGCTGGTGTGGGTCAACCCGCCCGGGTTGATGACGATCGCCTGCGTGCCATCCAGCCGCGCCGCGTGGATGCGGTCGATCAGCGCGCCCTCGTGGTTACTCTGGAAGCACGCCGCCTTCAGGCCGAGCGCAGCCGCCTCGTCGACGAAACGGCGCTCCACATCGGCCAGCGTGTCGGCGCCGTAGATGTGCGGCTCGCGCGTGCCCAGCAGGTTCAGGTTCGGCCCGTTCAGCAAGAGGATGCTCATGGGGCGTGATGCTAATGCGTGAGGCGGTTGCAGTGGTGGCCGTGACGCTTCGGCACATCATCCGGTGGCTTGCCGACCATGCCATCAACGTGATCACACTGTCACCACCGATTCCTAATCACCCACGAAAACACGATGGTTTGTGATCACATCCATCAAGACTGGCTAAGATCGGGGGCATGAACCACGCCAGCCTCGAAGAATTCCTTGCGCGCCACCGCATCCATGAGGTGGAGTGCGTGATCCCCGACATGACCGGCATCGCCCGCGGCAAGATCCTGCCGCGCGACCTGTTCCTGGCCGCGGGTGAGATGCGCATCCCGAAGAGCGTGCTGCTGAACACCGTCAACGGCCAGCAGCCCGACAACGGCCCCTTCGTCGGCGACACCGACCCCGACATGGTCTGCCGGCCCGACCCGGCCACGGTGCGCGTGGTGCCCTGGGCGGCCGAGCCGGTGGCGGTGGTGATCCACGATTGCCACGAGTGGGACGGCCGCGCGGTCGAGCTGTCGCCACGCGCCGTGTTGCGGCGGGTGCTGGCGCTGTACGAGCAGCAGGGGCTGAAGCCGGTCGTCGCGCCCGAGATGGAGTTCTACCTCGTCGCCCGCCAGCAGAACCCGCACGAGCCGCTGCAGCCGCCGCTGGGCCGCACCGGCAAGCCCGAGGTGGGCAGGCAGAGCTACTCGATCGACGCGGTCAACGACTTCGACCCGTTCTTCCTCGAGCTGTCGCAGTTCTGCGAGGTGCACCAGTTGGGCGTCGAAACGCTGATCCACGAGGCCGGCCCGGGCCAGATGGAGATCAACTTCAGCCACGGCGAACCGATGGACCTGGCCGACCGCGTGTTCCTGTTCAAGCGCACGGTGCGCGAAACGGCGCTGCGCCACGGTGTCTTCGCCACCTTCATGGCCAAGCCGATGGAGCAGGAGCCGGGCAGCGCGATGCACATCCACCAAAGCCTGCTGAGCGCCGAGACCGACCGCAATGTCTTCAGCCATGAAGACGGTTCGGCCAGCGCGCTGTTCATGCACTACCTGGCCGGGCTGCAGACCTACATCCCACAGCTGATGCCGATGTTCGCGCCCTATGTGAATTCGTATCGCCGGCTGGCGCCGTTCATGTCGGCACCGATCAACGTGCGCTGGGGCCACGACAACCGCACCTGCGGGTTGCGGGTGCCCAAATCAGGCCCCGAATCGCGCCGCATCGAGAACCGCGTGCCGGGTGTCGACGTGAACCCCTACCTCGCGATGGCCGCCACGCTGGCCTGCGGCTGGCTGGGCATGCGCGACAAACTGCAGCCCAGCGAGCCCACGGTCAACAGCGCATGGAACGTGAGCCACGAGCTGCCGCGCCACCTGGAAGACGCGATCGAGGCGATGCGCGCCTGCGACGCCGTGAAAGAGGTGCTCGGCGCACACTTCGTCGATGCCTTCTGCGCGGTGAAGGAGCTCGAATACGCCACCTACAACCGGGTGATCAGCTCGTGGGAACGCGAGCACCTGCTGCTGCTGGTCTGATGACGACGACACCTACCCGCACCGGCGTGGCCGATGCCCGCGTGCGCCACCTGGCGCAGGCCGAGCGCGCCCGCTACGAGGCCGCCAACCCGCGCTCGCGCGCGCAGGCCGAACGCGCGGCCGAGCACCTGATGTTCGGCGTACCGCTGCACTGGATGAACGACTGGGCGACGCCGTTCCCGCTGCAGGTAACGCAGGCCCAGGGCGCGCGGCTGGTCGATGCGGACGGCCACGAGCGCATCGACTTCTGCCTCGGCGACACCGGCGCGATGTTCGGCCACTCGCCGCCGGCGGTCAGCGCCGCATTGCAGCGCCAGGCCGGGCGCGGCCTGACGACGATGCTGGCCAACGAAGACGCGGCGGTCGTCTCGGCCTTGCTGGCCGAACGCTTCGGCTTGCCGAAGTGGCAGTTCGCAATGACCGCCACCGACGCCAACCGCTTCGTGCTGCGCTGGCTGCGCGCGGCCACCGGGCGCCAGGTGCTGCTGGTCTTCAACGGCTGCTACCACGGCACCGTCGACGACGTGTTCGTCGACCTGGTCGACGGCCGCCCGCAGCAGCGCGGCAGCCTGCTCGGCCAGGTGCACGACCTGACCCACACCACCCGTGTCGTCGAGTTCAACGACCTGGCCGCGCTGGAGGCGGCGCTGGCCCCGGGCGACGTGGCCTGCGTGTTGGCCGAGCCGGTGATGACCAACATCGGCATGGTGCTGCCCGAGCCTGGGTTCTGGGAGCGGGCGATCGAACTCATTCACCGCCACGGTAGCCTGCTGGTGATGGACGAAACGCACACCATCAGCAGCGGCCCGGGCGGCTATGCGCGCGCCCACGGCCTGGTGCCCGATGCGGTGGTGGTCGGCAAGCCGCTGGGCGGCGGCATGCCGTGCGCAGCCTATGGCTTCAGCGCCGAGCTGGCGGCGCGGGCCGAGGCCGCCAAGCGCGCCGCACCGCCGGGCCATTCAGGCATCGGCACGACCCTGACCGCCAATCTGCTGGCCATGGCGGCGATGCGCGCGACGCTGACCGAGCTGATGACGCCGGCCGTGTTCGCCACGCTGCATGCGCGCTGCACGCGCTTGGCCGAAGGCTTGCGCGCGGCGATCGCCCGCCATCGCCTGCCCTGGTGCGTGACGCAGGTGGGTGCGCGCTGCGAGTTCCAGTTCTGCGCCACGCCGCCACGCAACGGCAGCGAAGCCGGCGCGGCGATGGACGATGCGCTGGAGCAGGCGCTGCACCTGTTTCTGCTGAACCGCGGCGTGATGATCACGCCCTTCCACAACATGATGCTGGTCTGCCCCGACACCACCGATGCCGACATCGACCGGCTGCTGGCCGCGTTCGACGACGCATTGGCCACGTTGACCGCGTGACGACGCCCGCGATGCCCACCGCCGACACCGACACGCCGCTGACGACCCAGCAAGACAGCATCTACGCCACGCTGCGCCAGTGGATCACCGTCGGCCGCTTCCTGCCCGGCGAGCGGCTGAAGATCCGCACGGTGGCGGCCGAGATGGGGGTGGGCCAGATGCCCGTTCGCGCCGCGCTGCAGCGGCTGGCGGCCGAGGGCGCGCTGGTCAACGTGCCGCACGCCGGCGTGACCGTGCCGAGGCTGTCACTGCCCGAGTTCGACGACCTGCTGCAGATGCGCATGCTGCTCGAAGGCGAGGCTGCCGAGCGCGGCGCCGCGCGGCTTGACGCTGCCGGCACCAAGAACCTGACGGCCCTGTGCCGGCGCATGGAGCGCGCGCTGGCCAAGGCCAACCCCAGCGACTACCTGGCCGCCAACGAAGACTTCCACGTCATGCTCTACAAGGCGGCGGGCTCACCGCTGCTGTTCGAGCTGATCGACACGCTGTGGCTCAAGGCCGGCCCGATCTCGAACCAACTCTTCGACACGCCCGACGCGGCTGCGGTGCTGAACGACGCCCACGAGGACCTGGTGAAGGCCCTGGCCCGCCACGACAGCGCGGGGGTGCGCCGCGCGGTCGAGAAAGACATCTTCGTGGCGGGGCAGTTCTTGCGGCGGCGTCTCAAGTCGAACGGCCGCTGAGGTGGTTGCGGTGGAGCGAGATCAGGGCGGCGGGCGGCTCTGTTCCGGCACGCTTTTGCGGACGTGTGCGATTCAGACCCCGGTGGTGGCCGAGTGGGGCGGGTGACTGCCGCAGCGAAATATTAGGAGGAGGGGCCGGGCTGTGCCCGGCCACGGGGGACATTCGCGGAGGCGGTCACCCGCCACGCTCGGCGCGCGCCAGCCGAGATCAACCCCGCTCGATGCGCGCCCAAGCCGAGTGGTTGTGAATCGACTCGAAGTTCTCGACATCCACCACGTAGCGGCCGATGCGCGAATCTGCGTTCAAGGCCAGCGCCACATCACGCACCAGGTCCTCGACGAACTTGGGGTTCTCGTAGGCGCGCTCGGTGACCCACTTTTCGTCGGCCCGCTTGAGCATCGGCCAGATCTCGCTCGACGCAGCCTCTTCGGCAAAGCGCACCAGCTCATGCCACTCGATCGGCGCCGTGTCGGGCGATGCCACTTCAACGCGGATCGTGACCAGCGAGCGCTGGTTGTGGGCGCCGTAGTCCGAGATCTCCTTCGAGCAGGGGCACAGACTTTTCACCGGCACGCCCACCTCGGCCCAGACCGAGGTCTTGCCGTTGCGCTTTTCGGCGACGAGCGCGCCGGCATAGTCCAGCAGGCTCTGCAGACCAGACACCGGTGCACGCTTGCGGATGAAGAACGAGAACTTGGCCTCGATGCGGCCCTCGGTGGCGTGGAGCTTGTCGAGCATCAGCGCCAGCTCACGCGACAACTCGGCCGCGTCCAGCGCCTTGTCCTGGCCGTCGAGCCAGGCGACAAAGCGCGACATGTGGGTGCCCTTCTTGTCGGCGGGCAGCGCGACGTCGAGGTTCCACAACGCGGCAGTACTTTGCTCGGCACCGGCCACCTTCAGCGTCAGCGGGTAGCGCACGTCTTTCACGCCGACACGCTGGATCGCCAGGTGGCGCTCGTCGCGTTCGCTCTGGGTGTCGGGGATGTGCAGCGCTTCGGTCGGGTGATTCATGGGGAAACAGCGGGGAATCAGCCGCGTAGCTTCGCAGCTTTCGACAGCGCGTGCTGTCGCCAGGGTGAATGCCGATCCGTGCTAGGTCCAGCCAACTAGGCGGCCGCCGGTGTCACCAGCGACAGCGGCGCGCCGAAACGCTTGATCACGGCCTGCTCGATGCCGGCAGCGTCCAGCCCGCACAGGGCCATCAGCTTGGCCGGGTCACCGTGCTCGATGAACTCGTCGGGCAGGCCCAGGCGCAGCACCGGGGTGGTCAGGCCGGCAGCGGCCAGCGTCTCCAGCACGGCGCTGCCGGCGCCGCCGGGCAGGCAGCCTTCTTCGATCGTCACGATCGCTTCGTGCGTGCGGGCCAGTTGCAGCACCAGCTCGGTGTCCAGCGGCTTGGCGAAGCGCATGTTCGCGACCGTCGCGTCCAGCTTGCCGGCGGCCGCGAGAGTAGGGTACAGGATGGTGCCGAAGGCCAGCATCGCGATGCGGCGGCCTTCACGGCGGATCTCGCCCTTGCCCCAGGGCAGCGTCGTCAAGCTCGGCTGCACCGCCACGCCGGCGCCGCTGCCGCGCGGGTAACGCACGGCGACCGGGCCTTCGTGCTTGAACGCCGTCGTCAACGCCTGGCGGCATTCGTTCTCGTCGGCCGGCGTCAGCATCGCCATGTTCGGCACGCAGCGCACATAGGCGATGTCGTAGGCCCCGCAGTGGGTGGCGCCGTCGGCACCGACGATGCCGGCGCGGTCGAGCGCGAACATCACCGGCAGGTTCTGGATCGCGACGTCGTGGATCAGCTGGTCGTAGCCACGCTGCAGGAAGGTCGAGTAGATCGCGACCACCGGCTTCAGCCCCTCGCAGGCCAGGCCGGCACCGAAGGTGACCGCGTGCTGCTCGGCGATGCCCACGTCGTGGTAACGCTTCGGGAAACGCTTCTCGAACTCGACCATGCCCGAGCCTTCGCGCATCGCCGGCGTGATGCCGACCAAGCGCTCGTCGGCCTCGGCCATGTCGCACAGCCACTGGCCAAAGACCTGGGTGAACGTGGCTTTCGGCGCGGTGGTGGGCTTTTGCAGGCCGACCGCCGGGTCGAACTTGCCCGGGCCGTGGTAGTTGACGGGATCGGACTCGGCCAGCTTGTAGCCGTAGCCTTTCTTCGTCACCACGTGCAGGAACTGCGGGCCCTTGGCGTCGCGCAGGTTCTCGAGCGTGGGCACCAGCGAATCGAGGTCGTGGCCGTCGATCGGGCCGACGTAGTTGAAGCCGAACTCCTCGAAGATCGTGCCCGGCACGACCATGCCCTTGCTGTGCTCTTCGAAGCGCTTAGCGAATTCGTACAGCGGGGTGTTCTTCAGCACGCTCTTGGCGCCCTCGCGTGCGGCGGCGTAGAACTTGCCGCTCATCAGGCGGGCCAGGTAGCGGTTCAGCGCCCCCACCGGCGGGCTGATCGACATGTCGTTGTCGTTCAGGATCACCAGCATGTCCGGCAGGCCATGGCCGCCGGCATAACCGCCGTGGTTCAGCGCCTCGAAGGCCATGCCGCCGGTCAAGGCGCCGTCGCCGATGATCGCCACCGCCTTGCGGTTCTCGCCCTTGAGCTTGGCGGCGTGCGCCATGCCGAGCGCGGCCGAGATCGAGGTCGACGAGTGGCCGACGCCGAAGGTGTCGTATTCGCTCTCGCAGCGGCGCGGAAACCCGCTGATGCCGCCCAGTTGCTTCAGTGTCGCCATCGCCTCGCGGCGGCCGGTCAGGATCTTGTGCGGGTAGGACTGGTGGCCCACGTCCCACACCAGCCGGTCGTATGGCGTGTTGAACACGTGGTGCAGTGCCACCGTGAGCTCGACCGTGCCCAGGTTCGACGACAGGTGGCCGCCGGTGCGGCTGACGCTGTCGAGCAGGAAATCGCGCAACTCGCCGGCCAGCGTCTTCAGCTGGGCGCGGCTGAGCTTGCGCATGTCCTGCGGCGTATGGATGGTCTGCAACAAGGCTTGGGTCATGGCTTGCTCGCGATCCGGCGTTGGCACGGTCGGGTCAGAGGCTGAGAGTTTTTCGGCCGTGCCCGAAAGGCGCGTCAAAACGCCCACGATCTAGACGCAAGGCACAGCCATAGCTCGGGCTACGGCGAGCATTTGCAACGACGAGTGGGGGCGTTTTGGCGTGCAAGGCGGGCATGGGCGAAAGACTCTCGGCCTCTCAGTGATGGCGGTCGACCACTTTGTCGGCCAGCCAGGCCAGGCGGTGGGTGCGGGCCAGGCCGCTGCGCTGCAGCGCAGCGTGCGCCTGCTCGCGCAACTCGTCGGCATGGCGGCGCGCGGCGGCCATGCCCAGCACGGTGACGTAGGTCGGCTTGTTGTTTTCCAGGTCCTTGCCGGCGGTCTTGCCGAGCGTCTCGGATTCCTGCGTCACGTCGAGGATGTCGTCGACAACCTGGAAGGCCAGGCCGATCGCGGCGCCGTAGTCTGCCAGCGCCTGCCAGGCCGTGGAGGTGACGGCGCCGCAGGCGGCGCCCATCAGCACGCTGGCTCGCAGCAGCGCGCCGGTCTTGCGGCGGTGCATGTCGCGCAGCGCCGCTTCGTCCAGCCGCTGGCCGACGCTGGCGAGGTCGATGGCCTGACCGCCGGCCATGCCTTCGTGGCCCGCGGCCCGGGCCAGCAGGCCGACAAGCTTGGCCTGCAGTGCCGGGGCCACCCCTTGTTCGGGCGTCAAGACCTCGAACGCCAGCGCCTGCATCGCGTCGCCGGCCAGCATGGCCTGGGCTTCGCCGTATTTCACGTGCACGGTCGGCTTGCCGCGGCGCAGCGCGTCGTCGTCCATGCAAGGCATGTCGTCGTGCACCAGCGAGTAGGCATGGATCAGCTCCACCGCGACCGCGGCGCGCATCGCGGCGGCCGACTGGCCGTCGACGGCCTCGCAGGCGGCCAGCACCAGCAGCGGACGCAGGCGCTTGCCGCCGTCCAGCACCGCGTAGCGCATCGCGTCGCCCAGGCCCGCCGGTGGGTCGGCCGGCACCAGGCTGTCCAGCGCGGTTTCGACGGCCGCCAGCTCCGAGCGCACCCAGTCATCAAAGTCTTCTGGTTTCATGTGTTCGTCCAGGGCTTTTGCAGCCCTTCCTCCAGGACCTTCACTTGGGTTTCGACGCTGGCCAGGCGATCGCGGCAGAAATCGAGCAGCACCGCGCCACGGCGATAGCCCTCGAGCAGCTTGTCCAACGGCAGCTGACCGCCCTCCATGGCCTGGACCAGGGTGTCCAGTTCCGTCAGCGCGGCTTCGTAGCTGACGGGCGCGTCAGCGGCCGGTGCTGCGGAGGGGGCGGCGCGAGGCATCGTGGGATTGTTACGAGCAAATGGCGATTGTAGTCAGCGCGTGTCACGTAAACCCGTATCCGGCCCGTCAGACAAGGCAAAAGCCGCAGCAAATTGCCCTTGGCGTGGCCCGGACCCGACAGCCCCGGCTAGAATGTGTGCCCCCGCTGCCCAACCTCACAGGTGAGAAGCGGGGTTTCATTTTTCAGACCCACCCGCGGGGCCACCGGGTGGGGGGCAGACATGCTTTTTGGAGATCCTGGGGATCATGTCGGACCTGAGCATCACGCTGGAAGCTCTGGAGCGCGCGCGCTCGCAACTCTCCGTATCCACCTATTTCAACGAGGATCTGCTCCGTAGGGAGCAGGAACTCATCTTTCAGCACGGACCGCGCTACCTGGCGCATGAACTGTCCGTGCCTGAACTGGGCGACTACTACGCGCTCCCGCAAGAAGGCGAGGGGCGCGCGCTGGTGCGCACCCGCCAGGGCGTCGAACTGGTGTCCAACGTCTGCCGCCACCGCCAGGCGGTGATGCTGCGTGGGCGCGGCAACACGCGCTCGAACATCGTCTGCCCGCTGCACCGCTGGACCTACGACCTGCACGGCCAGCTGGTCGGCGCACCGCACTTCGACCACGACCCCTGCCTGCACCTGAACAACTACAAGGTGCGGACCTGGAACGGCCTCGTCTTCGAAGACAACGGCCGCGACATCGCCGCCGACCTGGGCCAGCTGGGGCCCCGGGCCGATCTCGACTTCACGGGCTTCGTGCTCGACCACGTCGAGCTGCACGAGTGCAACTACAACTGGAAGACCTTCATCGAGGTCTACCTCGAGGACTACCACGTCGGCCCCTTCCACCCGGGGCTGGGCCAGTTCGTCACCTGTGACGACCTGCGCTGGGAGTTCGGCAAGCACCATTCGGTGCAGACGGTGGGGGTGCGCAGCGCACTGGAGCGCGCCGGCTCGCCGGTCTACCAGCGCTGGCACGACCAGGTGCTGCGCTCGGGCAACGGCCGGCCGCCCAAGCACGGCGCGATCTGGCTGACCTACTACCCGAACATCATGATCGAGTGGTACCCGAACGTGCTGACCGTCTCGACGCTGTACCCGTTGGGGGCCCAGAAGACGCTGAACATCGTCGAGTTCTACTACCCCGAGGAAATCGCCGCGTTCGAGCGCGAATTTGTCGAGGCCCAGCGCGCCGCCTACATGGAGACCTGCATCGAGGACGACGAGATCGGCGAGCGCATGGACGCCGGCCGCAAGGCCTTGTTCGAGCGCGGCGACGACGAGTCAGGCCCGTACCAGAGCCCGATGGAAGACGGCATGCAGCACTTCCACGAGTGGTACCGCCGGGTCATGGGCCTGGGCCGGCCGTCCTGGTAAGCCCCTCACGGGCCGTTCGGGGCGTGGCGCCGGTCAGGCGCTGGCGCCGCCGGCGTGGTGGGCTTCCCCTTGCCACAGGCGGTTGACCCTGCGCCAGGCGCGCACCAGCAGGTTCGGCCGGTGCAGCGTGTAGGCCTTCTTGGCGCGTGTGGGCACGTGCCAGATCGCCTTGGTGCCGGCATGGAAGGTGGCGGTGCCGCCAGGCGCGATGCTGAACCGGCGCCCCATGTATTCCACGTCGACCCGGCCCTCGAGCAGGTGGACCGTCTCGTCGCTGCCGAAATGCCACTCGAAGGTGGTCGGGCCTTCGCAGGCCCACAGGCCGCTGACCGAACTGCCGTCTGGTGAGCGCGCCAGCTCGGTGCCCGAGAACACCGGGTCTCCCGCCAGGATCCAGCGCGGATCGACATCGAACTCGCCCAGCGGTTTCTGGACCGCCCGGGTCGACGGCTGCGGGCTGCCCATCAGATAGCGGACCGATTCGTAGGCGCCCAACACCGCCACGGTCATGGCCGCGCCACCTGCGCCGGCCACCAGGGTTCGTCTTTTCATGGCCGGCGATTTTGCGGGCCGGCCGCTGTTTCAGGGGCGTGCGGCCCGCAAGCAATCGGCCGGTCTGTGCAAAGTGCACTGCGTCCAATTTCAATTCATTTGCGTATGGGCTGTAAGAACTCGGCCACCCCCGCGACGAACCGCGGCAAGGTCGATCTGGAAGCCGCTTGCGCGCTGCCGGACCGGCCGGGCTCTTCGGGGTCCCACCCGATTCATCTACCCGTCAAATCAATGGAGCTCGACATGAATCTCACCACCACCAAGTCCGGCCTGGCCATCGCCGCTGCTGCTGCCGCCCTGTTCACGCTCGGCGCCGCCCCGATGGCCCAGGCGGCCACCGACGCCAGCGTCAAGTGTTCCGGCGTCAACAGCTGCAAGGGCACCTCGGAGTGCAAGACCGCCAAGAGCGAATGCAAGGGCCACAACAGCTGCAAGGGCCAGGGCTGGGTCAACAAGAAGTCCGCCGAAGAGTGCACCAAGGAAGGCGGCACGGTCGTCAAGGGCTGAGTCTCGTCACCTGCCGTGCGTGCGAAGCGTTCGGTTGCAGCTCGCAATCTTCGAACGCACCACCCACGGCCGTCGCCCAGTACAAACCAACTGGCGTGCGGCGTGCGCCCATTCCGGGCCCGCGCCGTACCCAACGCCTCAGTTCAATTGACCACCAGGAGAAACCCATGAACATGATCAACAAGACCACCAAGTCGGGCCTCGCCGTTGCTGCGGCTGCTGCAGCCCTGTTCGCCCTGGGCGCTGCCCCGATGGCGCAAGCGGCCGAAGACGGCAGCGTCAAGTGCTCGGGCGTCAACAGCTGCAAAGGCACCTCGGAATGCAAGACCGCCAAGAGCGAATGCAAGGGCCAGAACAGCTGCAAGGGCCAGGGCTGGGTCAACAAGAAGTCTGCTGACGAGTGCACCAAGGCGGGTGGGACCATCGTCAAGGGTTGACCCCAAACAGTTGACCCCCACGCCCCCTTCCGGGGGCTGCCCCCCGAGGGGGCTCGCGCAGCGGACCGGCAGAGCCGGATCCGCGCACGCCACTTGAATGCGGCGGCTCCTGCGGAGCGCCGCGTGCAAACAATGAGCCAACTCATCGGCTTCGGCCTCGGACTGCGGACCGATCACTACGCGGACTTTCGCGCCACGCCGGCGCCGAAGCTCGGGGTCGATTGGCTCGAGGTCATCAGCGAAAACTACATGGTGCCGGGCGGCAAGCCGTTGGCGCACCTCGATGCGATCCGCCGCGATGTGCCGATGGTGATGCATGGCGTGTCGCTGTCGATCGGCGGGGCCGATGCGCTGGACCGGGGTTATCTGCGTGACCTGCGGGCGCTGGCCGATCGCATCGAGCCGGCCTGGGTGTCCGATCACCTGTGCTGGACCGGCGTCGACCGGCACAACCTGCACGACCTGCTGCCGCTGCCCTACACCGAGGCGGCGCTGCGCCATGTGGTCGATCGCGTGCTGCAGGTGCAAGACGCGCTCGGCCGCCGCTTGCTGCTGGAGAACGTCTCCAGCTACGTCACCTGGTCGGCCGACGAGATGAGCGAGTGGCAGTTCATCGCCGAGCTGGCCCGGCTCGCCGACTGCGAGCTGCTGCTGGACGTCAACAACGTCTACGTCAGCGCCACCAACCACGGCTTCGATGCCAAGGTCTTCATCGACGCGATGCCCGCCGAGCGCGTGCGCCAGATTCACCTCGCCGGCCACGAGACGGGCGACGACGGCTTCCTGATCGACACCCACGACCACCCGGTGTGCGAGGCCGTCTGGGATCTGTACCGCCACACCATCGCGCGCCTCGGCCCGGTGCCGACGATGATCGAGCGCGACGACCACATCCCGCCGCTGGCTGAACTGGTCGACGAATTGGCGCGCGCGCGGCGAGAGGCCGCGGCGGCCCTGGCCAACCGGGCGGTGCCGGAGTTGGCGGCATGAGCAATGCCGCACCCATCGATTTGCTGGACCAGCAGCGCGCCTTCGCGGCCCTGCTGCTGGCCGACGAACCACCGGCGACCACGCCGCTGCTGCGTGCCGTCAAGGGCCAGCCGCCACGCGTCGGCGTCTACCACCACGCCTACCGAGCCCGCCTGATCGAAGCGCTGCGCAGCAACCTGCCGGTCCTGCACCGGGTGCTCGGCGACGACGATTTCGCCGCGCTGGCCCTCGCCTACCTGGCTGAGCAGCCTTCGCGCCAGCCATCGATCCGCTGGTTCGGTGACGCCCTGCCCGCCTGGCTGGCCCCCCACCCCGAGGCCCTACCCCACCCGGCCTTGGCCGACCTGGCCGCGATGGAGTGGGCGCTCGGCTGCAGCTTCGATGCGGCCGACGCCACGCCGCTGGCCTTTGCCGACCTCGCCGCGTTGCCCCCCGAGCAATGGCCCGACGCAAGTTTTGCGGCGCATCCTTCGGTCCACCTGCTGGCGCTGCAATGGGCCGTCGAGCCGATCTGGCAGGCGCTGACGAATGACGAAGAGGCGACGACCGACGCGCCCGAGGCTTTGGAGCACCGCCTGCTGATCTGGCGCCAGGGTCTGGAAACCCGGTGGCGTTCGCTGCAGCCGGACGAGGCCACCGTGCTGTCAGCCTGCCTCGCCGGCGCAACCTTCTCCAGCTTGAGCGAACTCGCAGTCATCCACCACCAGGACAACGCGTCGGCCTGGATGGCCGGAGCGCTGCGACGCTGGGTCAACGACGGCCTGCTGGTCTAGCGGACGGGTGTCACCAACACCGCGACGGACGCGCCGTCGGAGCGGCGCCGCGCCGTGGCCGCAATCTGACCATACGGACTGACGTCGTTCGCCACAAGCAAGGTGTAGGCTTTTCGATCCTTGGCCCGGACCACTTCATTCAGGTCACGCCAACCGTAGCCGTTGCCCCAGTGGATCGCCGCGCGGGTTTCCGGCGCCGACGGCTTGAGCACCCAACCCACCATCGAGTCGTAGCCATGGTTGGACAACACGCAGCCTTGTGTGTCGGGCCCATACAGGGAATCCAGCAACGTGACTTCAATGGACATCTGGAAAAGCACCGGCCGCATGGCCGAACTGCCGGGGGCATCGTTGGAACAGCCGCCCACATAACCGCTCCCACGAGCGGACATGGCGATCGACGAGTCCCCTCCCGGCAAGACGCCGACGTCGACCAGCTCGCCACCGATCGAGTACAGCATCGCATGCATCGCCCCCTGTGTTGTCAGCGACGCACCGCCCACCAGCCCATCAAAAATCGACATGGCAATGGTGCGCTCACCACCCAAAGTCGGCAGGAAATGCAGGCTGTCGTCAAAGTAGAACGCCCGCCCCGCCGCGGTTTCGCCGATGACGGTTCGGCCATCTTGGTCGATCCCTCGGGCGATCCCCTTGACCAGCTTCTCGGTGGTGCCATTTCCTTGACGAATGGCCCAGTCCGCGTCGCCATACTTCGCGCTGCCTGCGTAGCTGACATAGTCCCCATTGCTTTCCATGGCCTGGTAGCTGACGGACCTGCCCTTCGGCCCCAGCTTCGTGCAGCCATCCGTGCTGCAAAGCAGGCTGATGGTCTGGCCCGTCGGCTTGTCGAGGTTGACCAGGATCCGACCGCTCCAATCGATCGCGGCCGCACGCGCCTCGCCATTGCCGGCAGGCATCTCCAAGACCTTGTAAGTCTGGCCAAAGGCACCGGCCGACGCGCCCACCATCCCCAGCAGCGCGACCGAGTGCGCGACCACTTTGACTCGAATGCTCATCGATTCCTCCCACATCGGATTGCTAACGCCGCCCTACTGGACAGCTAACGCTAATGTAGCAAGGACATCATGCAACAACCGTCGATTCGACGGTAAGCACCTGTCAAGTTGGAGCCAACACCGCCACCCGCCGCAGCGGCGCCTCGCGAATCGGCAGGTGGATCAGTGCGGCGCCCACCGCCAGCACGATGTCGATGATCCAGACCAGGTCGTAGTTGCCGCTGCGCTCGAACACGCGGCCACCCAGCCACGCGCCGAGGAAGCCGCCGACCTGGTGGCTCAGCATCACCAGGCCGAACAAGGTGGCCATGTTGCCGAGGCCGAAAAACTTGGCGACCAGGCCGGCTGTCGGCGGCACGGTGGACAAGAAGGTCAGGCCCATGAAGCCCGCGAACACCAGCACCACCACGCCGGACTTCGGCGCCAGCATGAAGGCCAGCACGCCCAGTGCGCGGGCCGCGTAGACCAGCGACAACAAGGTTTTCATGCGCCAGCGGCCCACCGCCCAACCCATCGTCAGGCTGCCGACGATGTTGAACAGGCCCAGCACCGCCAGCGCCCACGCGCTGTACTGCAGCGGCAACCCGCAGGCTGCGACCACGCCTGGCAAGTGGGTGGCCAGGAACGCCACGTGAAAGCCGCAGACGAAGAAGCCGGCCGCGAGCAGCAGGTAGCTGGGCGTGCGCAACGCCGTGCCGATCGCCTCGCGGGTCGACACCGGCTTGGTCGCCGCCGTGGCTGCATGCGCCGAGTTGCCGCGCAGCACCCACGCGGCCGGTAGCGCCAGCAGCACCAGCAGGCCCATCACCTGCATCGCGCTGGCCCAGCCCAGCCCCAGCGTCAGCGCGCCGGCCAGCGGCGCCATCACGAACTGACCGAACGACCCGCCCGCATTGACGATGCCGGTGGCCAGGCCGCGGCGGGCCGCGGGGATCAGGCGCGACGCGGCCGACATCAGCACCGCCGGCCCGGCCATGCCGGCGCCGCCGGCGGCCAGCACGCCGATCGCGAAGACCAGGCCGGGCGTGCTGCTCATCAGCGGCGTCAGCACCGTGCCGAGCGCCACCAGCGCCATGCCGGTCAGCAGCACGCGGCCCGCGCCCAGCTTGTCGGCCAGCGCACCGGCGAACGGTTGGGTCAGGCCCCACCACAGCTGGCCAAAAGCGAACGCGAGGCTGATGTTGGCCAGGCCGAGCCCGGTGCTGCTGTTGAGCGAGCCGAGGAACAAGCCCATCGTCTGGCGCACGCCCATCGTCAGCGCGAAGGTGCCGGCGGCCGCCAGCAGGATCCAGCCCCAGTGCAGGCTGGGCAGGCCGGGTGGCGCGGTGGAAGAGTCAGTCATCCTGTGCTCCGTCTTCGGGCTCATGGGCTGGCAGCAAGGCCAGGGATTCGTCGATCAGCGCATGCAGCGCGGTGACGCGCTCGGCGCCCAGTTGCACCGCCAGCGCCGCCTGCGCCTCGCGCCAGGGCACCCGGGCCTCGAGCAGCTTGGCGCGGCCGGTGTCGGTCAGGCTGACCAGGCGGCTGCGGGCGTCCACGCCGGCATTGACCGTGAGCCAGCCGGCCTGCGCCAGCGGCTTCAGGTTGCGCGTCAGCGTCGACGCGTCGAGCCCCATCGCCTCGGCCAGGTCGGCCGGGCGCACCGGCCCGAGGTGGCCGACCCGCGCCAGCAGAGAGAACTGCGTCGTCTTCAGGCCAACCTGGCGCAAGCGTGCGTCGTAGTGCGCCGACATCCGGCGCATCAAGCGGCGCAGCTTGTCGTGCGTGCAATCTTTGGGGCGCGGCGCCGGGGGTGTCGCCGCGGTGGCAGCAGGGTTGGCAATCGGCTGTGTCATGATTTATATTGCATCTGCAACTATTGTAGCTACAACAAAAGGATCACGCATGACCCCGCAGCACACCTTGGATCTGTGGACCCAGCAGTACGACGAGCTGCAGGCCCGGATGAACGCCGGCCGCGGCGCCGGCCTGGCCGCGCCGGCCGATGTGGCCGGGCTGACCGGCCTGCAGACGCTGAACGCGATGCTCGCCGGTGAGCTGCCCTACCCGCACATCGCCGACACGATGGACTTCGGCCTGGTCGAGGTGGCGTTCGGCAAGGCCGTGTTCCAGGGCACGCCGGCGCTGAAGCACTACAACCCGCTCGGCTCGGTGCACGGCGGCTGGTACGCCACGCTGCTCGACTCGGCGCTGGGCTGCGCGGTGCACACCACCATGCAGGTCGGCATGGGCTACACCACCGCCGAGCTGAGCGTGAACATCGTGCGCGCCGCATCGGCCAAGAGCGGCCCGCTGCGGGCGATCGGCCAGGTGGTGCACAGCGGGCGCCAGATGGCCACGGCCGAAGCCCGCATCGTCGGGCCCGATGGCAAGCTCTACGCGCACGGCACCACGACCTGCCTGGTGTTTCCCTTGCCCGGCGTGGGGGCCTCGGCCGCAGCATGCTGAGCGAGCGCCGCGCCAGCCCTAGAATCGCGCTCCCCTGGCTGGCCGCCCACGGCCACCAGCGCCCCACGAACCCAGCGCGCATGGCCGGCATCCACATCCATGACATCGAGCTCGCCATCAACTGGTGGCGCGAGCGCTCGCCGTCGCCCGATGGCGTGACCGCCTGCGCCGAGGTGCGCGCGCTGGCCGAGGTGTACGCCTACATGGTGTACTACCGCGAGAACGAGGCCGACGAGCACAGCATGCCGCCGAAGGCCCGCGACGCCTGGCTGGCCTGGTATGCCAGCACGCCCGACGCCCCCTGCATCGCGATCTGCTCCACCGCCCAGGGCGACGCCATCTGCAAGGGCTGCGGCCGCACCGAAGACGAGGTGCAGGACTGGCCGGTGCTGAGCCCGGGCGAAAAGCGCATGGTCTGGCGCCGCATCACGCTCGAGGCCAAGGCCTGGCGCTTCAACCGCTACGCCGAGCGGGCGCGCGCATCGACCGGATCCGACCACCCGGCTGCCGAGACGTTCCCGCCGCACCCTCCCGAAGGCGCGGCGTGAGCAGCGCCCCGGCCCGCACGATCAGCCAACGCGGCCAAGGCTTCTGGACCGACGTGCGGCGCATCACGCCGCTGGCCTGGCCGGTCGTCGTCGGCCAGATCGCGGTGCTGGCCTTCAGCACCATCGACACCGTGCTGGTGGGCCGCCACTCGCCGGCCGACCTGGCGGCGTTCGCGGTCGGGGCTGCGGCCTACGTCACCATCTTCGTCGGCTTCATGGGCATCGTGCTCGCGGTGTCGCCGATCGCCGGCCAGCTGTTCGGCGCGCAGCGGCTGGAAGCCGCCGGCGACGAAGCCCACCAGGCCGTCTGGCTGGCGCTGGTGTTGTCGGTGCTGGGCTGCCTACTGCTGCTGTTCCCGCAGCCCTTCTTGTGGGTCGCCAAGGCCAGCCCCGAGATTGCCGAGCGGGTGCGCGGCTACCTGCTGGCGCTGACCTTCGCGCTGCCGCCGGCGATGCTGTTCACCGTCTTTCGCGGTTTCAACACCGCCGTCTCGCGGCCCAAGGCGGTGATGGCCTTGCAGCTGGGTGGCCTGGTGCTCAAGTTACCGCTGTCGGCCGCGCTGGTGTTCGGCGTGCCGTCGCTGGGCGTGCCCGAGCTGGGGGTCACCGGGGCCGGCATCGCGACCGCGCTGGCGATGTGGGTGCAGGTGCTGCTAGCCGCGGTGCTGTTGCGGCGCGATCCGTTCTATGCCCCGTTCAAGCTCTGGGGCCGCGGCGTGCACGAGCCCAACCGCAAGGCCTTGTGGGGCCTGCTGCGGCTGGGTGTGCCGATGGGCCTGGCCATCCTCGTCGAGGTGACCGGCTTCAGCATGATGGCGCTGCTGATCTCGCGCATCGGCACGCTGCCGGTGGCCGGCCACCAGATCGCCGTCAACATCGTCTCGCTGATGTTCATGCTGCCGCTCGGGCTGGCCAATGCCACCGGCACGCTGGTGGCCCAGCGCATCGGCGCGGGCGACCTGGCCGATGCACGCCGGCTCGGCTGGCACGGCATTGCGCTCGGTGCGGCGCTGGCCACGGCGCTGGGGTTGTTGATCTACCTGACGAGCCAGCAGGTGATCGCGCTGTACACCACCGATGCCGCGGTGGCCGCCGCAGCGCTGCCGCTACTGGCCTGGCTGGTGGTGTTTCACCTGGCCGACGCGGTGCAGACCATTGCCGCCTTCGTGCTGCGGGCCTGGCGCATCGCCACGCTGCCGATGTTCATCTACGCCGGCACCTTGTGGGGCATGGGCCTGGCCGGGGGCTACACGCTGGCGTTCAACCTGCTGGGCAACACGCCGCCGGCGCTGCAGGGCGCGCCGGGTTTCTGGGCCGCGGCCACCTCGGGCCTGGTGGTGGCCGGCGTGGCGCTTGCGGCGCTGATGCAGCTGAAGCTCAGAGCCTGAGAGTTTTTCGGGCATGACCGAGAGACTGTCGGGCTCTCAGGTCGCCACCGGCAGCGTGATCACGAAACAGCTGCCGCCGCCTTCGCGCGCCTCGCAGCTCACGGTGCCCTGGTGGGCCGACGCGATCTGGCGCACCAGCGCCAGCCCCAGGCCCACGCCGCCTTCGCGCTCGGCATGGCCGGGCAGGCGGTAGAAGGGCTCGAAGATGCGCTCACGCTCGGCCTCGGGCACGCCGGCGCCCCGGTCGCAGACCCGCAGCGCCACATGGCCGCCGGCGGCATCGGCCAGCTCGACGCTGATCTCGCCGCCGCCATAACGGCGCGCGTTTTCCAGCAGGTTGCGCGCGGCCCGCCGCAGCAGGCGCTCGCTGCCGCGCACCCGCAGCGTCGAGCCCTGCGGCGAGGCCGTCAGCTCGGCGCCGAAGCGGGCAGCCTCTTCGGCCAGCAGGCCGGCCAGGTCCACCTGTTCGCCCAGGTCGTGCACCACGCCGGCATCGAGCCGGCTGGACAGCAGCACCTCTTCGACCAGCGAATCCAGCTCGCCGATGTTGGTGTTGATCTCGCGTTTCAGGCCGGCCAGCATCGCCGGCGGCGCGTCGTCGAGCATCGCCACCGCCATCTTCAGCCGCGCCAGTGGCGAGCGCAGCTCGTGGCTGGCATTGGCCAGCAGGCTCTGGTTCGACTTGACCAGCGCCTCGATGCGCGCGGCGGCGCGGTTGAAACTGGCGGCGACAGCGGCCACCTCGTCTTCGCCATCGGCGGCCACGCGGTGGTGCAGCGCGCCGGCGCCGAAGGTTTCGACACCCTGCTTCAAGGTCTCCAGGCGGCGGGTCAGGCGGCGCACCACCGGGTAGGCGCCACCGGCCACGGCCAGAAACAGCATCAACAACAGCGCCACCAGGCCCAGGCTGGCCAGCCAGTCGGCCGCCGGTGTCGGAACGGGCAGGCCGATCCGGAAACCGCCGCCGGTGCGCCCGGGCCCCAGGTCACCGGGGCCCCCCGGCCCGCCAGGCCCGCCCGGCCCACCACCGACCAGCACCACATCGGGTGGCGGCCCCGGCGGCGCGCCCGGGGGCAGGTCGATACGGTCTTCACCACCCACGCTGTGCACGACGACGCCCGATGCCGGCCCGCCAGGCCCGACCACGGTGCCCACGACCAGCGGCGGGCGCTCACCTTCGGGCCCCGGCTCGCCACGCTGCACGCGTGCCAGGTTCGGCCGCATCAGCCACAGCGTGCGGCCATCTTCGAGGTGGATCGAGAACGGCCGGCGCGGCCCGTTCGGGCCTTCGGCCTCGCGCCGCATGTACGACTCGGACGCGCCGATGCGCTGGCCTTGCGCGTCGTGCAGTGCCAGCGGCACACGCAGGCGGCGCGACCATTCGCGCAAGGCGTTGGTCTGCTCGTCGGTGCTGGCGCCGGGGCCGGGGATCGAGTTCTGGATCAGGTCGCCCCAGGCCGCCATCCGCTCGGTGATGATGGCCTCGGCGCGCTGGCGCTCTTGCTCGAGATGGCGTTGCACCAGCCAGCCCGACGCCAGCGCGAACAGCGCCAGCGCGGTCACCACCGTGAGCCAGATGCGCAGGTAGAGCGATTTCAAGGGCGCGGTCGGCGCCGCCGGCGCGCAGGGCTAGGGTCGTCCAGCGCCGTCCAGTTCAGGCGGCCGGGGTGCTGACACGGCACCGCCTCAATCATTGCCGGCGGATTCCTGGTCTTGCTTGCGGGCGAAGACATAGCCGGTGCCGCGCACCGTGAGCACCCGCTTCGGGTTCTTCGGGTCGTCTTCGATCACCGCGCGGATGCGCGAGACGTGCACGTCGATCGAGCGGTCGAAGGCTTCCATCGGGTGGCCCTTGAGCGCGTCCATGATCTGGTCGCGGCTGAGCACCCGGCCGGGGCTGTTGGCCAGCACGGTCAGCAGCTCGAACTGGTGGCCGGTGAGGTCGCAGCGCTTGCCGTCCAGCCGCGCCTCGCGCGCGCCGAGGTCGATCTCCAGCCGGCCGAAACGAAGCAGCTCGTCGCTCGCCGGCTCGGGCGCGGCACGGCGCAGCAACGCCTTGATGCGGGCCAACAGCTCGCGCGGCTCGAAGGGCTTGGGCAGGTAGTCGTCGGCGCCGATCTCCAGGCCGATGATGCGGTCCATCGGCTCGCCGCGGGCGGTGAGCATCAGCAACGGCAAGCGGCGGGTGCGGGCGTCGCCGCGCAGTTCGCGGGTCATCTCGAGGCCGTCGCCATCGGGCAGCATCAGGTCGAGCACCAGCGCGTCGTACAGGCCGCTGCGCAGGCGCTCGCGGCCAGAGGCCAGCGAGCCGGCGGTGTCGACATCGAAGCCATGCCCACGCAGGTACTCGCCCACCATCGAGGTCAGGCGGGAATCGTCATCGATCAGCAACAGCTTGGCGGGGCTCATGTCGGGGGCGGAGAAGGCGCCGGGGGCCCCTTCACGCGCGGCGCGCGGCGCGCGCACCGTCGTCAAAGCATACGTCATGACAGGGCCTTCGTGATCACTGCGCGGGCGCATCGGCGGGGGCGCCGGCACCCATGCGTTCGGCGTGGTGCTCGGCGCGGCGCTCGGCATGCTGCTTCATTTGCGCGGCCATCTGCTGGCGCTGCTCGGGCGTCAGCACCTGGGCCGCGTCGAGCATCGCCACGTTCATCCGCTTGGTGACCTGGTCGTGCCGGGCCAGCATCTGCTTGCGCAGCGCTTCGATCGCGGCGGGGTCGAGCGTCGGCTGGCCGAACAGTTCGACCATCCGGGCGTGGTCGGCACGCGCCGCCGCGCCAGGCGCCTTCAGGTCGGCCTGGGCCGATTGGGCGATCTTCTGCAGCTGCTCGCGCTGGGCGGGCGTGGCCTGCAGCTCGTCGAGCATGCGGTCCATCATCGGGCCGGCCAGCGGCAGGCCCATGCCGGGCATGCCGAAGCCCGGGCCGCGCTGCATGCCGGCCGGCGGCGGCGAGTCGGGGCGGCCATGGGCCGAGGCCAGGTTGACGATGCCGAACGCAGCGGCGGCCGACAGCGCCAACCCTGCGGCGATATAGCGCCAGGCGGTCGGCAGGGTGGTTTGCTTCATCACGGCTCCTTCCAGGTCTCTCGTGTCGATGAGAGGCATGGTCGGCGGGCCATGTCAGAAGCGTTTGCCGGCCCGGTAAAGAACGGTAAACCGGTCGGCCAACCGCCCGGCCTACCCTGGCGATCACGGCTTGGCCATCGACAGGCCCTGGTTGGTGCGGTAGGCCGCCACCGCCGTCTTCAGGTCGCTGTATTCCTCGCAGGGCAGAAGGCACAGCTTGTCGAGGATCTTCAGGTGCTCTTCGGCCTTCGCCAGGTTGCCCACCATCAGGTAGGCCTCGCCGACATATTCGTGTGCGCCGCGGTGGTTGGGGTCGATCTTCAAGGCCTTGGCGTAGTGCTCGAACGCCGGGTCCAGCTGGCCAGACTTGCGGTAGGCATAGGCCAGCCAGTTCTCGCCGTTCGCATCGTCGGGCGTGCGCGCCACGTAGCGCTGCAGCAGCGGGATCGCCTGCTCGAAGCGCTTGTCCTGGATGGCGCTGACGGCGTTGTTGTAGTCGGGGTCGGTGTTGGCGCTGCTGCGGCCACTGCCGCCGCCCCCTCCCCCGCCGCCACCGGCGGCGTGTGTCGTGGCAGACGCCATGGCCAGGATCAACATCATCGGCATCAGGCTGGGGCGCAATTTCATCGGGCTTCCTTCGCATCGCGGCGTGCGTGTCCAAAACGGTGGATAGGGCCACACGGCACCAGCCTCGCCGATGCCGCCAACCCGTCCGCCCTACACCGCGATCGCGACGGACGCTCAGTGAGTGCCGGTTTGCAGCGTCAGGGTTACGGCGTCGACATTGCCGTTGGCGTGGGCGTTGAACACCAGCTGCATCGCGCCATCGGCGCTGACGTAGCGATTCGGGCCCAGCGCGACCAGCCCGACCGGCGCCTGGTCATTCAAGGCCACCACTGGCCGGTGGCGCGGCCCTTCGACCATCAGGCGGCGGCCATCGGCCAAGCGATATTCACCGCGTATCGCCGCGAACTCGGCGCTGCCGATGCCCTGCGCATGGGCGGTGACCTGGATTTGCGGCCTCGACGTGGCCGAAGCCCCGGCGGACGCCGCAGCCAGGTCACCCGGTGCGGCGTGGGCGGCGCCCAGCGGCAACAGCGCCAGAGCGGTCAGCGCCAAAACAAGACGGGGCATGGGATCTCTCCTTGGCTTGAATCGAGCGCCCAGTCTGGCCACCACGCCGATTCGCGTCGCGCAGGCTGCGACAGACTGCCAAGCTGAAGGAACAGGCTGCACCGTGCCGCGCTGGCGCCCAGGCTTCGCCCCTCTTGCAACGGCAGCCCTGGTCGATATACTGTATGTCCATACAGCACTCAAGTGGCTCGCTATGCAACCCGCCTTCCGCAGCACCTACCGCCCCGCCCGCCCCGTGCAGGTTCCCCGCTGGTTGCGAAGCTTCTGGTATTGGCTTTGAGCCAACGACCCGGGCGCGGTGAGCGCCGGGCAACAGTCGGCCAGTTGGCCGTTGCGCTGGCCCTGGCCAACGCTAACCTTCGAGCTGCACACCTGCCCTGAAGGGCGTGCACCTCAAAGGCACGCAGCCCCAAGGGCCACCGTGACGAGCGAGCCTGCCTGAAAGCCTCTCAGGCTCTCAGGCCATCGGCGGCACCTTGGCGAGCGAATAGGTCCGCAGCCCCTCGTCGTCGACGCTCTGCAACTCGGCGTGCGGGCCGACCACGCGCACCTCGTCGCCGTAGATCCAGTCACCGTGGTGGTCCTGCACGCCCACATAGACCGAATGGCCACAGGCGATCAGGTTCGCGATGCTGGCCGCGCCCCAGTGCTGCTCGTCCATCAGCCCGAGCACCTTGTCGCCATCGGGCGCCAACTCCATCTGCCGCATCACCGCCTCGGTGAGCTGGCCGCCCGGTGCGGTACGGGCCTTGATGATCAGGTAGCTGCTCATGGCTGACGCTTCCTTGGTTCGAGCCTGACATTCGATCCGGCGCATGCCGCCACGACGAGGTGGTGGCCCGCCCAGTATGAACCGATCCTCGCCGGCGCTTGGGCTCGATGCGCGTGGTCTGATGTTCGATCATCTCCGAGGCCGCTTCCGCGCAAGTACCGCCCCGCAGCGTCAGGCATCACGCCGGGGCCCGCTCGCCGCGGCAGGCTCGCCGCCGTTGGCGATGGCGCCGGCGGTGGTCGACGCGCCGCGCGCCTTGAACAGCGGCGCATCGTGGGCAGACAAGAATGCCTCGCCCCGCTCCAGCATGAAATAGCGAAAGGCTTCTGCAGCCGGCGACAGCACCTTCGACGGCAGGTGCACCACGTTCCACGTGCGCAGCACCGGCGAGCCCTCTACATCGATCAGGCCGAGCACGCCGGCGCGCAGCTCCAGCCCCAGCGTGTGCAGCGAGAGGTAGGCCAGCCCCATGCCGGCCATCACGGCTTGCTTGATGGTCTCGTTGCTCGGCATCTGCATGGCCACGTGCGGGTGCACGCGGTGCTCGCGAAAGAAGGCTTCCATCCCGGCGCGTGTGCCCGAGCCCGGCTCACGCACGATGAACGGGTACGCCTGCAGCGCCGAGGCCGGCACGCCCTGCAAACCCAGCAACGGGTGCCCCGGTGGCGCCACGAACACCTGCGGGTGCGCCGCGAAGGGCTCGGCACGCGTGGCGAACTCTCTCGGCGGCCGGCCCATGATCGCGAGATCGCATTCGCCGGCCTGCAGCATCGCCACCAGCTCTTCGCGGTTCTGGCACACCGAGAGCTTCAGCTCGACCGCCGGGTGCTCCTCGCGAAAGCGCGCCAGCAGTTGCGGCACGAAGTACTTCGCGGTGCTGACCAGCCCCACCTGCAGCAGGCCGGCCTCGACGCGGCGAAACCGCGCCATCGCATCGTCGGCCTCTTTCAGCGTCGCGAGCAGCCGCTTGGCGTAGACCAGGAAGTACTCACCCGCGGTGGTGAGCGACACCTTGCGGCCTTCGCGGGCGAACAGCGGCAGCTCGATCTGCGCCTCCAGCTCTTTCACCTGCATCGTCACCGCCGGCGGCGTGAGGTGCAGCGCCTCGGCGGCGCGGGCGAAGTTGAGGTGGCGGGCCACCTCGGTGAACACGCGCAATTGGCGGAAAGTGACGTTCATTAAGGCTTCACTTAATCGTCAGCGAATAATTTCTTAATTCCATTTAATCATGAAGCTTCCTAGAGTGGGTTCACCGCGCCCCACCCGGCGCCAGCCGACCACCAAGGAGCCGCCGTGAACATGCCCGTGGACATGCCTGTCGCCCGCGACCTCGCTCGCGAGGCCACGCAGATCACCGACACCCGCCAGCGCTATTCGGCCGGGGTGCTCAAGTACCGCCAGATGGGCTACTGGGACGCCGACTACCAGCCGCGCGAGACCGACGTGTTGTGCCTGTTTCGCATCACGCCGCAGGAGGGCGTGGACCCGATCGAGGCGGCCGCCGCCGTGGCCGGCGAATCGAGCACCGCCACCTGGACGGTGGTCTGGACCGACCGCCTCACTGCCTGCGACAGCTACCGCGCCAAGGCCTACAAGGTCGAGCCGGTGCCGGGGCAGCCGGGCCAGTTCTTCGCCTGGGTGGCCTACGACCTCGTTCTCTTCGAAGAGGGCTCGATCGCCAACATGACGGCCAGCCTGATCGGCAACGTGTTCTCGTTCAAGCCGCTCAAGGCCGCCCGGCTGGAGGACATCCGCATCCCGGTGGCCTACGTGAAGACCTTCAAGGGCCCGCCGACCGGCCTCGTCGTCGAGCGAGAGCGGCTCGACAAGTTCGGCCGCCCGCTGCTGGGCGCCACCACCAAGCCCAAGCTGGGCCTGTCGGGCCGCAACTACGGCCGCGTGGTCTACGAGGGCCTGAAGGGCGGCCTGGACTTCATGAAGGACGACGAGAACATCAACTCGCAGCCCTTCATGCACTGGCGCGACCGCTTCCTCTACGTGATGGACGGCGTCAACAAGGCCAGTGCGGCCACCGGCGAGGTCAAGGGCTCGTACCTGAACATCACCGCCGCGACGATGGAAGACATGTACGAGCGCGCCGAGTTCGCCAAGGAGCTGGGCTCGGTGGTGGTGATGGTCGACCTGGTGATCGGCTGGACGGCGATCCAGAGCATGGCCCACTGGTGCCGCAAGCACGACATGGTGATGCACATGCACCGCGCGGGCCACGGCACCTACACGCGGCAGAAGAACCACGGCGTGAGCTTTCGCGTGATGGCCAAATGGCTGCGCCTGGCCGGCTGCGACCACCTGCACACCGGCACCGCAGTGGGCAAGCTCGAAGGCGACCCGATGACGGTGCAGGGCTACTACAACGTCTGCCGCGACAGCTTCACCAGGCAGGACCTGCCGCGCGGCCTGTTCTTCGACATGGACTGGGCCGACACCAAGAAGGTGATGCCGGTGGCCTCGGGCGGCATCCACGCCGGCCAGATGCACCAGCTGATCGACCTGTTCGGCGACGACGTGATCCTGCAGTTCGGCGGCGGCACGATCGGCCACCCGGCCGGCATCCAGGCCGGCGCGGTGGCCAACCGCGTGGCGCTGGAGTGCATGGTCAAGGCGCGCAACGAAGGCCGCGACATCAAGGCCGAGGGCCCCGAGATCCTGCAGAAGGCGGCGCAGTTCTGCACGCCCTTGAAGCAGGCACTGGAGACGTGGAAGGACGTGTCGTTCAACTACGCCTCGACCGACACCTCGGACTTCGCGGTGACGCCGGGAGTGGCGGCCTAGGAATACATGCGGCGAATACATGCGGCGGCGTGAGCGTGTCGAGGCGCCAGGGGGCTTCGCTCCGCTCATGTCCCCCGCCGACCGCCTGAGGGCGCTCGGCTCCTCCTAATACTTCGCTGCGCGAAGCCCCCTGTCCCCTCGACCGGCCACCGGCGTGGCTGTTGAAGGCAAGCAGTGCAGAAGCGGTGACGGGCCGAGAGTGCCGGGTGACTGGCGCAGCGAAGTATTAGGAGGAGGCAGCGGCCCTTGGGCCGCTGACGGGGGACATGAGCGGAGCCAGTCACCCGGCGATCTCGGCAAGCGCGAACGGCAGCAAGAGACAAACCCTCAACGGAGCACCAAGCCATGATGACCAACCCCACCGGCCACATCACGCAAGGCCAGTTCAGCTTCCTGCCCGATCTCACCGACGCCGAGATCGCGCTGCAGGTCGAGTATGGCCTGGCCAAGGGCTACGCCTGGAGCATCGAATACACCGACGACCCGCACCCGCGCAACACCTTCTGGGAGATGTACGGGATGCCGATGTTCGAGCTGCGCGATGCCGCCGGCGTGCTGATGGAGCTGAACGCCTGCCGCGCGGCGTTCCCCAACCACTACATCCGCCTGATGGCCTTCGATTCGACGCGTGGCGTCGAGTCGATCGCGATGAGCTTCATCGTCAACCGCCCCGCCGACGAACCCGGCTTCGGCCTGGTGCGGCAGGAAGGCCCGGGCCGCACGATGCGCTACACGGTGCATTCGTACGCCACCGACAGGCCCGAGGGCCAGCGCGCCTGAAGGAACCTGCGATGGGCCAGCCGCTCTACGCCATCCCAGGCAGCGCAGCACCCGCGCCGCTGCCGGCTGCGCCATCCGCTCCGGCCGCGCCCGCCGCGGCAGAGCGAACCGTCGCCGAGGTGCTCGCGAGCAGCCAGGTCGAGCCGGTGCTCGACGAGCTCGAGCGCGACCTCGTCGGCCTCGCGCCGGTGAAGCAACGCATCCGCGACATCGCCGCGCTGCTGGTGATCGACAAGCTGCGCTTGAACCTGGGCCTGGCCGCTCAATCCCCGAGCTTGCACATGTGCTTCACCGGCAACCCCGGCACCGGCAAGACCACCGTTGCGCTGCGCATGGCCGAGATCCTGCACCGCCTGGGCTACGTGCGCAAAGGCCACCTGGTGGCGGTGACGCGTGACGACCTCGTCGGCCAGTACATCGGCCACACCGCGCCGAAGACGCGCGAGGTGCTGAAAAAGGCGATGGGCGGCGTGCTCTTCATCGACGAGGCCTACTACCTCTACCGGCCCGAGAACGAGCGCGACTACGGCCAGGAGGCGATCGAGATCTTGCTGCAGGTGATGGAAAACCAGCGCGACGACCTGGTGGTGATCCTCGCCGGCTACAAGAACCGGATGGACACCTTCTTCCAGTCCAACCCCGGCATGGCCTCGCGCATCGCGCACCACATCGACTTCCCCGACTACGCGCACGGCGAGCTGCTGCAGATCGCCGACCAGATGTTGGCCGGCCTGAACTACCGCTTCGGCGACGGCGCGCGCGAGGCCTTCGACGACTACCTGGCGCGCCGCGTGGTGCAGCCGCATTTCGCCAACGCGCGCAGCGTGCGCAACGCGCTCGACCGCGCCCGCCTGCGCCAGGCCAGCCGCCTGTTCGCCGACCGCGAGCGCGCGCTGACGCGCGACGACCTGAGCACCATCGCGCCGGCCGACATCCGCGCCAGCCGCGTCTTCGCGGCACCCGCCGCCTGAACAACGACAAGACACCCACACGAGGAGACCCCATGCCTGCCACCCACCGCTGGACACTGACCCGCTACCTGATCGAGCAGCGCCGCCGCTTCCCACAGGCCAGCGGCGACCTGAACGCGCTGATCCTCGACGTCTCGCTGGCCTGCAAGGCCATCGCCCGCATCGTCGCGCAGGGCCGGCTGGCGCAGGCGCCGGCCACGGCCAGCGTCAACGTGCAGGGCGAAGAACAGAAGCCGCTCGACGTGACCAGCAACGAGCTGTTTCTGCGCATGAACGAGTGGAGCGGCCACCTGGCCGGCATGGCCTCGGAAGAGATGGACGAGCCGCGCCAGATCCCCGCTGCCCACCCGCGCGGCAAGTACCTGCTGGCCTTCGACCCGCTCGACGGCTCGTCGAACATCGACGTCAACGTGTCGGTGGGCAGCATCTTCTCGATCCTGCGCGCGCCGGCCGAGTTGGTCGACACGGGGCGCGACGTGGTCGAGGCCGATTTCCTGCAGCCCGGTGCGGCGCAGGTGGCCGCGGGCTACGCGCTCTACGGCCCGGTCACGATGCTGGTGCTGAGCGTGGGCGACGGCGTCGCCGGCTTCACGCTCGACCCCAACCTGGGCGAGTTCGTGCTCACGCACCCCCACATCCAGGTGCCGGCCGACACGCGCGAGTTCGCCATCAACAGCTCGAACAGCCGCTTCTGGGAGCCGCCGGTCAAGCGCTATGTCGACGAATGCCTGGCCGGCGCGGTGGGCCCGCGCGGCAAGGACTTCAACATGCGCTGGATTGCCAGCCTCGTGGCCGAGGCGCACCGCATCCTGATGCGCGGCGGCGTCTTCATGTACCCGCGCGACACGAAAGACCCGGCCAAACCCGGGCGCCTGCGCCTGCTCTACGAAGCCAACCCGATCGGCTTGCTGATCGAGCAGGCGGGCGGCCGGGCGAGCACCGGGCGCCAGCCGCTGCTGGGCGTCAAGCCGGGCGCGCTGCACCAGCGCATCGGGCTGGTCTTCGGCTCGAAGCACGAAGTGGAGCGCATCGAGCGCTACCACCACGAGCCGGCCACGCGCGAGGCCGAAGTGCCGCTGTTTGCCGCGCGCAGCCTGTTCAGAGACTGAAGGAGCGGCCATGTCAGAACGACACCCCATCATCGCCATCACCGGCTCGTCGGGCGCGGGCACCTCCTCAGTCACGCGCACCTTCGACAACATCTTCCGCCGCGAAGGCGTGAAGGCCGCGATCGTCGAGGGCGACAGCTTTCACCGCTTCGACCGCAAAGAGATGCGCGCCCGCCAGGCCGAGGCCGAGAAAGCGGGCAACGGCCACTTCAGCCACTTCGGCCCCGAGAACAACCTCTTCGCCGAGCTCGAGCAGCTGTTTCGCAGCTACGGCGAAACGGGCACCGGCACCACGCGCAAATACCTGCACGACCCGGTCGAGGCGGCGCCGTTCAAGCAGGAGCCGGGCACCTTCACGCCCTGGCATGCGCTGCCCGAGGGCACCGACATGCTCTTCTACGAAGGCCTGCACGGCGCGGTGGTCACGCCCGAGGTGAACATCGCGCGCCACCCCGACCTGCTGATCGGCGTGGTGCCGGTGGTCAACCTCGAGTGGATCCAGAAGCTCTGGCGCGACAAGAACGTGCGCGGCTATTCGGCCGAGGCGGTGACCGACACCATCCTGCGCCGCATGCCCGACTACGTGAACTACATCTGCCCGCAGTTCACCCACACCCACGTCAACTTCCAGCGCGTGCCGGTGGTCGACACCAGCAACCCCTTCATCGCGCGCGACATCCCCTCGCCCGACGAGAGCATCTGCGTGATCCGCTTCGCGAACCCGAAGGGCATCGACTTTCCCTACCTGCTCAACATGATCGACAACTCGTGGATGAGCCGGGCCAACACCGTGGTGGTGCCGGGCGGCAAGATGGACCTGGCGATGCAGCTGATCTTCACGCCCTTCATCTGGCGAATGATCGAGCGGCGCCAGCGTGCACAAGCACTGTGAGCCCCCACGCTCCCTTCCGGTCGCTGCCCCCCGAGGGGGCTCGCGCAGCGGCCCGGCAAAGCCGGATCCGCGCACGCCACTTGAATTGCGGCGGCTCCTGCGGAGCGCCTTCCCTCCCTGGAGCTGCCCATGAGTTTTGATTCCACCGAACGCGTGCTGCGGCCTGACAGCGGCCGCTTCGACCCGCTGGCCAATGCGCTGCGCGCGCTGGCGATCGATGCGGTGCAGGCCGCCAACTCCGGCCACCCCGGCGCGCCGATGGGCATGGCCGAGATGGCGGTGGCGCTGTGGCATCGCCACCTGCGCCACGACCCGGCCGACCCCGCGTGGCCCGGCCGCGACCGCTTCGTGCTCAGCAACGGCCATGCGTCGATGCTGCTCTATGCGCTGCTGCACCTGAGCGGCTACGCGCTGCCGCTGGACGAACTGAAGCGCTTTCGCCAACTTCACAGCCGCACGCCGGGGCATCCAGAGCTTGGCGTCACCCCCGGCGTCGAGACCACCACCGGCCCGCTCGGTCAGGGCCTGGCCAACGCGGTGGGCATGGCGCTGGCCGAGAAGCTGCTCGCCGCCGAGTTCAACCGGCCCGGCCACGCCATCGTCGACCACCACACCTTCGTCTTCCTCGGCGACGGCTGCCTGATGGAAGGCATCAGCCACGAGTCCTGCTCGCTGGCCGGCACCTGGGGCCTGGGCAAGCTGATCGCGCTGTACGACGACAACGGCATCTCGATCGACGGCCCGGTCGCCGGCTGGTTCGCCGACGACACGCCGCGGCGCTTCGCGGCCTATGGCTGGAACGTGATCGGCCCGATCGACGGGCACGACGTCGACGCGTTGGACGCGGCCATCACCGAGGCGAAACGCTCGGTGGGCAAGCCGACGCTGATCGCCTGCCGCACGACGATCGGCCGCGGCTCACCCGCGCGCGCCGGCACGGCCAAGGCCCACGGCGAGCCGCTCGGCGCCGACGAGGTGCAGGCCACGCGCGCAGCGATCGGCTGGCCGCATGCGCCGTTCGAGATCCCGCCCGAGATCGCGTCGGCCTGGGACGCCCGCCGGCGCGGCGCCGAGGCGCACGCCGACTGGCGCGCCCGCATGACGGCCTACCGTACCGCGCACCCGGCGCTGGCGGCCGAGCTGCAGCGGCGCCTGGCCGGCGAGCTGCCGCACGACCATGCCGAAGCGGTGTTCGGCGCAATCACCGAGTTCGCCGCGTCCACAGCGCCGGTGGCCACGCGCAAGGCCTCGCAGCAGGTGCTGGCGAGGCTCGCGCCGACCTGCCCCGAGCTGCTCGGCGGCTCCGCCGACCTGACCGGCTCGAACCTCACCGATTTCCCCGGCAGCGGCGCCGTCAAGGCGGGTCAGCTGCAAGGGGGTGGCCGCCACGTGCACTACGGCGTGCGCGAGTTCGGCATGGCGGCGATCATGAACGGCCTCGCGCTGCATGGCGGCTTCGTGCCCTATGGCGGCACCTTCCTCACCTTCAGCGACTACAGCCGCAACGCGCTGCGCATGGCGGCGTTGATGAAGCTGCGCGTGGTGCACGTCTTCACCCACGACTCGATCGGCCTGGGCGAAGACGGCCCGACGCACCAGCCCGTCGAGCACGCGGCCAGCCTGCGCCTGATCCCCAACCTCGACGTCTGGCGCCCCTGCGACGCGGCCGAAACGGCGATCGCCTGGACCGAAGCCCTCGCGCAGCGCCAGCGCCCCTCGGCGCTGCTGCTGTCGCGCCAGGCGCTGCCCGCGCAGGCGCGCGAACCCGGGCAGGTGCCGGCCATGCGCCGCGGCGGCTATGTGCTGACTGACCGGCCCGGGGCGCGCGCGGTGATCCTCGCCACCGGCTCCGAGGTGGCGCTGGCGATCGAGGCGCAGCGCCTGCTCGATGCGCGCGGCATGCCGGTGCGCGTGGTCTCGCTGCCGTCGAGCACGGTGTTCGACCGGCAAGAGGCCGCGTGGCGCGAGGCCGTGCTCGGCCGCGGGCTGCCGCGCATCGGCGTCGAGGCCGGCGTCACGCGCTGGTGGGGGCAATACGGTTGCGCCGCCGCGCTGGGGATCGACTGCTTCGGCGAATCGGCTCCGCTGGCGGCACTGGCCACGCACTTCGGCCTCACCGCCGAGGCGCTGGCCGATCTCGTGCAAGCCCATGCCGCCGCGCCGAAGACGGCGCTGATCGACCAGGGCTGCATGTGATGGCCTACGACCTCATCAGCTTCGACCTCGACGGCACGCTCGTCGACTCGGCCGCCGAGATCGCCGAGGCCGCCAACCGCGCGCTGCAAGACCACGGCATCGCCCGCCGGCCGGTGCACGAGATCACGCTGCTGATCGGCGCCGGCACACGCGAGCTGATGCTCAAGCTGCTCGCCCGCGCCTTTCTCGACCAACCGGCGCTGGCCGACCGCACCGATGTCGACGCGGTGCTCGCCAGCCTCGACAGGCACTACGCACAGACCGCCGGCAGCTCGGCTGCGCCCTACAGCGGCGCGCGCGCCGCGCTCGTGCAGTTGAAGCACGCCGGCGTCAAGCTCGCCTGCGTCAGCAACAAAGAGCTGCGCCACCTGACGCGCGTGCTGCAAGCCACGCGGCTCGACGCGTATTTCGACCTCGTCGTCGGTGGCGACAGCTACGAGCACAAGAAGCCGCATGCGGGCGTGTTGACGCGCGTCGCCCTCGAGCTGCGTGTGGACACCGCGCGCATGGCCCACGTGGGCGACTCGGCGCTCGACGTGCAGGCCGCGCGCAACGCCGGCGTTGCCGCCTGGGCCGTGCCGTATGGCTACAACGCCGGGCAGCCGATCGAAGACGCGCAGCCGCAGCGCATCTTTTGCAACCTGCTCGAAGTGGCCGCGCACGCGCTGGCGCAGCGCCGCGCGAGCCCGCTGGAGACAACGGCATGCAAGACCTGAAAGCCTTGCTCTGGGACGTGGACGGCACGCTCGCCGAAACCGAGCGCGACGGCCATCGCGTCGCCTTCAACCTCGCCTTCGAGGCGCTGGGCCTGCCCTGGTGCTGGAGCGAGTCGCGCTATGGCGAGCTGCTGCGCGTCACCGGCGGCCGCGAGCGCCTGCTGCACGACATGGCCGGCCGCACCGATGCGCCGGTGCCGCCCGCGCAGCGCGAGGCGCTGGCGCGCGAGCTGCATGCACTGAAGAACCGCTTCTACGCCGACATCGTGCACAGCGGCGCCCTGCCCTTGCGCCCCGGCGTGGCCGGCTTGATCGCCGAGGCCCGCGCGGCCGGCGTGCGCCAGGGGATCGTCACCACCACCAGCCGCAGCAACCTCGACGCGCTGCTGACCCAAGCCTTCGGCCCGCGCTGGGCGGCCGGCTTCGAGGTCACCGTCTGCGGTGAAGACGTGCAGCACAAGAAGCCCGACCCGCAGGCCTATCTCGCCGCGCTGGCGGCGCTGCGCCTGTCGCCGCTGGAGACGGTGGCGATCGAGGACTCGCCCGGCGGCGTGGCTGCGGCGCGCGCCGCCGAGGTGCCGGTGCTGGTGCCGCTCAGCCGCTACTTCGCCGACGCGATCATCGACGACGCGATCGCCATCGGCCCCGACCTGGGCCAGCGCCGCGGCTGGCGGCCCCGGCTCGAAGACGCTTGCGGCGACGGCCCCGTCACGCTGAGCGACATCGCCGCCTGGCGCGCCGAGATGAACTCGCTGTCCCATCCGCAGCCGCACCCGGCCTGACCGGCCCATCGATGAGCCCCCGTGCCTCGGCCGTGTCGACGGCCTGAGGCCGCTGGCGCCATCGGTGAGGCACTGCAACGCACCGTGATCCGCCCGCCGCGCCCTGCGGGCCGACCGTCGCCACCAGCGCTACCCCGTCTGTCCTCCAGCGGGCCGACATACAGCGCCGCGCCGCGCCTTTACCGTGAGGCACCGGCCATCGCACCACGGAGATACCCAGATGAAACTCCCGTCCGCCCGCTCGGGCATGACGCTCTTTGCCACCACGCTGCTGGCCATCTTGAGCAGCCCTGCGCAGGCTCAGGAGGAAGAGAAGGTCCTGAACATCTACAACTGGTCCGACTACATCGCCGACGACACGATCCAGAACTTCGAGAAAGAGACCGGCATCAAGGTCCGCTACGACAACTTCGACAACAACGAGATCCTGCACGCCAAGATGGTGGCGGGCAAGACGGGCTACGACATCATCGTGCCGTCGTCGAACTGGGGCGCGCTGCAGATCTTCGGCGGCCTGCTGTTGGAGCTCGACAAAGCGCAGATCCCGAACCTGAAGAACGTCGACCCCGGCATCAACGCGCAGCTCGGCAAGATCGACCCGGGCAACAAGTACCTGGTCGACTGGCTGTGGGGCTACACGACGATCGGCATCAACGTCGACAAGGTCAAGGCGGCCATCGGCGGCCCGCTGCCCGACAACGCGTGGGACCTCGTCTTCAAGCCCGAGTACATCAGCAAGCTGAAGTCTTGCGGCGTGTCGTTCCTCGATTCGGCCGACGAAGTGGTGCCCGCTGCGATGCACTACCTGGGCCGCGAACGCATCTCGAAGAACCCGGCCGACTACGCCGCGGCAGCCGGCCTGCTGAAGGCGATCCGCCCGTACGTGACGCTGTTCAGCTCGTCCGGCTACATCAACGACATGGCCAGCGGCTCGATCTGCGTGGCGCTCGGCTGGTCGGGCGACATCAACATCGCGCGACAGCGGGCGATCGACAGCAAGAACGGCCAGAAGCTGCAAGCGCTGCTGCCCAAGAACGGCGGCCTGCTGTTCTTCGACACGATGGCCATTCCCGCCGACGCGCCCCACCCCGGCAACGCGTACAAGTGGATCAACTACATCCTGCGGCCTGAGGTCAGCGCCTCGCTGACCAACAAGGTCTTCTACGCGAACCCGACCTACGGCGCCTCGAAGAAGTTCGTCAGACCCGAGGTCGCCAACAACCCGACGGTGTTCCTGTCGGAAGACAACCTGGCCAAGATGAAGGGCGCCTCCGACCAGTTGAACAACGAGATCCGGCGTCAACAGAACCGCGTCTACACCTCGTTCAAGACCGGACTCTAAAAACCAAGTGGCGTGCGCGGATCCGGCTTGGCCGGTCCGCTGCGCGAGCCCCAGAGAGCTGAAGGATCTCTTCGTGATCCTGGGGGCAGCGACCAGAGCGAGCGTGGGGCAACTATGAACGACAACGCGAAGTTCCTTCAGATCCAGGACGTGGTGAAGGACTTCGGCGGCTACAAGGCCGTCAACCATGTGAACCTCGACATCGCAAAGGGCGAGATCTTTGCGCTGCTGGGCTCGTCCGGCTGCGGCAAGACCACGCTGCTGCGCATGCTCGCGGGCTTCGAGACGCCCACCTCCGGCCGGATCGTGCTGAACGGCGTGGATCTCGCGGGCATGCCGCCCTACGAACGCCCGCTGAACATGATGTTCCAGTCGTACGCGCTGTTCCCGCACCTCACGGTGTGGGACAACATCGCCTTCGGCCTGCGGCGCGATGGGCTGCCTGCCGAGCAGGTGGCGGCGCGTGTCGAGGCGATGCTCAAGCTGGTGCAGCTGGGCCGGTACGCCAAGCGCAAGCCGCACCAGCTCTCGGGCGGCCAGCAGCAGCGCGTGGCGCTGGCGCGCAGCCTGGCCAAGCAGCCGCAGATGCTGCTGCTCGACGAGCCGCTCGCGGCACTCGACAAGAAGCTGCGCGAGGAAACCCAGATCGAGCTGGTCAACATCATCGAGCAGGTCGGCGTGACCTGCGTGATGGTGACCCACGACCAGGAAGAGGCGATGACGATGGCCACGCGCATCGCCGTGATGAGCGAAGGCCGCTTCGTGCAGGTGGGCGCGCCGAAGGCGATCTACGAGACGCCCGCGACCCGCTTCGTGGCCGACTTCATCGGCAACGTGAACCTGATGGAAGGCACGCTCGCCGTCGACGAGCCTGATCACGTGGTGGTCGAGTGCGCGGACTGCCGGCATTACGTGGGCCACGGCATCACCGGCACGGCGGGCATGCCGGTGGCCATGGCGCTGCGCCCCGAGAAGATCCACCTGAGCCCCAGCGAGCCGGCGGGCGAATTCAACAAGGCCCGCGGCACGGTGCAAGAGCTGTCGTACTTCGGCAGCTTCACGGTCTACCGCATCAAGCTCGGCAGCGGTCTGCTGATGGCCGTGAGCCAGGCCAATACCGCGCGCCACCGCGAGCACGATTTCACCTGGGGCGACACCGTGTGGGCCCAATGGACGGATGCGACGCAGGTCGTGTTGACCCAATGAGTCGAGCCGTGTCGAAGCCCCGCTTCAGAGGCGGCCGCGCCGTGGTGGTCGGCATCCCCTTCGCCTGGTTGCTGGCGTTCTTCTTCGCGCCGTTCCTGATCGTGCTCAAGTACTCGGTGTCCGAGATGGGCGCCGTCACGGTGCACGACGTGGCGACCGTCGCCGAGGGCACGGTCAAGCTGGCACTGAAGTACGCCAACTACGTCTTCATCGTCTCCGACGACCTGTACTTCAAGGCCTACGCCTCGAGCGTCAAGTACGCCGCGATCACGACCGCCTGCTGCCTGTTCATCGGCTACCCGTTCGCCTATTTCATGGCCCGCTCGCGTGCCACGCTGCAGCCGACGCTGCTGATGATGGTGATGCTGCCGTTCTGGACCTCGTTCCTGCTGCGCGTCTATGCCTGGAAGGGCCTGCTCGACGAAGGCGGCTGGGTGGCCAGCCTGCTCACCGCGCTGCACATCGACACCGTCTTGCAGTGGGCCGGGCTGATCGACGCGGCGGGCCTGTACATGCACACGCCCTTCTCGCTGCTGGTGGGCATGACCTACACCTATGTGCCGTTCATGATCCTGCCGCTGTATGCCCACCTGGCCAAGATGGACCTGCGCTTGCTCGAAGCCGCGGCCGACCTCGGCGCCACGCCGTGGGCCACCTTCTGGCGGGTGACGGTGCCGCTGTCCAAGGCTGGGGTCATCGCCGGCTCGATGCTGGTGTTCATCCCCTGCATCGGCGAGTTCGTGATCCCCGAGCTGCTGGGCGGCCCGCAGACGCTGATGATCGGCCGCGTGATCTGGGACGAGTTCTTCAGCAACAACGACTGGCCGATGGCCTCGACCGTGGCGGTGGTGCTGATCATGCTGATCGTCGTGCCACTGGCGGTCTTCAACAAGTACCAGGCCGAAGCGCGGGAGCTTGCGTCGTGAGCCGCGCAGTCTTCAGCGGGCGGTTCGCGTCCGGCTTCGGCAGGGGCTGGCTGGTGGGGGGCTTTCTGTTCCTCTACCTCCCGATGCTCACGCTGATCGTCTATTCGTTCAACAAGTCGCCACTGCCCACGGTCTGGGGCGGCTTCACGCTCGAGCTCTACGTCAAGCTGGCCAACGACGGCGAGATTCTCTCGGGCCTGTGGCTGTCACTGAAGATCGCGTTCTGGTCGGCCACGCTGTCGGTCGTGTTCGGCACGATGGCCGCGTTCGCGCTGGTCAAGTACAAGCGCTTCTTCGCCCGCACCTTCTTCTCGGGCATGGTCAACGCACCGCTGGTGATGCCCGAGGTGATCCAGGGCCTGTCGCTGCTGTTGATGCTGGTGGCGATCCAGAAGGCCGTGGGCCTGCCCGAACGCGGCTTCATGACGATCCTGCTGGGCCACATGGTGCTCGGCCTGGCCTATGGCGCGGTGGTCATCTCGGCTCGCCTGCAGGAGCTGAACCCCCAGCTCGAAGAAGCGGCCATGGATCTCGGCGCCAGGCCCTGGGCGGTGTTCTGCCTGGTCACGCTGCCGATGATCGCCCAGTCGCTCGCCTCGGCCTGGCTGCTGACCTTCAGCCTCTCGCTGGACGACGTGGTGACCTCGGCCTTTCTCTCGGGCCCGGGCGCCACGACGCTGCCACTGGTCATCTTCTCGCGGGCCCGCCTGGGCTTGAGCTCCAGCAGCATCAACGCGGTGGCCACCGTGACGATCGTCGTCGTCGCCCTCTGCGTCACGGTCGCCAGCCTCATCGTCGCCCGCGCCGAGCGCCGGCGTGCCGCCGAGATCAGCGCCGCCCAACGAGACCAGCGCTGAAGCCCTTCACCTGGAGACCCCATGAAGTACGTTCGATCGACTGCCCTGTCCGCGGCCCTCGCTGCCGCCTTTGCCGCGCCCGGCGCCCAGGCCCAGAGCAACGAGGCCTTGCTCAAGGAGCTGAAGGCGCTGCGCGCCCGCGTCGAGGAACTGGAGCAGAAGGTCGCCACGCCGCCCAAACCGGCCGAGCCCCGATGGGGCATGACGCCCGAGCAGGTGCAGGAGTTCAACCGCCTCTCGGTCAAGACCGAGGCGCTGGAGGACCAGCTCGAGAGCCAGGGCTACAAGGGGCTGAAGATCACCGGCTTCATGGAGCCGGTGTTCATCTACAACCAGCGCCGTGACCGCGCCGGCTTCCAGTTCTTGAACCAGCAGGCGGACGGCTACAACTACGACACGTCGTTCATGGGCTCGGTCTCGCTCGACCTGCTGAAAGAGACCGAGGGCGGCACGCTGTGGCACCTGACGCTGACGCCCAACCGCGGCGCCGGCGCGGCCATCGACGGCCTGAGCATCGTCCAGGAGGCCAGCGTCTCGGTGCCGCTGGGCAGCCTGCAGACGCGCCTGATCGCCGGCCAGATGCCCGACTGGTCCGGCTACGAGTACCAGCAGCCGACACTGAACCCGTTCACCACGCACAACCTGCTGTTCGACTTCACGCTGCCGGTCAGCTACACGGGCGTGGGCCTGGATCTGAAGGACGGCCAGTGGTGGGTGCGCACGGCGATCGCCAACGTCAACGCGGCGATCCGCCAGGACCATGAAAAGTCGCCGGTCTGGGTCTTGCGGGTCGACTATGCCAAGGGCGAATTCGGCGGCTGGGGCTTCGCCAGCCTGGTCGGCAAGTCGCCCAACTTCAACACCGGCGGCAACACCATGGCCGTGATGGCCGAAGCCGACGGCTACTTCATCCGCGGTGACTGGACGCTGCAAGGCCAGATCAGCGCCGGCAGGCAACAAGACGGCGCGATCACGCCGGCAGCCGATGGCCGATGGCGCGATGCCCAGTGGGTGGGCCTGTCGGGCCTGGCCGGTTATCTCTTCACGCCGCGCCTGCAGGGCCTGGTGCGCGCCGACTACATCAACAACGACAAGAACGGCGGCGGCCTGTTCACCTACAACGGCTACACCAGCGTCGACAAGACGACGGGCGCACCGATCTACGGCAACGACGACCGCAACGGCCTGGGCCCCGACCTCTCGGGCAACGTCGACAAGGGCGCCAACCGCTATGCCGTGAGCCTGGGCATGAAGTACGCTTTCGACCAGGCGACGACGCTGAAGTTCGAGTACCGCCTGGACGGCGCCGACCGCGCCGTCTTCCTGGAGGTGAAGGACGGCCGCCACAAGAAGACCAACGCCCTGCTGGGCGCATCGATGGTCGTGGCGTTCTAGCGCCTGCCGCAGCGCCATGCGACAAGGTCATGCCGAGCGCCGCCGATTCTTGACCGGCACGGCGGCGACGGCGGTCGCTGCCAGCCTTTCGAATCTGTCGCATGCCGCCGGGCAGAACAACATCCGCCTGGGCCAGTCGGTGCCGCTGAGCGGCCCCGCGCAGGAGCTGGGCATCGAGTACCAACGCGGCCTGCGGCTGGCCTTCGGCTTCGCCAATGCCCAAGGGGGCGTGGAGGGCCGGTGGATCGAGCTGGTCAGCTACGACGACCGCTACGAGCCCGAGGCGGCCCTCGCCAACACGCGCGACCTGCTCGAAGTCGAAAACGTATTCGCCCTGATCGGCTACGTGGGTGCCGAAAGCGTCAACCGCTGCCTGCCGCTGGCGGTGAGCGCCGGGCTGCCCTTCATTGCGCCGCTCACCGGCGCCGAAAGCCTGCGCCGCAGCCCGCCACGCGCCCTGTTCCATCTGCGCCCCGGCCTGGCCGCGGAAACCCGGCTGATCGCCCAGGCGATGCAGACCTTGGGCATCGCGCGTGTGGCGGTGCTGCAGCAAGACGATGCCGATGGCGCCGCCGGGGTGCTGGCGCTGCTCGAGGCCATGCATGCGCAAGGCATGCCGCTGCCGACCGCCATGGCCAAGCTCGGCCGCAATTCCACCGGCAACGTCGAACTCGGCTCGCGCGACATCCGGGCGGCCGCCGAGGTGCTGGCCGCCGCCCATCCGCAGGCGCTGGTGTGTCTTTCGGCCTATGCCACGACCGCCGCGCTGCTCAGGGCCCTGCGCGACGCGGGGTTCGCCGGCCCCTGCTACGCCACCAGCTTGTCGAGCGCGGCGGCGATCGGCCCGTTGCTCGGCACACGTGTGGCGGGCTTGTGCGTCACGCAGGTCGTGCCTTCGCCGTTCGATGCCTCGAAACCGGTGGTGGCGAGCTACCAGCAGCAATTGCGCGCGGCCGGCGGCACGCCCGAATACGTGTCATTGGAAGGGTGGATCGCCGGCCTGGCCACCGTGCAGGCCTTGCGGCGCATGCAGCGCAGCGCCACGCGCAGCGCGCTGATGGGCGCGCTGGAATCACTCGGTGGCACCGACCTCGGCGGCTTCACGCTGCGCTGGGATGCCGCACACCGGCAGGCATCCGGCCAGGTCAGCCTGACGATGCTCGACGACACCGGCCGGCCGCGCCGCTGAAGCGCGGCCCGGTGCGGCGGTGGGTGGGATAGAAGTGGGATTGAGGGCCGCGCCGACCCCAGCTCGGCGCGGCCGTGCACTACAGCGCCATGATCTGGTTGGCGGCGCGTTCGCCGGTCAGATAGGCCCCGTGCGTGGTCTGAGGGTAGTCGCGGTTGGTGTGCTCGCCGGCGAAGAACAAGCGGTTGGACACGCCGGTGGCCAATGAATCGATCATCGCCCGGGTCGAGCCCACGGCGTAGAAGGAGTAGGAGCCATAGCTGAACGGATCCTGGTCCCAGCGGGTGAGCTGGTAGTCCACCGGGTCCGGGATGTCGTTGCCGAACATGTCGCGCAGCACGGCCATCGCCGTGTCCACGGTCTGCTGGTTGGTGAGGCTTTCGGTCTGCTGCCCGTAGAAGCCGGCGGTGAAGCCGATGATCACCGGCATGCCGTGCAGGCCGGGCGAGGGGTTGAACCAGTCGTGGAACTTGCCGAGCTCGGTGGATGACGGCACGTAGGCGAGCCAGTCGGTGGTGGGCCAGAAGACATAGGGGAAGCGCAGGACCACCTTGTCGAGCACCCCGGTGCCCATGCCCAGCTTGTTGATGGCCGTCTGCTTGGCACTGGGCAGTGCGGGGCTGAAGGTGATCTTGTTCTTCTTCAGCACCCCGAGCGGCACGGTGACGATCACCCGGTCGCCGGTGAAGGTGCCGGCGTTGGTGGTCACCGTGACGCCGCTGTTGGTGTAGGCCACCTTGCTCACGATCTGGTTGAGGCGAATGTCCTGCCCTTGCGCCAGGTAGGTGATGATCGGCTCGTAGCCGGTGTCGGGCATGTAGACCTCGGGCCCGGGAAACTCCTTGCCGGTGTCCCAGTACCACGCCGAGAGTTCGGCAGTGTCGCCGGCATATTCATAGCCGCCCAGCTCGCGCATCCAGTAGTCGGACAGCCGCTTGTCGTAGGCGTTCATGTTGTTGTAGCCGATCTTGCTCTTGGTGTACTGCATCAGCGACATCTCGGTGTTCGAGTCCGAGGCGTTGCCCATCGCCGTCTCGACCTTGTCGCCGATCTTGTTGAAGTAGGTCACCTGCGAGCTGGTCATCTGCCCGCTGCCGGCGAGGTAGTTGGTGTTGCTGTTGTACGAGTCGGAAACCAGCCGCAGGCCGAGGGCCTTGGCGATCGGCGTGAGTGGGTTGCCGCTGCCCGATTCGTGGATCCAGTGGGCGCCGAGGTCCATCGGCAGGTCGGCCCATTGGTGGCTGGTGTAGCAGCGCCCGCCAATGCGGTTGCGCCCTTCCAGGATGGTCACGTTGTGGCCGTTGGCCTTGAGCACTTGGCCGGCCCGCAGCCCGGCCATGCCGGCGCCGATGATCAGCACGTTCTGCCGGGCCGCAGCCTTGGCCGCGCCAGGCATCGCGACCGCAGAGGCTGCCACGGCGGCGCTGCCCGCCAGCTGCATCAATTGACGACGTTTCATCTGAGGTGTCTCCTACCGGTGGGTATAGAAAAAGAACACGGCGGTTTCTCCCTAAGAGGCCAAGGTGTGCCGAAACACGGTGGCTTTGATTTCGGTGTATTTGTCCAGCGCGTGCAGCGACTTGTCGCGGCCATTGCCCGATTGCTTGTAGCCACCGAACGGCACGCAGTAGTCGTCGCCGCCTTCGTCCCACCCGTTGACGAACACGGTGCCGGCGCGAAGCCGGCGGGCCACCGCGTGGGCGGTGCCGAGGCTGCTGGTCCACAGGCCCGCAGCCAACCCGTAGGGGCTGTCGTTGGCCTGGCGAATGACCTCGTCCGTGTCGATGAAGGTCTGCACGGTGAGCACGGGGCCGAAGATCTCTTCCCTCACCACCGCCATGTCGCCGTGAGGGCAGAGCAGGATCGTGGGCTCGTAGTACGAGCCGCCACGGCCCACGCGCGCGCGCCGGCCGCCGCACAGCAGCATCGCGCCGTCGCGAAGGCCACGCTCGACATGGCGATGCACGGTCTCGAGGTGGGGCTCGTCCACCAGCGCGCCCATGGTGGTGCTCGGGTCGAGCGGGTTGCCGGGCACGTGGTCTTGCGCGGCGTCGACCAGCTTGGGGATGAAGGCATCGGCGATCGACGCGTGCACGAACAGGCGCGAGGCCGCCGAGCACACTTCGCCCTGGTTGCCGAAGATCGAGCCCGCGGCGTTCTCGGCGGCGGCGTCCAGGTCCGGGCAATCGGCAAAGATGATCAGCGGCGACTTGCCCCCCAGCTCGAGCCAGGTGCGCTTGAGGTTGGACTCGGCGCTGTAGCGCTGGATGGCCTTGCCCACCTTGGTGGAGCCCGTGAAGACGATGCAGTCGACGTCCATGTGCCGGCCGAGCTGCTCGCCGATGGCGGCCGGCCCGGGCAGCACCTGGAACACCCCATCCGGTACACCCGCCGCGCGGCACAGCTGCCCGAGCTTCAGGGCGGACAGCGGCGATTTGCTCGAAGGCTTGAGCAGCACGCTGTTGCCAGTGGCGAGCGCCGGCGCCACCTTCCACACCGCCATCTGCAGCGGGTAGTTCCACGGCACCACCGCGGCCACCACGCCCACCGGCTCGCGCGTGGCCAAGCCCAGCAGGTGGGGCGCAAGGGGCAGGACCTCGTCGTTGCGCTTGTCGATGGCCTCGGCATACCAGTCGATGCAGGCGGCTGAATCCTGCGCGTCTTCGATGCTCTCTGTCAGCGGCTTGCCCATGTCGAGCGTGTCGAGCAGGGCCAGTTCGTTCACGTTCACCCGAACCAGCTCGGCCAGCCTCTTCAGCGTGGCCTTGCGCTCGCTCGGGCTCAAGCCCGACCAGGCACCACGCTCGAACGCCGAGCGCGCCGCCTGCACGGCGTCGTCGACATCGCTCGGGCTGCAGGCCGTCACGTGCGTCAGCAGGCTGCCGTCGATCGGGCTGTGCTTGGCGAAGGTCTTGCCATCGCTGGCGCTGCGCCACTGGCCGTTGATCAGCGCACGCGTCTCCATGTGAAGGTCTTGACCCACGGACGGCCAGTTGGCCGGGGCGTTGTGCATCGGTGCTCCCTGGTAGCTAGAGGCCGTGCAGTTCACTGGCCTGGTGCGCACACGGTAGGGGCACGGCGCGCCGCTGTATGTCGGCCAGTTGGATGACAGACCTGGCCAGCCAGGTGAGGTCGGCCCCGGTGGCGCTATGCTCACCGGCGCCCTGCGTCGGCCCCCTTGCAGGGCCAGCGCCGGCCTATCCCGAAGCCCGGCAGCCCCTCAGGGGTTTGGCGACGTGAAGCACCAGCTGAACAACTCGCCCTTGCCGCTCACGCCGATCTTTTCGAACGCACGGGCGGTGTAGGTCTTGACCGACGAGGCTTGCAGCCCCAGGTCGTCGGCCATCTGCGCCAGCGGCTTGCCCGAGAGCACGGCCAGGCACACGTCGAACTCGCGCGGCGACAGCTCGACGCCGTGGCGTTCGAGCTGGCGGGTGAGATGCTTGCGCAGGGTCGGGTTGTGGTCGAGGATGCTCAGCCGCGCCGGCAGGATCTCGGCGTGGTTGCGCAGCAGCGGCAATGCAAAGTCCGCCATGTGGTGCAGGGCGGCTCGCTCTTCTTCGCTGAACGGCGGCTGCTGCGCGGTGCGCATGAAATAGAGCACGTAGATGAAGTCGCCGAAGGCTTCGCAGATCGCGTAGTGCTCGGGCACCAGCCCACCGTCGAACCATTCTTGGCGTGCTTCTTCGGTGCGCACCTGGTCGGGGGTGATCTGGTGGCCCCGCGTCCCTTCGAGCCCGATGACCAGCGGCATCAGCGGGTCGAGGTGCCAGTGGCTCTCGAGGTAGGTCTTGGCTTCCTGCTCCAGGTCGTCATCGGGGTAGCCGGCGCCCGAGGCCGTGCCCAGCCATTCGATGTTGACCATCTTGGTGCGGGCCGTGTTGCGGGTGTGGCAGCACAGCTCGAGACACGCCACGGGCACACGTGCGTTGAAGAACGCCCACAGGAACTGCGGAAACTCCGGGTGGCCGAGCGCCCGGGTGAGGCGAACCAGCTCGTCGAAGCCGGGCAGAAGGTGGCGGCTGGGTTCGTGGTCGGCGGTCGGCATGGCCCATGCTACCGAAGCCGACGACGATCTGCACCTCAGTTCCGGTACCAGCCCACCACCCCCGGCTGCAGGTTGATGCTCACCTGTTTGACCTGTTGGTATTCCAGCAGGCCGTTGACCCCAAGGTCGCGGCCGTAGCCGCTCATCTTGTAGCCGCCCCAGGGCGCCTCGTTGAACGTCGGGTTGTAGCAGTTGATCCAGGTGACGCCTGCGCGCAGCTCCTTGATCACCCGCAGCGCCCGCGCGCCATCGGTGGTGAACACGCCGCCGGCCAGGCCGTAGGGCGTGTCGTTGGCCATCGCGATGGCCTCGGCTTCGGTCGTGAAGGTCTGCACCGCCACGACCGGGCCGAACACCTCTTCGCGGACGATGTCCATCTCGCGCGTACATCCATCGAACACCGTGGGGCGCACGAAGAAGCCTTGCGCGCAGCCGCCCTCGGTGTAGCGCTCGCCACCGCACACCAGGCGCGCGCCCTGAGCCTTGGCGCGCTCGATGTGCGCCAGCACCTTGTCGAGCTGGGCCTGCGAGACGATGGCGCCGATGTCCGGGTTGCCCATGCCGTCGCCGATCGTCATCGCGTTGGCGCGCTCGGCGAGCCGTGCCACGAAGCGCTCCGCGATGCCGCGCTCGACGAGGATGCGTGAGCCGGCCGAGCAGACCTCACCCTGGTTGAAGAACACGCCGATCATGGCCCACTCGACCGCGCCTTCCAGGTCAGCATCGGCGAAGATGATGTTGGGCGACTTGCCCCCCAGCTCCAGGCCCACCTTCTTCAGGTTGCCCACCGCGGCCGACGCGATGATCTGGCCGGTGCGGGTGCTGCCGGTGAAGGTGAGCATGTCCACATCGTGGCTCAGGGCGAGTTCGTGGCCGGCGGCCGGGCCGGTGCCGAGCACGAGGTTGGCCGTGCCCGCGGGCAGGCCCACTTGCTCGAAGATCTCGAACAACGCCACCGCCGACAGCGGTGTGATCTCGCTGGGCTTGAAGACCACGCAGTTGCCCGCCGCAAGCGCGGGGGCGAGCTTCCAGGTGGCCATCAGCAGTGGATAGTTCCACGGCGTGATCAGGCCGCACACGCCCACGGGCTCGTGCATCGCGAACGAATGCATCGGGCCGAAACCATCGCCCACCTCGTAGACGCCGCCCTGCGGCTTGCCGATCAGGCCGGCGTAGTACCTGAAGCAGGCAACCGCATCGTCGACATCGGCGCGGGCCTCGCGCAAGGGCTTGCCGTTGTCGCGCGTGTCGAGCTCGGCCAGCTCGTCGGCACGCGCCTTGACGGCATCTGCCACGCGGTAGAGCAGCTCGGCGCGGCGCGGGCCGCTCATGCGGCGCCATTCGCCCCGGCCGTAGAACGACGCCCGCGCAGCGGCGATGGCCAGGCGCGTGTCTTCGGCCTGGCTGTCGGTGACGATGCCGATCACCTGGCCATTGGCGGGGTTGATGACCTCGCGCGTGGCGCCGCCCACGGCGGCCTGCCAGCGGCCGTTGATGAAGTTCTGGTGGATGGTCATTGGCACGCTGTTTCGGTCAGGCGATGTAGACCTTGCGCAGGGTCTCGGTCACCGTCCAGGTGGTGGCCGTGCCCGGGGCCAGGCGACCGAGGCTGCCCGCCTTCAAGTGCAGCGGCGCGCTGCCATCGGCGAACGTGACGGTGGCCTCACCCGACAGCACGATGAAGAACTCGTCGATCTCCACATCGGTGCTCACGCTGGGGGACATCTCCCACACGCCGATCGCGCAGTCACCCAGTTGCGCGAGCTCGGCGGTGCCCACCCGGGGCGTGCCGGAGACCGTCTGCTCCGCGGGCAGCGTGCGGTACGCCAGGGTCAGCCGGGCCGCGTCGACGCAGTGGTTGGCCAACAGGCGAAAGTAGTCACTCATGGTCAATGGTCAAGAGAAGGGTTCAGGAATCGAAGCCCAGGCCGAGGGCATCGAGCGTGCGCAGCAGCAGGTTGCGCCGGCCATCGCGATGGTCCGCACGGTTCAGCGACCAGCGCACGGCCTGCACCGTCGGGTAGGTGAGCGGCTCTGGCGGAAACGGCATCGGCACCTCGCGCACCATGCGCAGCCGCGTGCGCTCGGTCTGCAGCCCGTCGCTCTTGTCGAGCAGCACGTTGGCAGCGAACCGGGTGGCGCCCACGCCCAGCCCGGTGAAGCCCGCGGCGTATGACACCTTGCCGCCGCAGGCCTGGGTGAAGAAGGCGCAAAAGCGCGTGGAGGTGTCGATGGCGCCGCCCCAGCGGTGCGTGAAACGCAAGCCTTGCAGCTGCGGGAAGGTGGTGAAAAAGTGGCTGGCCAGGCGCTCGAACGATTCGCGGCGCTCGTCGTGCTTCGGGTCGACCTTGCCGCGAAAGCGGTACACCGCGTCGTAGCCGCCGAACAGGATGCGGTTGTCGCGCGTGAGGCGGTAGTAGTGGAACTGGTTGGCCATGTCGCCGATGCCCTGGCGGTTCTTCCAGCCGATGGACGCGAGCTGCGCGGCGCTCAGCGGCGCCGACATCAGCGCGTAGTCGTACACCGGGATGGTGTGGAAGCGGTAACGCCGCAGCAGCGACGGAAACGCGTTCGTGGCGAGCACCACGCGCCAGGCCTCGACGCTGCCCTGCTCGGTGCGCACGCGCATGCCGCCGGGCAGCTCTTGCAGGCCGGTGGCAGCCGAGTGTTCGTACAGCCGCACCCCGAGATCGCGCGCCACGCGCGCCAGGCCCACCACCAGCTTGCCGGGGTGGATCATCGCGGTGGTCTTGCGGCGCCATTGGCCGGACAGAAAGGTCGGCGAGTCGACCTCGGCGCGAATGCGCTCGGCGCTCAGGTAGCCTTCGCCGCGCAGCGCCTCGTCCTGGTAGGGCTCGACCGCCACCGTCAGCACGCCGGTGCGTTCGAAATCGCAGTCGATGCCATAGCGCCGGATCGTGGCCTCGATCTCGTCCAGGTTCTGGTGGCCCAGGGCCTCCAGCTGGTCGAACTCTTCGGGCCAGCGGGTGCGGCCGTTTTCTTCGCCGTGGGTGATGCTGTGGTCGCAGAAGCCGCCATTGCGGCCCGAGGCCGCCCAGCCGATCGTGTGGCCCTCGAGCAGCACCACGCTGCGCGCGGGGCTTCGCTCCTTGGCGAGGATGGCCGTCCACAGCCCCAGGAAGCCGCCACCCACGATCACCAGGTCGGCATGCTGCGGCCCCTTCAGCCGGGGAAAGCTCGGCCGCTCGTCCGCCACATCGTCGAGCCAGAACGGGCGGTTGATGCTGCCCTCCAGCGCGGCATGGATCACCTGGGCGCCGGGAGCCAGGCGTTCGAAGACAGTCTGTCGCATGGGAGAAGACATCAGGGTTGCTCGGCCAGAGCGGCGCCGAGCGCGTGCACCATCGCCTGGATGTCGCCAAGCTCGCTGACGAAGGGCGGCGCGAGCTGGATCGTGTCGCCGCCGAAGCGCACGTAGTAGCCCTTGCGCCAGCAGCGCATCGCCACTTCGAACGGGCGGCGGGTGGGATCGCCGGGCGCCGCGGCCAGCGTGATGCCGGCAGCCAGGCCGAAGTTGCGGATGTCCGTCACGTGCGGTGCGCCCTGCAGGCTGTGCACCGCCGCCTCGAAGGCCGGCGCCAGCGCACGCACGCGGGCCGGCGCGTCCTCGCGTGCCAGCAGGTCGAGCGTGGCCAGGGCGGCGGCGCAGGCCACCGGATGGGCCGAGTAGGTGTACCCGTGCGGGAACTCGATCTGGTGGTCCGTGCCGGCCGCCGCCATGAACGCATCGTGGATCTCGGCCTTGGCCACCACGCCGCCCATCGGGATCACGCCGTTGGTCATCTGCTTGGCGATGTTCACGATGTCGGGCGTCACGCCGAAGGCCTCGGACCCTGTCCACGCGCCGGTGCGGCCGAACGCGGTGATGACCTCGTCGAAGATCAGCAGGATGTCGTGCTGCGTGCAGATCTCGCGCAGGCGCTGCAGGTAACCCTTGGGCGGCACGATCACGCCGGCCGAGCCCGAGAAAGGCTCGACGATCACCGCCGCGATGTTCGACGCATCGTGCAGCGCGATCAGCTCGAGCAGCTCGTCGGCCAGGTACACGCCGTGCTCGGGCTGGCCGCGGCTGAAGGCGTTGGACGCCAGCTGCGTGTGGGGCAGGTGGTCCACCGCCACACCTTCGCCATAGAGCTTGCGGTTGCCCGCGATGCCACCGACGCTGATGCCGCCGAAGTTGACGCCGTGGTAGCCCTTGGCGCGCCCGATGAAGCGGGTCTTGCCGGGCTGGCCCTTCAGGCGCCAGTACGCACGCGCCATCTTCATCGAGGTGTCTGCGGCCTCGGAGCCCGAGCCGCAGAAGAAGACATGGTCCAGCCCCGCCGGCATCAGCCGCACGAGGCGCTCGGCCAGCTGGAACGACAGCGGCGTGCCGAACTGGAAAGGCGGCGCGTAGTCCAGCCGCGCCACCTGGCGCGACACCGCGTCGACGATCTCGCACCGACCGTGCCCGAGACCGCAGGTCCACAGGCCCGACAGCCCGTCGAAGACCTTGCGGCCATCGGCGTCGACATAGAAGCAACCGGCGGCCTCCACCAGCAGCCGCGGGTCGCGTTTGAACTGGCGGTTGCCGGTGAACGGCATCCAATGCGCCTTCAATTGCGCATCGCTGATCGAGAGCGTGGTGGGCGGCGGGGAGACGAGGTTCATGGGTGGGGGTCGTGGCCTCGGCGCGATCGGCCGGCCACTTGAAATGGATGCGTCGCCACACTGCTTCGGACCATCGACGTGTCACGGCCGTAGCGCATGACCTGCAGACATCGTCGAGTGGCCGGGTGCTTCAACGGCGTCAACCGGCCACAAGCCCACACGGTACGGGGGGGCCGCCGGGCTGTATGTCGGCCTGCTGGAGGACAGACGCGGAAGTTGAGGGGGCGACGAACAGCCCCAGAAACAACAAAGCCCCGACATGCGGGGCTTTGAGCCATTGACGGCGTACCTGGCTAGGTTTTGTCAATCGACACGCCCACACCGTCAGTGTGTGCAACGTTGGCGCTCCCGGTACTTGCGCAGTTAGCATCGGCGCCTCATCTGGCTTCCTCTGCAAACTGCCATGGCGTCAACCTGGAAATCGCTTGAAGACCACGTTCGCGGCGTCGCAACACTACGTTGGGCTGCACCTTGCAAACCGGAGCATCTCGACGGCGTGGATTTCGACGGAGTTTGCCGAGTTACGGCGGACGAAATCGTAATCATTGAGATCACGAAAGAGCGAACTCTGCAAAAGGTTAGAGACGACCTTAACAAGATTCTTCCAACGAAAATCCGACTGGCAACCCAGGGACTAATATGCAGGGCATTCATTGTTCTCGAATCGGACCCCACCGACAGCATGGTCGAAGCGGGAAGCAAGAGCCACATAACTGTCTGCTCGGCAAGCGATTTTGAGCGAGCCTTTTTTGACTTCAAGAGTTATCATGCACTCAGGAAAGACTTGCCATTCGGCAGCGCCGTCGATTCCAAAACTGGAGCAAATGACACTCGTCAATTTATTCAAGTCAAATACATCGACCCCACAAGGGATAAGAGATACGGAATCCAGGACATACGAGCCATGCTCCAGCGAGGCTCTCATGTCATTCTCTCAGGCGACTACGGAACCGGAAAGAGTCGGTGTGTTCGCGAAATATACACCCTTCTCAGTGGCGACATAAGAGGTTCAGCAGCATTCCCGTTAGCCATCAATCTTCGAGATCACTGGAGTAGTTCCAGCGCACTCGAAATCGTCGCTGGTCACCTTGGGAATGTCGGACTCGGGAATTCCGTCGACAACGTCATGAGGTTGTTGAACTCCGGCCACTTGATACTCCTACTTGACGGCTTCGACGAAATAGGCACGCAAATTCACGACACCCGAATTGAAGACAGAAAGACGCTGCGAAAGCGAGCAATTCAGGGGGTTAGGGATCTAATACATAAATCCAAGGCAGGAGTCCTCATAACCGGTCGCTCCCACTTCTTCGACAGCAGTGAAGAGATGATAGAGAGCCTCGGGCTCTTGCAGTCTCACGATCTAGCTTGCCTGGAGGTGCCGGAGACCTTCTCCGCAGTCGAAGGTAGTCAATACCTCAACGCACTGGGGATTACTGTTAGTCTGCCGGACTGGCTCCCGCGAAAGCCACTTGTATTTCAAATGCTAGTGGAACTCGACAAAGACGACACAGAATATCTATTGAGTCGCGAGTACGGGCAGTTCGAATTCTGGGCAGCCTTTATTTACGCCATTTGCCGACGGGAGTCGAAAGGCGTTGGGGACTCCATTGCCCCCCAAACCATTCAACTCATCCTTCAGTTCCTAGCTGCAAAAACACGTTATTCCAGGAGCTTTGCTGGTCGACTAACCCCTACCGATATAGATTCGGCATATCAATTGGTGGTGGGCTCAGTTCCGGACCAAAGCGGACGCCAACTCCTCGCTAGGATGTGCACCCTGGGTAGAATTGAACCTGAATCTCCAGACCGCCAGTTTATCGATCCCAACGTACTAGATGTACTCAGGGCCGACGCTCTTCTGGGAGATGTTGTCTCCATGTCCGAAGGCTCCGGGGCATCCCAGTGGATTCAGTCATTGAGCGTGCATGGAACGCTTCACGCGGCGCAAATGATCCGAGCATACGATTTGGATCAGCATTGCTTCGCCTATCTTCGAAAATTTGGCAACAGCCAAAACTCAAAAAGACTCGGGGAGATTGTTGCCGCCCTATGCTTCTTCGGCGAAGAACCACTAGATTTTAGATCGTTAACTTTGAATCGATCAGTCCTCCCCATTCTCAATCTGAGCAATCGAAAGGTCTCAAACCTAGTAATAAGAGAGTCGGAAATGGAACTCCTAATACTGGACAGATCGCCGATCAGTGATGAGGACAATTTCGTTATAGATGGCTGCATAGTTTCAACAGTTGCGGGCGTTTCCGCGCAGTCTGGACTCCCATCCTGGATAAGAGATACGGAAGTAGTGACGTTCGACCGGATGTCCAACGCTTCTCGGATAAAAGAGAGCCCTCTAACGCCGGCACAAAAGCTCTTTCTGGCAATCGTGCATAAGATATTCTTTCAGCCTGGGGCCGGACGCGAGGAGGCTGCGCTTCTCAAAGGTGGCTATGGTCAAAAGTACAGCCCCAAACTGGCCGACGCGATCATCAAACTGCTCATGAAGCGCGGCGTGGTTGAAAGATTCAAGGGAGACGACGGCTGGGTGTACAAGCCCATTCGTCGGTACACCGATCGGATGAACAAGATCCGATCGGAACTCACGTTGTCAGAAGACGAGATTTGGAAGGAAGTTTCATCAATCCCGTCTTGAGCGTCTGGGCACCTAGTTACGAAGCACCGACCAAGGCAAGCCCTATCGGTCATCCGCTGTAGGCGCGGTGTTCATGCCTCAAGCTTAGAGCGGCGGGTCTTCCGGCTCGTCGCCAAGCACTAGCCCGAACGATGGACTCTGGAGATGGGTACAAAGCAAAAACGGGCCCGAAGGCCCGTTTTGCTACTGCTATGGCGGAAAGGGGGGGATTCGAACCCCCGATACGGGAGGACCCGTATGCCGGATTTCGAATCCGGTGCATTCGACCACTCTGCCACCTTTCCTGAACTCTCTGGCACCCGTGGTCACTGGGTGAAGCCGCGCATTCTAGCCCAGATCCTGAGGCTCACTCGTAGATTGCGGCGCGGTCGTCGTCGGCGCGCATCAGCGCGAGCAATTCGTCGGCGGGCGGCAGGCGCGCCGGGCCGTCTGCGCCTTCGAGCAGCAGGTCGGCCAGCTCGCGTTTGTCGCGGTGCAGCGTGAGGATCTTTTCTTCCAGCGTGCCCTGGTTGACCAGGCGGTAGACCGTGACCGGGCGCAGCTGGCCGATGCGGTGCGCACGGCCGCTGGCCTGGTCTTCGGCGGCCGGGTTCCACCACGGGTCGGCGATGACCACGTAGTCGGCCACCGTCAGGTTCAGGCCGAAGCCGCCAGCTTTCAGGCTGATCAGGAACAGCTCGCCCTCGCCGGCCTGGAACGCGTCGACACGTTTCATGCGCTCGGCCGCTGGCGTGCTGCCGTCGAGGTACTGGTAGTGGATGCCGGCCGCATCGAGCGGCTCGCGCAGCAGCGTCAGAAAGTCGACGAACTGGCTGAAGACCAGCGCCTTGTGGCCGTTGGCGACCAGCTCGGTCGCGAGCTCGGCAAAGGCCTGCACCTTGGCGCCCTTGGCACTCAGGTGCGGGCTGACCAGGCGCGGGTCGCAAGCGGCGCGGCGCAGGCGGGTCAGGCCGGCCAGCACGTTCAGCTGGGCCTGCCCGGGCGCGTCGCCTTCCATCGCGCGTTCGGCGGCGATCAGCGCGTCGCGCCGCAGGGCCTCGTAGTGCGCGGCTTCGGTCTCGTCGGGCTGCACGCGCAAGACCAGCTCGGTGCGGGGGGGCAGGTCGTCGAGCACCTGAGCCTTGGTCCGGCGCAGCACAAAGGGCGCGATCAGGCGCCGCAGCTGCTTTTGCGCATGCTTGTCGCGCTGGCGCTCGATCGGGCCGGCGAAGCGCTCGGCAAAGCGCGCGGCGCTGCCCAGCAGGCCCGGGTTGCAGGCGCGCATGATCGACCACAGCTCGCCCAGGCGGTTTTCCACCGGCGTGCCCGACAGCGCCAGGCGAAAGCCCGCCTTCAGCGCGAACACCGCCTGGCTGCGTTTGGCCGCGGCGTTCTTGACGGCCTGCGCCTCGTCGAGCACCAGCGTGCCCCACTCGCGCTTGGCAAAGGCCTCGGCGTCGATCTGCAGCAAGGGGTAGGACACGAGCAGCAGCGTGCCGGCGAGCGCCTCGTCGATCAGGCGCTCGCGCTCACCCGGCGGGCCGCCCTCGGCATAGACCTGCACCTTGAGCGACGGCGCGAAGCGCAGCGCCTCGGCGCGCCAGTTGCCCACCAGCGACGTGGGCGCCACCACCAGTGCCGGCCCCTGCCCCGCTCGCGCCAGCAGCACGCCCAGCGCCTGCAGCGTCTTGCCCAGGCCCATGTCGTCGGCCAGGCAGGCGCCCAGGCCCGCATGCGACAGGCGCATCGCCCATTCGAAGCCTTCTTCTTGGTAGGGCCGCAGCGTGGCCTGCAGGTTGGCGGGCAGCTTGGGCACCAGGGTGCGCGCTTCGTCCAGCCGCTGCAGGCGCGCCGCGAACTCGCTGTCGAATTCGACCTGCGTGCCTTCGAGCGCCTGCTGCAACCACGGCGCAGCGACTGTCGGGATGCGCAGGGCGGCCAGCGTGGCGTTGGCGCGCTGGGCCTCGGCCACTGCGGCGAGGTCGCCCAGGCGCTCGCGCAGCTCTTGCGTCAGCGCGAGGTAGCGGCCTTCGCCCAGGGGGATGAAGCGGTTCTTCGTTGCCGCAGCGCCAATCAACTGCTGCAGCCCGAGCACCAGACCTTCATCGACCTTCAGCTCACCCTGCACGGCCAACCATTCCTGCCGCGTGTGCACGTTCAACGCCAGCTGGTTCAGCCCCGCCGTTTCGACGCGCATCGCGCGGCCTTGCGGCCAATCCAGGCTCACCGCACCGGCCAGGCGGTGCAGGGCCTCGACGACCGCGAGCGCGGCGTCGGTCTCGTCGATCTGCCACTCGCACGGCGCGCCCGGCGCCGGCACGGGCAGCATCGGGCAATCGTCGAGCACGGCTTCGAGATTTGCCTGCTCGCTGGCAAGGTCGCGTTGCACGCCCAGCGTCTCGCCGCGCAGCGTCGCCACGACCCGCGCGCGCCCGCGGCCGGGCACCAAGCGCGGGCCGTCGGCGCGGTAGTCGGCGCCGAAAGGCGCGGCCACGATGCGCACTTGCAAGCCGGTGCCGACGGGTGTCAGCTCGGCCCGCAGGCGCGCGTCGGCAGGCAGCTCGCGCGCGGCTTGCGCGGTCGCGCTGTCGTCGGCATGGATGCGGAAGTGCGTGCCCAACCCGGCCAGCACCTGCTGCAGTTGCGCGGCGCCTTCGCGAGGGATCTCCAGCCCATTCGGGCCCAGCAGCTGCGCGACACGCTTTTGTGCCGGTGTCAGCCGCACCAGCTGTGCCCGCTGCGGCGACTCGCGCAGCACGCAGATCAGGCGCAGCGCGTCGAGCTCTTTTTGCTCAGCGGCGCTGCCGGCCCAGCGCGGCGCAGCGGCGTCGTGGCCGATGTTCATCTGCGGCAGCATGCGCACACGCAGCATCTCGCCTTCTTGCACCACATCGAGCTCGGGGCCGGCTTCGGTCAGCTCAATGATCTGCTCCGGCGCATCGGCAAAGGCCACGGCCGGATGGCCGACCAGCGCGGCCACCGCAGCGGCCAGGTCCAGCCGATGCGCACGGCCATAAGCCTCTTGCCGGATCGTGCGCGCGACCGCCGCGTCGTACGGCGCCAGCGCTTCAGCACTCTGCTGAAGGCGCGCGATCGATGCTTCCTTCGGCTTGCCCCAGCCACGGGCGCCTTGCTTCTGATCGTGCGGGACCAGGTCGAGCACACGGCCATCGGCATCAACATCGAGCAGCCACAGCAGGCGGGTCGGCGCGGCCTCTGTCGCCGCCGGCGTGGTGCCGTCGGTGGTTGGCTGCAGTACGGCGCCCAGTGCGGCCAGTGCCGCCTGCCAAGGCTCTTGCGTGCCGGGCACGAAGAACCAGGCTGGCGCGCGTTCGCCGGCCAACACCTGCATGGCCGCGTCGAACTCGGCTTCGAGACGGGTCAGACCGGCGGCGCGCAACTTGTCTTTCAGACGCGCGGCCGCATCGGCCTCGGCCGGCAGCAGCGGCTCCGGCATGGCGCCCTGCTTCAACCACGCGCGCATCTGCCAGCGCCAGTAGTCCAGCGGCGAGACGTGCTTGGGTGTGGTGTAGCGGGCAGGCTGGAAGGGCTGCAGCTGGCGCGGCGCCTCGCCCTGCTGGATCAGGATCGCCAGCGCGGCGAAGCCGAAAGGCCCGTCGAGCACCGGCTCGCGCTTGCCGCCTTCGGCCAAGGCGTACTTCAAGGCCTTGGCATCGGTCGCCGGTGTGTACTGCGCCAGCAGGCACAGCACGTAGGCCATGCCCAGCGTGGGCGGCAACAGCTCGCGGCGCTTGCCGGTGGCCTGTCGCAAAGTGGCGAGCGCGGCGTCGAAGCCGGCTTCGGCCTCGGCCCAGCGGCCATCCTGCCCAGCGATCGCCGCCTGGTAGGCGGAGCGCACGGCCAGGTGCTCAGCCGGCACCGGCACCTCACCACCATCGGCCAAGGGCATCAGCGTGGCCAGGCGCGTGGTGTCGCCGGTGGCCAGCAGGTAGTCGCCGTAGGCCCAGCGCAGCAGTTCAGCGCCACGGTCGGCCGGGCCGCTGCGCGCGAGCAGCTTCTCGGTCCAGGCCTGCAGGTCCCAGGCTTCGGGGGGCAGCCAGACGCTGACCCACTCGTGCCACGCGCGCTGCAGCTGGGCGCGTTGCCAGTGCGGGTGCAGGCGCTCGAACAGCGCGTCGTCCAGGCAGTAGGCGAGCGCGGGCTCGATCAGCGTGTCGGTCTGGACACCCCATGGCATGCGCTTGTCCAGCGCTTGCAGTGCGTCGGGCGATGCGCCGCTCAGCAGCTCCAGCCGCACCAGCGCCAAGCTGGCCTCGATGCTGGGGATGCGCTCGCCGGTGATGCGGCCGGCCGCCGCCAGCGCGGGGTAGCCGTCGGCCCGCGCAAGCGCGCTTCGCAGCAGCGAGGTCTCGGCCCGGCGCAGCAGCCGCTCGTAGACCACGGGCAACGCGGGCGCCGCCACGCCCCAGAAGCCGGGCTTGCGTTCGCTGGATTCGATCCAACCGGCCTGCTGCAGCGATTGCAGGCCAGAGCGAACGCTGTCGAGCGTTGGCCGCACGGTTGCGGCCTCGCGCACACCCGGTGCGGCCAACAACTCGGCCACCCAATCACGTGGCCGGGGTGCTGCCCCCAACGCGAGCGCGGCCAGCAGGTCGCGCTCGATCGTCGTCAGCGCATCGAGCCGGCTGCGCAGTTCGGCGCCATCGGTGAACTCGCTCGTCACGCGGCCTTCAGCACGGCCAGCCCGCCCATGTAGGGGCGCAGCACATCGGGCACGGTGATCGAGCCGTCGGCGTTCTGGTAGTTCTCGAGCACGGCCACCAGCGTGCGGCCCACGGCCAGGCCCGAGCCATTGAGCGTGTGGACCAGCTCGGGCTTGCCCTGCGCGTTCTTGAAGCGCGCCTGCATGCGGCGCGCCTGGAACGCGCCCATGTTCGAGCACGAGCTGATCTCGCGGTAGGTGTTCTGCGCCGGCAGCCACACTTCGAGGTCGTAGGTCTTGACCGAGCCGAACCCCATGTCACCGGTGCACAGCAGCATGGTGCGGTACGGCAGGACGAGCTTTTGCAGGATGGCTTCGGCGTGGCCGGTCATCTCTTCCAGCGCGGCCATGCTGTGCTCGGGATGCTCGATGCGCACCATCTCGACCTTGTCGAACTGGTGCTGGCGGATCATGCCGCGCGTGTCGCGCCCGGCCGAGCCGGCCTCCGAGCGGAAGCAGGGGCTGTGCGCGGTCAACTTGATCGGCAGTTGGTCGGCTTGCAGCATCTCGCCGCGCACGGTATTGGTCAGCGAGATTTCCGAGGTCGAGATCAGGTACTGCTCGGCCTGCTCTTCGTCGCCACCGCGCAGCACCCAGAACATGTCTTCCTTGAACTTGGGCAGCTGGCCGGTGCCCTCGAGGATCTCGCGGTTGACGATGTAGGGCGTGTAGCACTCGGTGTAGCCGTGCTCTTGCGTCTGCACGTCGAGCATGAACTGGGCGAGCGCGCGGTGCAGGCGGGCGACGGGGCCCTTCATGAAGGTGAAGCGCGAGCCGCTCAGCTTGGCGCCGGTCTCGAAATCGAGGCCCAGCGGCGCGCCCAGGTCCACATGGTCCTTGACCGGGAAATCGAAAACGCGCGGCCCCTTGTCGTCAGGGCTCCAGCGGCGCACCTCGGCGTTGCCGGTCTCGTCAGCCGCCACCGGCACGCTGTCGTCCGGCAGGTTGGGGATGCTCATCAGCATCAGCGACAGCTCGGCCTGCAGGGCCTCGAGCCGCTCGGCGCCGCTCTTCAGCTCGTCGGCGATGCCGGCCACCTGCGCCATCAGGCCCGACGCATCTTCGCCCTTGCCCTTGGCCATGCCGACCTGCTTCGACAGGCTGTTGCGCTGGGCCTGCAACTCCTCGGTGCGCATCTGCAGGCGCTTGCGCTCGGCTTCGAGCGCGCTGTAGGCCGGCACATCGAGAAACGGCTGCGGGGTCTTGCGGGTTTCGAGGCGCTTGACGACGGCGTCGAGGTCTTTGCGCAGCAGGGTGATGTCGAGCATGGTGATCTCTTTCGCGAAACTGGGGCGGATTGTAGGAAGGCCACAGACCGGCTCGCCGGTTTGCGGTGCAGGCTCAGGTCGCAGGGCGGCGTGATGCCAGGTGCCAAAACGAAGAAAGGCGCCGCATGAGACTCATGGGCGCCTGTCGCAGGGGGTTGCGAAGCCGCCGTCAGGATCGAGACGAAGAGAACTCGGCCATCGACTTGTCGCCCAGGCCCATCGGCAGCGGGAACTGGATGGTTTCTTCGACGCCCGGCAGCTTGCGCACCGCCAGCGCGCCCAGCGCCTTCAGGCGCTCGACGATCGCGTTGACCAGCACCTCGGGGGCCGAGGCGCCGGCTGTCAGGCCCACGCGCGGCCGGTTGTCGAGCCAGCTTTCCTGCAGGTCTTCGGCCGCGTCGACCATGTAGGCCGGCGTGCCCAGGCGCTCGGCCAGCTCGCGCAGGCGGTTGCTGTTCGAGCTGGTCGGGCTGCCGACGACGATGACCACGTCGACCTGCGGCGCCATGAACTTGACCGCGTCCTGCCGGTTTTGCGTGGCGTAGCAGATGTCTTGCTGCTTGGGCTCGCGCACCTGCGGGAAGCGCGCCTTCACGGCCGCCAGAATCTCGGCCGCGTCGTCCACGCTCAGCGTGGTCTGCGTCACCACGGCCAGCTTGTCGGGCCGGGTGACCGGCGCGGTGGCCACGTCGGCCACGTCTTCAACGAGGTAGATGCCCTGATGCAGCTGGCCCATCGTGCCCTCGACCTCGGGGTGCCCCTTGTGGCCGATCATGATGAACTCGTAGCCTTCCTTGGACAGCTTGGCGACCTCGACGTGCACCTTGGTGACCAGCGGGCAGGTCGCATCGAAGACCTGGAAGCCGCGCTGGGCCGCCTCGGCGCGCACGGCCTTGGGCACGCCGTGGGCCGAGAAGACCAGCGTCGCGCCGGGCGGCACGTCGGCCAGGTCTTCGATGAAGATCGCGCCCTTGGCCTTCAGGTCGTTCACCACGTAGGTGTTGTGCACGATCTCGTGGCGCACATAGATCGGCGCGCCGAACTTGGTCAATGCCCGTTCGACGATCTCGATCGCGCGGTCGACGCCGGCGCAGAAGCCGCGCGGCTCGGCCAGCAACACCTCATGCGGCTGAATCGCCATCAAAGCACTCCAATCAGCCGGACCTGGAAGGTCACGGCCTGGCCCGCCAGCGGGTGGTTGAAATCGAACAGCAGCCAGTCGTCGCCGCATTCGCGCACGACGCCGGCGAAGCGGCCGGTGCCGTCGGGGGTGGGGAATTCGACCACATCGCCGATGCTGTACTCGGCCTCGGGGTCGCCATGCTGAGCCAGCAGGCTGCGCTTGACCCGCTGCAGCATCTCGGGGTTGCGCTCACCAAAAGCCTCGCCCGGCGCGAGCACGAAGGTGGCCTCGGTGCCCTCTGCCAGGCCGATCAGCTTTTGCTCGATGGCCGGCGCGAGCTGGCCGGCGCCCACCGACAGCGTGGCCGGCTGGTCGTTGAAGGTGGTGACCACGTCGGCCCCATCGGGGCCGGCGAGCCGGTAGTGGAGGGTCAGGAACGACCCTTGTCGGACGGTATTCACCAAACGATTTTACCGGCCCACTCAGCCGGCGGGCGCACCTGGAAGCCGGCCGACCTGGGCGACGCGCGCCACAGTTGCGCTGGCGCAAGGCACCTGCGCGCGACGGGTTCACATTGGGCAAGGCAGTGCGCCGAGCGCCGCGCTTTCGAGGAGTACTCATGTTGTCGTCGACCCCGAGTCGCCGTCGCCGGGTTCTGGCGCTGTTCGCTGGGCTGCTGTGCGCCGTCAGCCTGGGCGCGGCCGCCCAGACCCCCTACCACTTCACCGCCCTGCACGGCCCCGGTGGCACCGACGGCATCGCACGCGACCTCAACGGCCATGGGGCCATCGTTGGCTACGGCCACCCAGAAGACGCCCACATCTCGCACGCCATGCTGTGGCGACGGAACGCGCCGTTGGACCTTCACCAACTGGGCGTGGCCAGCATCGCCAGCGGCGTGAACCGGCTCAATGAAGACGGCGTGATCACCGGGGTGACCATCGACGAATGGCACCCCGCGCTCTGGCAGGAAGGCACCGCGGCGCTGCTGCCGACACTCGGCGGCAACCTCGGTGGGGCCAATGCGATCAACAACGCCGGCCACATCGTCGGCTACAGCGCATTGGCGGGCAACACCGCCTACCACGCCACGCGCTGGACCGGTGGGCAGCCTTTCGACATGGGTACGCTCGGCGGCGTCCACAGCTCGGCGAACGCCGTCAATGCCCTGGGCGACGCTGCGGGCTACGCCGATGCCCCCGGCAACGTGCCGCATGCCGCGCTCTGGACGGCGGACGGTGACCTCATCGATCTCGGCACGCTCGGCGGCCAAACGAGCCAGGCCACCTCGATCAACCGCAGGCGTTGGGTGGCCGGCTACAGCGAAGTCCCCGCCTACTTCACCACCCATGCCGCGCTGTGGCACGACGGCGTCGCCATCGACCTGGGCACCCTGGGCGAAGGCCGGAACAGCTTCGCCTGGGGCATCGACGCCGAGGGCACCGTGGTGGGCTACAGCCACACGACGAATCACAACCACATGAAGGACCGCCGGGCCACGCTGTGGCGCGACGGCCTGATCATCGACCTCAACTCCTGGCTCGACGATGCCACGCGCGCCGCGGGCTGGGTGCTGCTCGAAGCGCGCGCCATCAATGAAGACGGCGTGATCACCGGGCTGGCCAAGAACTCGATCACGGGCAAGGAACGCGCCTTCCGCCTGACACCCCCTTGAAGCGAGGAGCAAGACCGTGACGCGGATAGCGATTTCGATTCTGGCCGCCCTGGTCGCCGCATGGCTGCCCGCGCTCGGCACCGCAGCCCAGGCTCAGGCCTACACCTTCACCGATCTCGGCAGCCTCGAGAAATCGTTCAGCCTCGGCTGGGGCATCCAGCAGCGCGGGGCGGTCGTCGGCTACAGCGGCGTCGATGGTGGCTCGAACTGGCGTGCCACGCTCTGGCACCGCGGAAAAGCCACCGCCCTGGGCCCGACCGACGTGACGAGCCGAGCCTTCGCCGTCAACAAGCACGATGACGCGGTCGGCGAGAGCACCGCCATCGGCACCGCCAAATGGCGTGCAACCCTGTGGCAAGGCGGCACCACCACCGACCTGGGCACCCTCGGCGGCACCACCAGCCACGCCTACGGCATCAACAACGCCGGCGGGGTCGTCGGGGAAGCCAGCCTAGCCAACGGGGAAACCCACGCCACCCTCTGGGCGGGTGACGGCATCGTCGACCTCGGCACGCTCGGCGGCCCCGGCAGCACGGCGCTGGCCATCAACAGCACCGGCAAGATCGTCGGCTCGGCGATGACCGCCGACGGGCGCATCCACGCGGCCCGTTGGCGGCGGGGCCATGTCACCGACCTGGGCACACTCGGCGGCCCCTATGGCACCGCCACCGCCATCAACGACCTGGGCCAGATCGTCGGCTACGCCCAGGACGCCAGAGGCCGCTACCACGCAGCCCTGTGGGTGGACGACATCGCGTTCGACCTGGGTTCGCTGGCCGGCGACCACGGCTATGCCTGGGGCATCAACGACGCGGGGGTCATCGTCGGGCAAAGCTACCTGACGCGCAAGCCGACGCCCCGCGACAGCCGGGCGGTGATGTGGGTCGACCGCGTGATCCTCGACATGAACACCTTGCTGGACGACGCCACGCGGGCCGCCGGCTGGGTGCTGCTGGACGCGCGTGCAATCAACGACGCCGGGGAGGTGACCGGCACCGCCAAGAACACGCTTTCGGGCAAGACGCGGGCCTACCTGCTGACACCCCCTTAAGCGGGAGGGAAAGCGCCGGCGGCGCTTGATATCCTCGGCGACGCCTGCACCGGCCGCACACCTGATGACGGCCGGGCGATTGAGGGAGGATGCAACAAGATGACGATCAAGGATCTGCCGGCCGCGCTGCGGCCGCGCGAGAAGCTGCTCGCGCACGGGCCGGCAGCGCTGGCCGACGCCGAGCTGGTGGCCCTGCTGCTGCGCACCGGCATGAAGGGCAAGGGCGTGCTGACGCTGGCCGAAGAGCTGCTCGGCGGCTTCAAGGGTGTTTCCGGGCTGCTGCACACCAAGGCCGACGACTTCAAGCGCGTCAAGGGCATGGGCCCGGCCAAACGGGCCGAGATGACCGCGGTGATGGAGCTGGCGCGCCGCGCGCTGGCCCAGCAGCTGCGCCACGCGCCGGTGTTCGATTCACCCGCCAAGGTGAAGGACTTCGCCGCGCTGCAGCTCGGTGGCCTCGGCCACGAGGTGTTTGCGGTGCTGTTCCTCGACAGCCAGCACCGGTTGATCGAATGGCGCGAGCTGTTTCGCGGCACCCTCACGCAGACCAGCGTCTACCCGCGCGAGGTGGTGCGCCATGCGATGGACCTGAACGCCGGTGCGGTGATCCTGGCCCACAACCACCCCTCGGGCGTGGCCGAGCCGTCACGCGCCGACGAGTTCCTGACCCAGTCGCTGAAAAGCGCGCTGCGGCTGGTCGACGTGCGGGTGCTGGATCACCTGGTGATCGGCGTCGGCCAGGTGGTCAGCTTTGCGGAGCGAGGTTTGCTGTAGGCGAGCGGTCGCCGCGCAGCATCACCACACCGAGACCAACGAACCAGGGGATCTGGCCCAGCCCGAAGATCATCACCAGATCCTTCAGCGGCGAAAACACGGTGAGGATGCCGGCCACGCCGACGATCGCACCGAGCACATTGAGCGCCTGCGGCAGCGCGCCGGTCCGCCAGGCCACGGCACTGACCATCAGCGACCAGACGCCGCCGACGATCTCGATGCCGCCGCCCAGGCCGTTTTGCACGACGCCGACGGCCACCCAGGTGGAGACCGCCAGTGCAGGGTCCTTGGCCTGAAGCGCAGCCACCGACTGCAGGCCGCAGATGGACACCATCCCGCTCGCGATGACCAGGCCGGCCCAGATCACGCCGACGGGCGTCGCGATCTGCATCGTGGGCGATCGCTCCTTCAGCCGCTCATGCAGCGCGACCGCCAGCACCAGCAAAGCGCTGCTGGCCACGACGTAGATGAGCACGGTCCACAGCTCGAACAGCGTCCGGCGCTCCAGCACGAACGCCAGCTTGTCGGCCGCCGTCCAGCCCTGCGTGTCGCCGGGGTTGAGCCATGTCGCCATGACGGCGAAGCCGACGATGTAGGCCAGGGCTTCGACGCCCGCGGCGATGCCGCCCGCCCGTTGCAGATTGCGCATGTGCAGCTCTCTCGGTGATGGAGGTCCGCCACCTTAGTGCCACGGCGCAGCGTCATGGCGGCCGCGCGACACACTGCAGATGGGCGCGACAGACGGGAGCTGCCGCCCGCCCGGTGGCGCCCTGGTCAGAGGACGGCAGCGCTCACTGGCTGGCCTCGATCTTGAGCATCTCGAACTCGACGCGGCCACTGACCGGCTTGATGCTGACGATGCGCTGCTGGTTCGGCGTGCCGACCTTGTAGAGCTTGCCGCCCGGCTCGCCCTTGTCGTCCTTGTTGCAGGCCAGGACCTTCGTGTCCGCCGGTGGGGCGGTGGCGGGCCGCGGCCCGGTGCAGTCGAGCACGTTGCCGTAGCGGCCCATCGCATCGCGATAGAAATTCGCCACCTTGTCCACCGAATCACCGGTGGTGAACTTCATCAGCGACAGCCTGAAGCCGAGAGAGCCGCCCCACAGCGCCAGATTCAGCCCGTCCCCGTCGCCGCCCTTGTCGCGCCGGATGGTCGCGCCCGGGTACGCGGGCAGGCCGACATCAGCCACCGACAGCTTGTCGTTGAGCTCGATGCCGGCACCAGCCGCCAGTGCGCCGGCCGAAACGCTGGACGCGGCCACGGCGATCAGCGCCGAGGCCAGCATCGTGGGAAATGTGGTGGAGGTACGCATGGTGTCGGTCCGCTGGTGGTGAATCAACGCCAGCGTAGAGGCACGGCCCCGTCGCGCCCAGTGGCGCGCGACGCACTGCAGCGGCGGCCGACGGACCGCCGGCGTGCCGGAACCGGCCGAACCGACCAACGAGGGAACGCAAACGCGCCGCGACAATCGACCCCATCGTGAAGTCCAACAGCCTGAAAGACCTGGGCGCCATGCGCGACGCGATGCGCGCCGCCCAGGCCGAAGCCGCCGCCATTCGCGCGCGCGAAGCCGCCGAGGCCGCGCGGCGCGAACGCGAGCGGCATGCGTTCGCGCACGCCGTGGGGCCGGTCAAACCGGTGAAGGCCGCGCCGAAGGCCGCCCCCACCACGCCGCTGCCCACGCCCGAGCCGCGCCAGCGCGAGCTGGACGAACAGGCCGCGCTGCGCGAGGCGCTGTCGGACGAGGTCGACATCGAGACGCTGCTGCTGACCGACGACGGGCTGAGCTACCGCCGACCGGACATCGGCATCGACGTGCTGAACAAGCTGCGCCGCGGCCAATGGGCCATCCAGGGCCAGGTCGACCTGCACGGCCTGCGGCGCGACGAAGCGCGCGAGGCGCTGGCCAGCTTCATCCGCCAGGCGCACCAGCAGGGCCGGCGCTGCGTGCGGGTGGTGCACGGCAAGGGCCATGGCTCGCCTGGCAAGACGCCGGTGCTCAAGGCCAAGGTTCAGCGCTGGCTGGCCCAGCGGCGCGAGGTGATCGCCTTCGCACAGGCCCCCGGGCCGCAAGGCGGTGCGGGGGCGTTGGTAGTGCTGCTCGGCTCGAAGTAGGCGCCGTCAGGGCGCCTCGGCCACGGCCTTCAGGTTGGCCAGGCCTTTTTCGAAGTCCTTGCCGACCATGCTGTCCATGCTCGCGAACACGCCCATCAGCTTGGTCAAGTAGTCGGCCGGGCCGTACATCGCCCAGGTCACCTCGGTGCCGCCGCCTTGTGCGCTCAGAATGAAATCGGTCTGGTTGTGCGACTCGATCGGCTGCAGGAAGTCGAGCTGAATGTGGATCTTCGACGCCGGCACCGACTCTTTGATCTCCATCCGGCCGGCGCCCACGTCCTTGTTGCCCTCCCACGCATAGGTCGAACCCAGGCCCGAGTCAGGCCCGCCGAGCGTGCGCTTCATCGCCGGGTCCAGCTTCTCCCACGGCGACCACTGCGGCCAGCGATGGAAATCGTTGATCAGGCCGTACACCTTCTCGGGCGGCGCCTGGATCGTGGCCTTGCGCTCGACGCGGAAGCTGTCGGGCCGCGTGGCCGCGAACAGCAGCAGCGCGGCCACGGCAACGACGACCACGATCGCAATCTTCTTCAGCATGCTCATCCTCCTGCGGGGGTGCGCGCGGCAACGGCGCCGGCCGCATGATGCCCAAGCTTGGCGCGCTTGCCTACGCCCGACGGCCAGCGTGGCCGCGCCGCGCACCGAAGTGGACTCTTATTGGTATCTACAGCCGCCGCGCCTCACCCGCACCGTGCGAGGTCATACAAAACCATCCATTCCCATGGGTCAATGGTGAAAAGTTGAGCCACCAGCACTCGCCTGAAACGTCCCTTTACACTTCAATGGCGCCTCAACTGGTTCTATACTGGTTTTAACTGAGCCCCTTGGCGAAAGCCCCGACGCAGACTGCTGCCCGAGTCGATCGAAAGCCGACCGACCGGGTTCACTCAAAGGAGCAATTCGCCATGAACAACCCCGAGAGCGCGGCCAGGCGCTTCAGTCGCCTGGACTGGCTGGCCGTCTTGTCAGCCGCCGTGGCGGCCACCGCCACGCTGGCGCCGGCCACCGCCAGCGCCGCCGGCGCCTACAACCTGCAGGCCATGGCCCCGGCCTGCCAGCCGTGGGATGCGGCCGTTGCCTACGTCAAGGACGACACCGTCACCCGCAACGGCGTGAGCTACATCGCCAACTGGTGGACCCAGGGCGAGGACCCGGCCACCCACAGCGGCCCGGTCGGCAGCGGCCAGCCCTGGACCCAGATCGACGCCTGCTCGGGCACCCCGCCCCCGCCGCCTCCCCCGCCGCCGCCGCCCGAGCCCTGCGACCCCTGGCGCAGCGACTACAAGTACCTCAAGGGCAACCTGGTGACCGAGAGCGGTGTCGGCTACAAGGCGATGAAGAAGTCGCTCAACAAGGAGCCGGCGACCAACAACGGGCCCAAGGGCAGCGGTGAAGAGTGGATCAAGTCCGCCAAGTGCGATGGCGGCACCCCGCCCCCGCCGCCTCCCCCACCGCCGCCGCCGCCCCCGCCCGACCTGCCGCCCGAGGCGCTGAGCGCCAACCAGAACACGCGCACCTACGCCGGCTACTACCCGAGCTGGAGCGACAACTGGTTCGACGCCACCGGCAAAACGCCGGCCCAGGTCTATGCGCTCAGCAAGCTGGCCCGCATCCCCGCCAACTACAGCCACGTGATGGTGGCGTTCGCCAACCCGAACTTCTCGTGGGGTGGCATCGCGGTCAACAGCTGGTCGGGCACCGGCATGAGCTTCAACGGCCGGCCGAGCGACATCAAGGCCGCGATCGACGTGCTGCACATGCGCAACATGAAGGTCATCCTCGCCGTGGGCGGCGCGACCTACAACGACTGGGACGGGCTGGCCGGCGAAGGCCAGGCAGGCTCGGGCTCGCGCATCACCGCGCTGGCCAACATGATGAAGGACCTGGGCTTCGACGGCCTGGACGTCGACTACGAAGCTGACGCCAATGTCGACCGTTATGCCAACGCCAGCAAGGCGATGCGCAAGGCGGTGGACCTGGCCGGTGGCGGCCGCTGGTTGACGGTGGCCGGCTGGTCGACCGGTGCAGACTGCATCGCCGCCACCTCGGGCATGCCGGACTGCGCGGGCAAGCTGTCGTACTGGGGCGGCAACGCCGGCCGCGAGCGGCTGCTGGCGAAGAACTACCCCACCGTGGCGGCCAGCTTCGACATGGTCAACGTGATGTCGTACGACGCGCGCTACGAGCACTACGACGGCGTGACCGCGTGGACCGACTACCGCACGCTGTTCCCGTCCAAGACCATCGTCTCGATCGGGCTGGAGACCTCGCCCGAGGGCTGGTCGGGCGCGAACCTGGTGGTCAACGACGCCGACGCGCAGTGCGAAGGCTCGCGCAACCTGCAGAACCAGTATGGCGCGACGCTGAACCTGCCCTACTCGGTGAACCGCTACACCACGGCAGTGAAGAACAGCAACCACGCCAACCGCAATGCGCGCGACGGCTCGATGCTGTGGAGCATCTTGAAGACGGCCAACGGCAGCTGCGGCAGCGCCGCGCTGGCATCGCCCGGCACGCTGGGCAAGAAGGTCGTGCAAAACATGGGCGGCACCGACGACCCCGTGTTGCAGCAAGACGGTTGGAAGTGAGGAGAGCGGCCCGGGTGGCACCCGGGCCGCCACGAGAGGCCTGAAGAGCCAAGGGCGACCACGAGGTCGCCCTTTTTTGTGGGCGCCGCAGCGCCGGGTCAGCCGGCCTGGCGCACCGTGACCGGCACCAGGGCGTTGATCGCCGACACAGTGGCGCGCCACGGGCGACGCGGCGCGCCCACCACGGGCGTGAAGCGCAGCCGACGCTCGCCGCCGGGCGCGAGGTGAAAGCCCTCGTCGTCGGGCTGCCAGCCGTCGACCTCGAAGTGCACGAAGCGAGCGGCCGCGCGGCTGCGCACCGTCACCTCGATCACACCCTCGACCACCGGCCCCGCTTCGGCGCTCAGGCCGATGTCGCGGCGCTGCAGCGGCAGGCCTTCGACGTCGATGAAGTGCACCCGTTCGACCACGCCCTGCGGGCCTTGCCAACGCGCCACCACCACGTCGGCCGGCGGCGGGCCGAAGCGGTAGGCCCACGACAGGTCGGTGAAGCCATCGAGCCAGTCGGTGATCGCCCAGCCCTGGCTTGAGCGGGCGGGCAGTTGCAGCGCGCGCTCGCCCTGCGCCACCGGCCACTCGCCTTCGCGGTAGAGCGCCACGCTGAGCGTGCCGTCTCTGGCCTGGTCCTGCTCATTCACTGCGTGCAGCGTGAAGCCGTTCAGGCCGTCGTCGGTCAGGCCCAGGTGCAAGGGCTGGCAGACGCGGGCCAGCGCGTGGAACACGGCCTTCGGCTGGCACTGGTCGTCGAGATAACCCCAGCCGGCCCCGGCCCACAGATCGCGCAGAAACCAGACCATCGCACCACGGCACGCCGAGCCGGCACTGCGCCATTGGCTGAACGCGGCGGTCACGGCCTCGGCCGCCGCTGCCCGGCCGAGCACCAGGTGGCGCGCCGGGTCGCTCATGCGCAGCGCCATCGGGTCTTCGCCGAACAGGTGCTTGACGTAGTGGTCGCGCACGTCGTCGAAATCCCAGCCGGCGCCCAGATCACGCGGCGCGCGGGCCTTCCACAGCGGGCTGTGGGTGCGCACCGCCACGTCGCCGTTCAGCGCCCGCAGGCGGGCCAGCGTGCTGTCGGGCGGCACCTGGGCGAAGGCCAGGCACTCGGTGGCAAACCGCAGGCCGCTGGCGCGCGCATCGGCCAAGGGCCGGCGGTAGGCGCCAACGCCGTAGTACGAGGTGCTGCCGGCGTGGGGCTGGAACGGGAACGCACCGCCATGCGCGCTCGACGGCCAGTAGACGACGCCAGGCAACTGCTCGGCCACGGCAGCGGCAATGCGCTCGTGGAACAGCGGCGGCTGCCAGTACTCGCGCGACGCGCCCCACATCGCCGCCTGCTGCTCGACCTCGGAGTTGCCGCAGACCACGACCACACAGGCCCGCGCGGCCCAGGCCGGCAGCTGGCTGGCCAATTCGGCATCGACCTCGGCCGCGAAGCCGGCATCGTCGGCCGGATAGTCCATGTTGGCGAACATCAGCTCCTGCCAGACCATCAGGCCCAGCTCGTCGCAGAGTTCGAAGAACACATCGGCCTCATAGGCCATCGTGCCGCCGACGCGGACGAGGTTGACCCCGGCGTCGCGCAAGCGGGTCAGCACCTCGCGGTACTGCGCCGGCTCGGCATGCAGCTTCAGCGTGTCCAGCGGCACCCAGCAGACGCCGCGGGCGAAGACCGGCTCGCCGTTGACCTTCAGCCCCAGGCCCGTGTCGCCGGTATCGGCCTCGACCCTGCGAAAGCCCACGGCGCCGAGGTCCATCGACCAGTCGCCACCGGCCGCGCGGCCTCGCAACTGCGCCCGGTGCCGGGCCGGCTGGCCATGGGTGTGCGGCCACCACGGCTCGACCTCGTCGACGCACAGCGTGCCGTGCCATTGCGGGCTGCCGTCGACCACGGCGGCCTGCAGCGAAACCTCGTGTGTGCGGCCGCGATGTTCGAGCGCCAGCTGCAGCTCCTCGACCGCAACGCCGGCGTCGAAGCGGCAGCGCACCGTCAGTTCGCCCCGCCCGTCGACCAGGCGCGGTTGCAGCTCGACCGACGCCGGCCGCGCATCGCCGGCCGGCCGCAGCCACACCTCGCGCCACGGGCCGACCACCACGGCGGGGGGCGACCACCCGGGCGTGCGGCCCAGCAACGTGGTGCGCCAGAAGCGCAGCTGCTGCTGCGCCAGCATCGGCGAGCGCCAGCGTGGGCGCGGCTTGCGCTGCGCCAACGCGTCGGCCAGCGGGTCGAAGCGGATCAGCAGTTCGTTGCCTTGCGCGCGCAGGCGTTCGCCCACGGCCAACGCGTGGCTGCGGAACATGCTGCGGCTTTCCAGCAGCGGCTCACCGTTGAGCCACACGCTGGCGATCGTCGCCAGGCCGTCCAGGCCCAGCGTCCAGTCGCTGGCGGCGCCCGCCGGCCGGTCGAAGCGGCAGCGGTACCACCAGCACTCGCGGTCGAAATCGCGCGCCGGGCCGTCCAGGCTCCATGTGCCGGCTGCGGCCAGGGCGGCCGCCACGGGCATCGGCGCTTCGAGGGGCCGCCAGGCCGCCTCGTCAGGCACTGGGCCTCCAGGCTCGCCGGGCGCCAGCGCCCAGGCACTGGTCAGCCTCATGCGGCCTGGGTTCATTCGGCCCCCACGGCCCTGCGGGCCTCCCCCTCGAGGGGGAGCGAGCGCCTGCGGAGCGGCCGAGCGGCGGGCAATGCCCACCCCCGGGCCCTGCGGTCCTTCCCCCCGAGGGGGAGCGAGCGCCTGCGGAGCGGCCGAGCGGCGGGCAATGCCCACCCCCGGGCCCTGCGGTCCTTCCCCCCGAGGGGGAGCGAGCGCCTGCGGAGCGGCCGAGCGGCGCTCAGGCTCATGCGCCCGTCAGTTCCTCGACCGCCGAGCGGATCGCGCCGACGCTGGAGAACACGCTGCGGGTCAGCATGTGGTCGGGGAACTCGATGTCGAAGGCGCCTTCGAGCGCCAGCATCACGTTGACGCTGGCATGCGAGCTCATGCCGGCCTGGTACAGATCGGCGTCTTCGGTCAGCGACGAGGCGTCTTTGGCCAGCTTCGCGTGCTGGGCCAGGATGGTGCGGATACGGTTGGCGGTGTCGCTCATGGTCAGGTTCAAAAAGAAAAGTCAGAAATCGGAAACAGGGGTGGCAGTGGTCGGGGCGGGCCCCAACAACGCCACCACCACGGCACAGGCTTGCTCACGCTCGTGGCTGATCGAAACCGCCCACTCGCGCACGCCCACGCGCTGCGCCACCTCGGCCGCGCGGCCATGCAGCGCCAGCGCCGGCCGACCGTTGGCACCGCGAATCAACTCGATGTCGCACCAGACGATGCCGGCCTCGGGCAGGTCCAGCGCCTTGATCACGGCCTCTTTGGCCGCAAAGCGCGCGGCCAGCCGCTCGTGCAGCGCCGCCTCGCCTTGCACGGCGTGGGCATCGGCAGCCTCCTGGGCGGTGAAGAACCGCTGCAGAAAACGGTCGCCGAAAGTGCCCAGCGATTCAGCGATCGACGGCACGCTGACCGTGTCGATGCCCACGCGCACGCCGGCGGCCGGCGTCTGCAGCGCAGGCGTCAGCTGGTCAACGATGTCGGCGGCGTTGAGCATGTCAGAAAGCGGGGGTTGGAGGGCCGTGGAGCCGGCCCGCGAATGCGGCTGCAAATGATACCGGCGCATGCCCCGTCCGCGGCTCGCGCACGGGCATAGTTCACAGCCAAATGGGCTGATCCCCCACGCTTTTGGGGAGTGCTCAGCCGCCAGCCGGCTCAGCCCGCCTGAAGCGCTAGCACGAAACGCCGCAAGGCCCGCCAGACCACCAGCGGCATCTCATGACCACCGTCAAAAGGCAGCCACTGCACCTGGGCGCCCGCCGCTTGCAGCAGGTCACGCAGGCGCTCACCGGCGCTGAAGCCGAGGTCGCCATCGCTGCGGCCATGGGTGACGAGCGCCGGCAGGCCTTTCAAGCGGTCGACATGCGGCAGCCACTCATCCAGCGCGATGCAGGTCGACGACAGCAGCGCGATGCCGGCCACGTCGGGCTCGCCCTGCATCAGCAGGTGGTCCATCAGCAGCATGCCGCCCTGCGAGTAGCCCACCAGCACGAAGCGGCAGCCGGGATGCGCGGCGCGCGCGTCTGCCAGCGTTTGCGCGAGCACGGCGCGCGCGGCAGGCCGATCCTTCGGGTGACGGTCGAACAGGTCGCTGGGGCCGGCGGCCAGGCGGGCGGCGCGGTGCGCGGGGTCGACCGCCCACCAGGAATGGGTGCCGTCGTCGTTGCGCACCGGGCCGGCCGGCACGACCGTGGGCAGGCTCAGCGCAAGGGCGTCGACCATCGGCCGCAGCACGGCCGGATCCATCGTCAAACCGTGCAAAAAGACCAGCACCATCCGTTGTTCTTGGGGGGTATTTACGGCGCGAATTGTGAATCGGCTATGCGACACTTTGTTGCAGGACAGCATCACGCGGCGGTGCCGCCGATGCCGCCGCCCCTTTTCCCCTCTCGCCAAAGAAGAACCATGAGCCAGACCGCGCCCAGCTATGCCACCTTGCACGACGCCGTGCGTCGCATTGCCCAAGAGGTGGCCGCCAAGCATGCCGATGACGTCGACAGCAAGGCCCGCTTCCCCGCCGAAACCGTTGCCGCGCTGCGTGAAGCCAAGGCGATGTCGGCCCTGATCCCGAAAGACCTGGGCGGCAGTGGCCTGACGATGCGCGAGCTGGGCATGCTGGTGGGCGCACTGGCCCAGACCTGCGCCTCGAGCGCGATGGTGCTGGCGATGCACTACAACCAGTTGTGCTGTGTTGTGCGCCACCATGCTGGCAGCCCGTTCTTCAACCGCTTCATGCGCGACATGGTCGAGCAGCAGTGGCTGATGGCGTCGATCACCTCCGAGGTCGGCACCTTCGGCGACACGCGCTCCAGCATCTGCGCGGTGCAGACCGAAGGCGACCGCTTCACGCTGGTGAAGGAGGCCACCACCGGCTCGTACTGCGCGCATGCCGACGTGATCGTCGTCACCGCCCGCCGCAACGCCGAGGCCGGCGCCAGCGACCAGGTGCTGGTGCTGCTGCGCGAAGGCGACTACAAGCTCGAGCAGACCACCTCGTGGGACACGATGGGCATGCGTGGCACCTGCAGCCCCGGCTTCAAGCTGACCTCGGGTGCACCGGTCGAGCAGATCCTGCCCGAGCCCTATGGCGACATCTCGGCCGAATCGATGGTGCCGTACTCGCACATCCTGTGGTCGGCGCTGTGGTGGGGCATCGCCGCCGGCGCGCATGGCAAGGCCGCCACCTATGTGCGCGGCGTGGCCCGCAAGAACCCCGGCACGACACCGCCCACCGCGGTGGCCCTGGCCGACCTGACTGTCGAGTTGCAGACCATGCGCCTGCAGTGGCAGGCCATGGCCGACGAGTTCGACGCGATCGTTGCCGCCGGCACCGACGAGAAAGACCTGACCTCGATCGGCTGGGCGCTGAAGATGAACAGCCTGAAGACGGCGTGCTCCGACGCCGCGCCGCGCATCGTCCACGGTGCGCTGCAGATCGTCGGCATCCTCGGCTACAAGAACGACAGCCCGTTCGCGATGGGCCGCGCCTACCGCGATTCGCTTTCCGCCTCTTTGATGATCTCCAACGACCGCATCGCCGCCAAGAGCGCCGCGCTGCTGCTCGTGTTCAAGGACGAGTGACACCATGACGACCGACAAGAACTACGACCCCGCCGTCTTCTACGCCGAGCTCGTCGAAGCCGGCCTGATCTACCCGACCACGGTGAAGGGCGGCTACGGCCGCAGCGCACTGTTCGAGGACATCCTCGAGCGCTTCGACGCGCTGGTGATGCGCAACGCCGCCGGCGACGGCGCCGAGGCGATGACCTTCCCGCCGATCGTGGCGCGGGCCATGATCGAGAAGCTGGGCTACCTCGACAACTTCCCGCAGCTGGCCGGCAGCGTGCACAGCTTCTTCGGCAGCGACCTGCAGGCGCGCGAGATCTCCGAGAAGGTCAAGGCCGGCGAGCGCTGGGAGAACCTGCTCGACATCACCGAGGTGATGCTGCTGCCCGCCGCCTGCTACCCGGTCTACCCGGTGTTCAGCGGCCTGCTGCCCCAAGGCGGCCGCCTGGTCACGACGAAGAACTGGTGCTACCGCCATGAGCCGTCGGACGAGCCGACGCGCCTGCAGTCGTTCCGCATGCGCGAGTTCATCCGCGTGGGCGCGCCCGACGAGGTCGAGACCTGGCGCGACGGCTGGCGCGACCGCGCGCTCGAACTGCTGCTGGGCCTGGGCCTGCCGGCCGCCAGCGACGTGGCCAACGACCCGTTCTTCGGCCGCGTCGGCAAGATGATGGCCACCAGCCAGCGCGAGCAGAAGCTCAAGTTCGAAATCATGGTGCCGGTGATCTCGCTCGAGAAGCCGACCGCGATCTGCTCGTTCAACTGGCACCAGGAGCACTTCACCGGCAAGTACGGCATCCGCCAGGGCGATGGCGCCACGGCGCACACCGCCTGCCTGGGCTTCGGCCTCGAGCGCTGCACGCTGGCGCTGCTGAAGACGCATGGGCTCGACCCCGCCAAGTGGCCCACCGAGGTCCGCGCGCAGCTGTGGCCCTGACGACATGGCATTGAGCGACATCCGCCGCAGGGCCAGCGCCCTGCCCGGCCTCGACCCCACGAGCTACCAGCGCCATGCGCTGCACGGCGAATCGGCTCAGTGGCCCGAGAAGAACTGCTACATCGACCTGTGGATCGAGCTGGTCCACGCGATGGGCTGCGACCCGCATGCGATGCTGGGCCACACCTTGCCGATCGATTTCGAAGGCGACCAGTGGACCTTCTTCAAGCCCTCGCATGACCAGCTGCGGCGCCTGTACGGCATCGACGTGCAAGAGCTGACGATCTGGCGCCCGCTGGCCGATCATGCGCTCGAGCACCTGTCGGCCGGCAAGCTGATCAGCGTCGAGGCCGATGCCTGGTGGCTGCCGGACACCGCCGGCACCGACTACCGCAGCAAGCACACGAAGACAACCATCGTGCTGGCCGACATCGACCTCGATGCGCAGCGCCTGGTCTACTTTCACAACGCCGGCTGCTTTGCGCTCGAAGGCGAAGACTTCGTCGAGACCTTCCGGTTGAACAAGCCCGAAGACCCGGCCTACCTGCCGCTGTTCGCCGAGGTCGTCCGTTCGGATCGCCGCATCGTGCGTCCGCTGGCCGAGTTGCGTGACGCGGCACGTGCCGACCTGCGCGAGCAGTTCGCCCGCCGCCCGTCGACCAACCCGGTTCAGCGCTTTGCCGACACGTTCGAGCGTGATCTGCCGCTGATGCGCGAGCGCGGGCTGGCGCACTACCACGCGTGGGCCTTCGCCGGCACGCGCCAGGTTGGCGCCGCGGCCGAATTGACGGCCCGCTGGCTGGCGTGGATGAGCGACACGCCCAGCCCGGCACAGCAGCGCGCCATCGAGGCATTCGACCGCCTCTCGGCCGGCGCGAAGACCTTCATCCTGAAGGGAGCGCGGGTCGTGTCGTCATCGAAACCCGCCGACCTTGGCGCGCTGTTCGGCGGCATGGTCCAGGCCTGGGATGAGGGCATGGCGGCCATCGGCGAGACGCTGGCGGCGGGCTAGACGCACTGCTGGCCACGGTTGTGGCGGCAGGGCGGCGGCGGTGCCCCCGGTCGCCGTCCGCTCGCGGGCCACCGTTGGCGCGTGACGACGTCCGTCTCCATCAGCGCCGCTTGTAGCTCGCCTCGGTTGGGGCGACCGCGGCACGAGAACACGGCGCCGATCGAGAGACCCTGGCCAGCGCACCCCGGCTCCCCGCGAGCAGGGCCGCCGCTCGCGCCCCGGGCCATCGGCCCGGTCACCACGTCGGCCCGCCTTCAAAAAACTCAAAGATCCAGCACCAACCTCGCCGACTTCGCCCGCGAACAGCAAGGCGTGAACTGGTCGTTCGCTGCATGCTCCTCGGGGGTGAAATACAAATCCTTGTGGTCGGGGGTGCCACTGAGCACACGCGTGATGCAGGTGCCGCACACCCCCTGCTCGCACGAGGTCTGCACCTCGACCCCCGCGGCCGCCAGCGCCTGCACCACCGTCTTGTCTCTCGGCACGACGATGATGCGCCCCGAGCTCGCGAGCTGAACCTCGAAGCCGTCATCACCGGCCGAAGGCGCCACGTCGGCGCTGAAGAACTCGTAGTGCAGTTGTGCTTCAGGCCAGCCTCGGGCACGCGCTGTCGACAAGACCGCGTCCATGAACCCCTTGGGGCCGCAGACGTACAGGTGAACACCCGGCTGGGGCTCGGCCAACCGAGCGGCGATGTCGAACTTCTGCGCCGCCGGACCATCGTCGAAATGGAACTGCACGTGTGGCGCAAAACGCGAAGCGGCAATGCGGTCGTGAAACGCCATCCGCTCACGCGAGCGCGTGCAGTAGTGCATCTCGAACGCAGCGCCCATCATCGCCAGGCGCTCGGCCATGCACAAGATCGGCGTGACGCCGATGCCGCCGGCCAGCAGCACATGGCTGCGCGCATCGTGTGCCAAGGCGAAGTGGTTCTTCGGCGCGCTGATCTGGATCACGTCGCCCACCCGAACCTGGTCGTGCATGAAGGCCGAGCCACCGCGCGTGGCCGGGTCACGCAGCACCGCGATCAGGTAGCGGTGGCTTTCCGCGGGGTCGTTGCACAGCGAGTATTGGCGCGTCTTGTCGCCCGCCATCACATCCACATGCGAACCGGCCGAAAACGCCGGCAAGGGCTGGCCGCTCACCCCGACCAGTTCGAAGCTGCAGATGTCCAGCGCCTCGGTGGTCTTGGCGGCAACGCGCACGTGCAGGCCGCTTGCAGCGCTCATGCAGGCGTCTCCGCCGGCGTGCCCCGCTCTGCCGCGATCAAGCGGTCGATCACCTTGCGCGACTGCACGCCACCCGCATCGATGTTGAGCTTGAGCAGTGGCCGATCGGGCCAGGCCAACAGGTTCTTCTGCTGCCGCTCCAGCATCTCCAGGTCTTCACTGAATATCTTGCCCTGCCCTTCGCGAATGCTCGCGGTCAGCGCCTGGTCTTGCGGCTGGAAGCGGCGCGCCATGCCCCAGAAGTACCAGATCGAGGTCTCGGTCTCGGGCGTGATGAAGTCGACCACGATGCTCGACGCCTTCACCTTCGGGTCGGCCTCGTAGCCACCCTGCCCCGCCAGCGCCACGCCAACCTCGATCATCACGTGGCTCGGCGGCGAGAAGCGGCAGATCTGCCAGCGGTCCACCGGCTGGTCGTCGGGCAGGCCATTGCCGCGCAGCGCCATGCGCCAGAACGGCGGCGCCATGATGTTGTTCATGAAGCGGCTGGTGATCACCTCGTCGCCTTCGGTGCGCGTGTTCACCGGCGTCTCGTCGATCTCTTTCTGGCCGATGCTGTTGGCGTGCACGTAGGTCTCGTGCGTCAGGTCCATCAGGTTGTCGACCATCAGCCGGTAGTCGCAGGCGATGTGGTACAGGCCGCCGCCATAAGCCCAGTCGGGGTGGTGCGCCCATTCGAGGTGGTGGATCCTGGCCGGGTCAGCCTGCGCCGCATCACCCGGCCAGACCCAGACGAAACCATGGCGCTCGACCACCGGAAAGCTGCGGATCGCCGGGAACCCACGCACCCGCTGCCCCGGCATCGCCACCGTCTTGCCATCACAGCCCATCTCGAGCCCGTGGTAGCCGCAGACCAGCTGGCCCTCAACCACCCGGCCCAGCGACAGCGGCGCGCCCCGGTGCGGGCAGAAGTCTTCGAGCGCCGCCACCGTGCCGCCCGGCCCCCGGTAGAACACGATCGCCTCGCCGCAGATCCGGCGGCCCAGCGGCTTGCCGTCGATCTCGTCCGGCGTGCAGGCCACGTACCAGGCGTTTTTTGGAAACATCGAGGCGCTCCGTGATGACTCAAATTGGATCCAATTATCAGCATAATTGGCCATCCAATGCCAGAATACCTGCCATATTGGATCCAGCATAGCCAATCACTCCGCCATGGCATCACCCGAGCCCCGGCCCGACAGCGGCAGCGTCATCGCCACGCTGCGCCAGCTGATCGTCGACGGCCACTACTCAGCCGGCACGCGGTTGGCCGAGATCCCGGTGGCCACCGCGCTGGGCGTATCGCGCACACCGGTGCGGCTGGCGTTTCGCAGCCTGCAGCAAGAAGGCCTGCTGCAGCTCACCGGCAAGCGCGGCTTCGTGGTGCGTGCGTTCTCGGAAGAAGACGTGCACTGCGCGGTCGAGGTGCGCGGTGCGCTGGAAGGGCTGGCCGCCCGGCGCCTGGCCGAGCGCGGCCTGTCGGACGAGGTGCGGGCCACGCTGCGCGCCTGTGTCGACGAGGGCGCGCAGCTGCTGGCCAAAGGCCACCTGGGCGAAGACGACATCGGTGCCTGGGCCCAGATGAACCACCGCTTCCACCGCACCATCGTCGAATCGACCGGCAGCCAGGTGATTGCCGATGCAATCGCCCGCAACAACCACCTGCCGCTGGCGTCGGCCGACTCGATCACCATCGACCGGCAGGCGCTGGACCGCGAATACCAGAAGCTGCGCTTCGCGCAGGCACAGCACCAACTGGTGTTCGACGCGCTCGAGCGGCGCGAGTCGGCCCGTGTCGAGATGCTGATGCGCGAACACGCCTACATCGGCCTGCGTTACGCCAGTCTGTTCGGGCTCAAGCCCGCAACCACAGGCTGATCGCCACACGCCCCTATGATCGGGCCATGGGACTCACTGCCTACGAGCCCGGCGCGATGGCCGAGCTGCGCCGCGCCGCCTGGCGCTGGCTGCACGGCTGGTGGCGCATCGTCCACCTCGGCACCACGCTGATCGTGCTGGCGTTGTCGCCGGCCAGCTACGACGCCGAGCAGCGCACGGCCCTCGCGCGCCACGTCTACCTCGGCAGCGCGCCGGCGCTGGCCTGGTTCAGCGTGCTGTCGGCGCTGCTGAGCCTGATCGTGATCCGCATCGTGCTGGTCACCTCGCTCAGCTACGGCCTGTCGCAGTACGCGATCGAGATGGTCGTGCGGGTGCTGGTGCTCGAGTTGATCCCGCTGACCGCGGCGCTGTTCGCCGCGCTGCGCTGCACGCTGCCACAGGCGGCCGACGTGGCCGCCCTGCGGGCCGATGGCCGCTGGGCCGAGCTGATCGAGCAGGGGCAGGACCCGGTGCGGCGCGAGGTGCTGCCGCGCGTGGCCGCCGGCGTCTTCGCGGTGTGCCTGCTGGCCGCCGTGAGCTGCGGGCTGACGCTGGTGCTGGCCTACCTGTCGGTCTACGGCTTCAACACCACCGGCTTCGCCGCCTACACCCGCACGGTGGGCCATGTGTTCGGCCCCGCCGTCGCGCTGATCTTCGGGCTGAAGATCGTCTTCTTCGCACTCGCCGTCGCGCTGATCCCGGTGGCCTCGGTGCTCTACGATCGTCCGCACCCGCGCCTGGGGACCAGCACCGAGCTGCAAGGCCTGGTGCGCATGTTCCTGCTGATCCTGCTGATCGAAGCGGTCTCGCTGGTCGGCAACTACTACTGACGCGATGAACGAGTCACCCTCACCGCCACCGGTGCGCAACGTGGAGTTCAAGGCCCGGCTGCTGTTGCTGCTGCTGGTCACGCTGGTGGCCGGCGCTGCGGTGTACCTGATGTATGCGCGTGGCCTGTTCGAAACCACGCAACGCCTGGTGCTCGTCGCCGAAGACGCCGAGGGCGTGCGGGTCGGCATGGACCTGAGCTTCTCGGGCTTTCCGATCGGCCGCGTGCGGCGGGTCGAGCTGGGTGCCGACGGCAACGCGCGCATCATTGTGGACGTGCCGGTGGCCGACGCGCACTGGCTGCGCCAGACCAGCGTCTTCACGCTCGTGCGCAGCGTGATCGGCGGCACCAGCCTGCGCGCCTACACCGGCGTGCCGACCGACCCGCCGCTGCCCGACGGCGCCGAGCGCAAGGTGCTGATCGGCGACACCGCGGCCGAGCTGCAGCGCGTGGTCACCACTGCCAGCGAGCTGCTGCAGAACCTGAACCGCATGACCACCGAAGACTCGTCGCTCGGCGCCACGCTGGCCAACCTGAAGGACGTGACCGAGCGCCTGAAAGGCCCCAAGGGCGCGCTCGGCGTGTTGATGGGCAGCGACGAAGAAGCCGCGCGCATCGGCAAGACGCTGGACCGCACCAACGCGCTGCTGGCCCGCCTGGACGGCCTGGTCGAGCACGCCGACAGCCAGCTGTTCGGCCCGCAGGGCGTGTCGACCGACGCTCGCGCCGCCATCCGCCAGCTCGACGGCCTGCTGCGTGATGCGCGCCAGTCGCTGCAGCAGCTCGACGCGGTGCTGAAAGAGGCCGAAGGCGTGGCCGCCAACGCCCGCGTGGCGACCACCGACCTGGGCACGCTGCGCGCCGAGGTCGAGTCGAGCCTGCGCAAGGTGCAACGCCTGGTCGACGAGCTGAACCGCAAGTGGCCGTTCGCCAGCGACAACAAGGAGCTGAAGCTGCCATGAAGCGATCTTGGCTGACGACAGCGCTTGGGACAGCGCTTGGCGGCATGCTCGCGGTGGCCGGCTGCGCCAGCGGCCCCACGCCACCCGACTGGCAGGCCGACGCGCTGCAGGCGCTGCAAGACACGCAGGCCGCCTACCTGAAGGGCGACACCGCCGGTGAGGCGCGCCAGTTCGAGCGCGCCCGCGGCGAGATCGCCCGCACCGGCCAGCTCGCGCTGATGGCACGCGCCGAGCTGATGCGCTGCGCCGCCCATGCCGCGAGCCTGGTGTTCGAGCCATGCGCCGGTTATGACGCGTTGCAGGCCGATGCCGCACCGCCCGAGCGGGCCTACGCGGCGCACCTCGCCGGACGTGCGTCCGCCGCCGACCTGGCGCTGCTGCCCGAGGCGCAGCGCGCCGTCGCGGCCGCCAGTGCGAACCCCGAAGCTGCCCTCGCCGCCCTGAAAGGCCAGGCCGACCCGCTGTCGCGCCTGCTCGCCGCGGCGCTGCTGTTCCAGGCCGGCCGCGCGAGCCCGGCGACCATTCAGCTGGCTGTCGACACCGCGTCCGAGCAAGGCTGGCGCCGGCCCTTGCTGGCCTGGCTGTCGGTGCAGCGCGAACGGGCCGAGAAAGCGGGCGACACGGCCGAGGCCGCGCGGCTGCGCCGGCGCATCGACTTCGTGCTCGGCCCGCCGGTCAAACCGGCGCCGTGACCCTGCTCCGCCCTGCCGCGCCACTATGCGCGAGGGCCGTCCTTGGTCGCCACGGCGCCTGCGCCGTTGAGCTGATCGAACCACAGCAGCGCGTCGACATAGGCCATGAACTTGTCGAGGTAGCCGGGTGACAGGTCGCGCATCAGCGTGAGCGAGCGGTGCACCAGGTGGTGCGAGTTGAGTGGGCCGGCATTGCCCGGCAGCCTGGCCAGCGATTGCGCCAGCCGCTGCTCGGTGTTCAGCTTGGCCCAGGTGCTTCTGAAATAGCTCAGCGCCTTCAGCTCTGGCGGTGCCGGCAACGACGGCGCTGACACCCGGCCCGTCGCAGGGGTGGCCTCTGGCGGCGGCGCCGACCGTGCGATGTGGTCGACGAGCTCGGCCAGCGCGCTGCGCACCGCAGCGGGGTCGCCGCGGTCGTGACCGCTGGGCTCGCCCGCCGACGAAGCCCGTTCGACCAACGTGGCATACGCCGCCACCAGCCCGACGAGCCTGTCGTCGAGCAGCCGCCGCGCGTTGCCCCCAAGGCCGCTGGCCCGCCGCGCCAGCGCCTCGATGAAACGAAAGCGGACGGGGTCGACGCGGTCGGCGCCGCTGGCGCGCCACGCGGCGATCGTGGGGCCAACGTCCACGCCGCGCGCCGCAGTCACCGCATCGGCGACGCCGTCGTCACTCATGTGCTGCGGCGTTGCCACGCGATGGCCTCGGCGTCGGCGCCATCTCAACCCGCCGGTTCTTCGACCGGCCCTGCGCGTCGGCGTTCGACGCCACCGGCTGCTCGGAGCCGAACGCGGCCGCGAACACCGACGACGACGGCATCCCTTCTTCGATCAGGGCCCGCGTCACCGTCAATGCGCGCTGGGCCGACAGCTCCCAGTTGTCGGCGAAACGGCGGCTGTCGCCACGCACCTGCCGGTCGTCGGTGAAGCCGCTGACCATCAGGATCTCGTCGCGGCCATTCAGGTAGGCCGCCAGCGGGGCGGCCAGGCTTTGCAGCAGTTGCCGGCCGTCGGGCTGCAGCTCGTCGGAGCCGAGCGCGAACAACACGCTGCCGCTGATGCCGATGCGGCCGTTGTTCAGCGTCACGCGGCCAGCGGCCAGCGGCCCGGCCAGGGCTTTCTCGAGCGCTTCGAGGCGTTGTGCCTCGGCCTGCCGCTGCTTGACCTCGGCCTCCAGCTTGGCCGCCAGCTCGAACTGGATGCCGAGCGCGCACATCAGGATCAGCGCGAAGGCGCCGAGCAGCCCGGCCATCAGGTCGCCGAAGACGGCCCAGACCGGCACCGACGGCTCCATGCCGCCGTCTGCGCCCATGCTCGCGTCGTCCAGCATCGTCAGGCCTCGCTGGCTTCGGTGGTGCGGCTGCTGGCGAGCTGCTGCAGGTCGTCGACGATCTGCTTCTGCGACATGATGCTCAGGTCGATCACCTCGCGCGCCTGGGCCACGTAGTAGGCCAGTTGCTCGTCACTGCGCGCCATCGACTTGCCCAGCGCCGCCTCGATGCGCTGCAGATGCGCCACCAGCTTGTCGTTCGACTGGCTGAACAGCTCGACCGCGAAGCCGAAGGCCTCGCCCAGGCTGGACACCTCGACCGCGCTGCCGGTCACCTGCGCGGCCACGCCGGCCAGCTTCTCGGTCTGCGCCTCGACCTGCTCAGTGAAGCGGCTGCCGACACGGTCCAGCAGATCGGCCGACGTGCCGACCAGCGCGTCGATCGCCGCCCGCTGCTCGGTCGACGCGTGGTTCACCGCGTCGAGCAGCGCGCCCAGCGTTTCGAGCAGGCGTTGGCGTTCTTCCAGCATCGTGTTGTCGCGGGCCATGCTGTCGGACAGCTTCTGCCGCAGCTCGGCCACCACCTCGGCCGCGGTGCGCGGCGCTTCAGAGGCGGCCTGCACCAGGCGCGCGATCTCAGAGATGGTGTTCTTCGCGTGCGCCTCGGCCTGGGCCGACATCTCGCGCGCCGTGAGGGCCAGCGTTTCGCAGATCTGCTGCTGCTGGCCCAGCGTGCTGGCGCCGGCCTGCTGCCACTGCTGCTGCAGCGAGGTGGTCATCGCCTGCAAGGCATCGGCGAACGCCGCCAGGCGCTGCTGGTCTTGCGACGCCACCTGCGACTGCAGGTCGGCCTGCGATTGGCCCAAGCTGCGCAGCAGCGACGCCGCATGCTGCTCGAAGATGGCGGCCGCCGCGGCGAGCGCTTGATGGGTGTCGCTCGACAAGGCCTGGCTCGCCTGCTCGTGCTGCGCGAGGGCCTCGCGCCACTGGCCCGACACTCCGTCGACCGCCTGTTCGAGGCGCGCCGAGACCTTGTCCACCAGCGTGGCCGAGCGTTGCTCGAACGTCTCGGCAAAGTGGCCGAGCGAGGCGCGCAGCTCGGTGGACATCGCGGCGTTCGCCTGCCGGTGCTCGGCGAGCGCGGTGGTCCAGGTGTCGGCCGCGGCCGTGCTGCTGGTTTCGAGGCGGGCCGACAGGCCGTCCAGCTGCTGCTGCACGGTCTGGGCCATGGTGGCGTGCAGCGACGCCGCCTCGCGCGCGATGCCGGCCATCGTCGCCTCGACCACCGGCTGGATCGTGGCCCCGGCCACGCGGGCGCCTTCGGTCAGGCTCGTCTGCAACGAACGATCGACGGACGCGGCCAGCGCGACATACGCCGCCTCGGCCTGGCGATGGAAATTCTCCTGGCCGGCCACCAGCCGCTCGTTCGACACCTGGCTCTGCCGCTCCAGCGCGGCCATCATCGCTTGCAGGCCGTTGACCAGCTCGGGCATCACCTGGGTCTGCTGCTGCAGCAGCTTGAACGATTCTTCGCGCTGGTGCGCGAGCGAGAACACACGCAGGGTCGACGCGATCTTCGCGTCCAGCACCTGCGCGGTGAGCAGGCGCTCGCGCCGGCACAGCGCCGACATCAGGCCCAGCATCGCCGAGGCGGCCACGCCCGCCACCGAGGTGCCAAAGGCCAGCCCCAGGCCCTTCACCGGGGCCGACAGCGATGCGCGGATGGCCGCCAGGTCGGTCGCGCTGTCGAGCGCCGTGCCGGTGCCGTTGAGCGTGACCACCATGCCGAGAAACGTGCCCAGCATGCCCAGCAACACCAGCAGCCCGGCCAGGTAAGGCGTCAGCGCCGGGCCCGGCAGGCCCACGCGCTCACCTTCGACACGCAGGCGCACCGCGTTCTGCAGCGATGGGTCGAGCTGGTCGAGCCATGGCCCCAGGCTCGGCGGCGCGCTGGCCAGGCCTGAGAGGGCCTTCGACAACGTCGACGTGGCCTGGTGGAAGCGGTGCAGTTCCAGCGCACCCATCAGGTAGAACGCACCGACCAGCAGCGTGACGACCAGCGCCAGCGGGTTCGAGCCGATGTAGCCCGCGCCAACCCAGCCGACCACGGCCAGGCCGACAGCGAAGGCGGCGTGATGAAGAATTCTCGTCATGGCATGCGAAGGGCTTCCAACAGCCCTTCGACCGGTTGCATTCGAAGGTCCAGTTCAGCGAGCAGCACGCTGCGCATGTCCTGGCGAAAGGTGTCCAGCCAGGCGCCGGGCGGCGCCGCGCTGGGCTCGAAGGGGGCTTGGGCGACGTCGGGCGCGTTGTCGGTTGCGTCGTCGGGCACCACCGCGCTGGCTTGCGCCGCCTGGTCGGCCTGTTCAGCCTGGTACAGGCGCTTGAAGTGTTTTTCCAGCAGTGCCGGCACGGTCGACAGTAGTTGGTACTCGCGTGCGCCCAGCACCTGCTCCATCACCGCGTCGACCGCCGCCAGCTGCGCCATCGCCGCCGACCGGCCCGCCAGCCTGGCCCGCAGGCGCTCGCGCAACGGGCCGATGCCGGCTTCCATCGCCTGTTGCTGGGCGAGGTAGCGGCGGCGGTGGGGCGAGAAGTCGGCGGTGTTGGTCATCGGGGCGACATCGGTCGCGGCGTGCAGGTTCATCCGTTTCTGATCGGTGTTGGCCGCACCGTCGTCGGCCACGGCCCGCGCCAGCGCGGCCCGCACGCGCTGCACCTCGGCCTCCTCGGCGCTCACCGACGCGCGCGCGCCAGGGCGCCCCGTCGCCGGACCACCATTCAGCGCTGCAGACAGCGAGATGGCGTCGGTCCAACCGAGCCATTGGCTCAGTCGTTCGGCGAAGGCTTGTTTGGATTCAGGGGCGTCGGCGTCGGACAGACGCGCGAGCAAGCGAATGAGCGCCGTGCCGGTGAGACCGTTGCGCTGTGAGCCTCGCACCATGCAGCCAGCAGAGGTTCAGATGGAAAACCGCGCAGTCTACTACCGATCACCCGGCCGGCCTGGCTGGCCCTGCGTGGCGCCGCCCGATCGGGCCGGGTTCGCGTGATGTTCTGCCTCATTCAAAATCGCCGCCAACCACCCACGAGGCAAACCGGCATGAACACTGATTGGGCCACCCCGTTCGAGCAGGGCAACGGCAACCAGACCACCACCTGGCAGGCGTGCATCGCCTTCCACCAGCGGCTGGCGCAAGCCTTTGCGCCGTGGCTGAAGTTCGAAGAGGCGGGCCGCTCCGACGGCGGCGTGCCGATCCATGTCGGCGTGTTCTCGGCCGATGGCGTGTTCGATCCGCAGGCGATCAAGGCCGCCGGCCGGCCGGTGTTCTTCAACAACAACGGCATCCACCCCGGCGAGCCCGAGGGCATCGATGCCTGCATGGCGCTGCTGCGCGACCTGTGCCTCGACCCCGCCCGGCGCGCGGCACTCGGGCGCACGGTGCTGGTCTACATCCCCGTCTACAACGTCGATGGCGCGCTGAACCGCGCCGACACCAGCCGCGTCAGCCAGAACGGGCCCGAGGCTTTCGGTTTTCGTGGCAACGCGCGCCACCTCGACCTGAACCGCGACTTCATCAAGGCCGACAGCCTGAACGCCCGCACCTTCGCGCAGGTCTTCACCCGCTGGGACCCCGACGTGATGGTCGACACCCACACCTCGAACGGCGCCGACTACCAGCATGTGCTGACGCTGATTGCCACCCAGCCCGACAAGCTGGGCGGCCACACCGGCGCGCACCTGCGCGAGGCAATGCTGCCGGCGCTGTATGCCGACATGGCGGCGCGCGGCTTTCCGATGTGCCCTTACGTGAACCCGGTCAAAGAGATCCCGGACGACGGCATTGCCGACTTCCTGGACCTGCCGCGCTTTTCCACCGGCTACGCCGCGCTGCACCACACGATCGGCTTCATGCCCGAGACGCACATGCTGAAGCCCTTCGAGGCGCGCTACCACAGCACCCGCGCGCTGGTGGACAGCGCGCTGGCCTACACGGTGGCGCAGGGTGAGGCCATCCGCGCCGCGCGCGCGGCCGACCGCGCGAGCGTCTCGGGCGGCGCGCCGGTGGCGCTGGACTGGCGGCTCGACGAGCAGCGCAGCCGGCCGTTCCGGTTCAGCGGGTTTCAGGCCGTGTACGAGCCGAGCCGGCTCGGCACCTACCAGCGCCTGCGCTACGAGCGCAGCGCACCGTGGCAGAAGGACATCCCGTACTTCGACCGCTACGAGGCCACCGCCACCGCCACGCCACCGCCCGCCTACCTGTTGCCGCAAGCCTGGCACGACGTGGCACTGCGCCTGCAGGCCCATGGCGTGCCGCTGCAGCGGGCCGCCCGCGCCGGCCGCGTGCCGGCCCAGGCCTGGCGCATCAGCCACTTCGAAAAACGCGCGCTGCCCTTCGAAGGCCGGCATCTGCACGACGTGCTGGAGGTGCAGGCCGAATCACTGGTTGCCGAGGTCGCCGAGGGCGACTGGCTGCTGCCGCTCGGCGGGCCGCACGACCGCTTCATCGTCGAGGTGATGGAGCCCTTGGGCCGCGACAGCTTCTTTCGCTGGTCGTTCTTCGACAGCGTGCTCGACAAGAAGGAAGACTTCAGCGACTACGTGTTCGAAGACGAAGCCGAGCGCCTGCTGGCCACCGAGCCCGGCCTGCACCAACGCTTCGACGCCTGGAAGGCCGCGCACCCCGACCAGCTTGGCGACCCGCAGGCCGTGCTCGGCTTCATCTTCCTCACCGCGCAGCGTTATGCCGAGCCCGAGTGGCGGCGGTATCCCGTGCTGCGCCTGCTCGAACGCCCGGCCGGCTTGCTCACCGCCACCGCCTGACGCGCCTAACGCACCAGAAGAGCGCACAGCAACGTGCCGCGGCAGCGGGTCTGGGCACGTTCACCGCGCGCCCGCGCCGGCCCCTGCAGACAAGGGGGGCCACGCCGCGCAAGCCCGCGCGCATTGACGCAGCGCAATGCCGCGCGATGGGCCGGGCATAGAGTGCCTCGCGCACCTCCGGGGTCTGCGCCGTCGGCCCACTCCGTTCGCAGGTGCGCTGGGGAGCCAGCTTGCTCTCGTCGTTCCAGCGGAGGTACCCGATGACCCCTCTTGATTCAGCGGTTCGAATGGAACCACTCGCCACGCCCAAGCCACCCCACGCACCTCGGCGCTGCCGGCCCGCTGCGCTGGCCATGGCCGCCGCCCTGCTGCTGTTCGCCCCGCTGTGCAACGCGGGCCTGGACGACGGGCTGATGGGTTACTGGAAGCTCGATGGCAACGGGCTGGACAGCAGCGGCAACGGCAACCACGGCACCTTCCATGGCGGCGCCACCCCCACCACCGACCACGCCGGCAAGGCCGGCATGGCCTACCAGTTCGACGGGGTCAACGGCTACATGAGCGTGCCGGACTCACCCACGCTGCACTCGCTGAACCAGCGCACGCTGTCGATGTGGTTCCGCTTCGATGGCGGCAACGTGCTGAACATGCCGATGATGCACCAGGGCAGCCACGACCAGATGCCCGATGGCTGCGAGGCAACGCGTGAGTTGGGGGTCCAGTTCTACCCGCGCGACCATGCGGTTCAAACCATCTCTGCCGGTGATGGGAAGTGCCAGCGGGTGGTGGCCGGGGTGGCGCCGAAAGACCCGGCCTGGCACCAGTTCACGACCGTCATCGACCGCCTGGTGGCACACCGGATCCAGGTCTATATCGACGGTGAACTGGCCGCCACCATCGCCGACCCGTACAGCAGCTTCAACACCTCGTCCGAAGAACTGCGCATCGCGTGGACGGTCGAGGAAAGCCGCTACCAGCCTTTCCATGGCGCGCTGGACGAGGTTCGTTTGTACAACCGCGCCTTGAGCAAGGCCGAGGTGCGCGAGCTCTACGAATCCACGCTGCCCATCAGCGGCGAGGCGCACGGGCTGGGGCAGTTCGGCGTGCACTGCCTCAACCGCACCACCGGGCAAACCGTGAACATCCCGAACAGCCGCGGCCCGTGGGACTGCGCAGCGGCCGGGCTGCTCACCTCACCCGGCGACAACGTCACCGTGCGGATCCACGGCCAGGCGCAGTAAGGGGTCGCTCCCCCTGGCCACCGGCGCCGAGATGCCCGGTGGCCTGCTGGTCGAGATCAACACCCGGGCCGGCGCGCACGCCTCGGTGCGCGGCTGACCGCGCAGCACCGCCGGCCCGCTGCCCTCAGCGCGGCGCCACGGCCGGCACCGGCTCGTCGGCCGCTGGCGTGTCCTTGTCGCGGATCAGCTTGCGCAGGAACGGGATCAACACGACCAGCGCCACGCCGACCGCCAAGCTGCCCAGCCCCAGCTTCATGAACTGGTCGGCATAGGCCGGGTTGCTGGCCACGGCGGTGCTGCCGCTCGGCTCGGGCAGCATGCCCGAGAAATCACCCGCGTAGACCGAGGCCAGGCCGGTCACGAGCATCCACGCACCCATCATCACGCCCTGGTACTGGCGCGGCGCGAGTTTGCCGATCATCGCGTAGCCCACCGGCGAGATCAGCAGCTCGCCCAGCGACTGCAGCACGTAGCTCAAGAACAGCCAATGAAAGGCCACCATGCCGCGGCTGTCGGCGCTTGCAATGCCGGCCGGCAAGATCATGAAGGCCAGCCCCATCAGCAACAGCGACACCGCGAACTGCTGCGGCACATCGATCCGCCAGCCCCGCGCGCGCAGCCGCACGAACAGCACCGACATCAGCGGGCCGCCGATCACGATCACCATCGTGTTGATGTTCTGGATCCACTGCGGCGCAATCTCGATGCCCCAGACGATGCGGTCGACGTTGTTGTCGGCAAAGGTCTGCAGGCCGTTCGGCGACATCTGGTACAGCGTCCAGAACACCAGCGAGCCGATCGACAGCACCAGGTAGGCCCACATGTTGTTGCGCTCGGCACGGTCGGTGTGGCGCAGCGTCAGCCAGACCAGCACCGCGGTGATGAGCGCGCAGGTCCACTTGACCAGGTCGCCGGTCGAGTCGGGCCGCTGCAGCATGTACCAGACGACCGGCACCAGGCCGACGAGGATCGCCATGCCGGCCGCGAAGCGCAGGCGAAACTGCTGCGGCGTGGCCTGCAGCAGCGGCGTGCTCAGGTCGGCCAGCGATTTCCAGTTGAGCAGCGCCAGCACGATCGCCGCCACGTTGCCCAGCGTCGCGAAGATGAACAGCTGGCTGTAGCTTTCGGTCAGCTGGTAGTGGCCGGCCGCGGTGAAGCCGATGAAGAAACCCACGTTCATGCCAGCGTAGTTCCAGAGGAACGCGCCCTCGCGGCGCATGTCGTCCGGCGCAAAGCGCTGCGTCAGCATCATGTTCAGGCAGGTCACGTTCAGCCCGCTGCCGGTCAAGAACAGCGCCAGGCCCCAGTACAGCAGCTCGGTCGTGCCGCCCGCGATGCAGGCGCAGCCGAACACCTGCAGCACCATGCCGCCGATGAACAGGTTGCGGTTGCTCATGAAGCGCCCGCCCAGGTAGCCGCCGAACAGGTGCAGGCCGTAGTTGAAGGCGCCGAACACGCCCATGATCGCGGCCGCGTCCTTGGCCGCGAAATGCAGGTGCTTGGTGGCATAGAGCACCAGCGTCGAATACAGCACCGCGAAGCCCAGTGTCGAGAACATCTGGACGAAGAACAGCGCGCCTGAACCTTCAGGAATCTGCGCCAGGCGGCTCTTGAATGTGGTCATGGTTCCCTCCAAGGCGTGCGGCTGCGGCTGCGTGGCACACCAAAAGTGGCGCGGATCATAGCCACCGCGCGCCCTGCGCCGGCGCCGCACGAGCTAGGGTCAACCCGGGTGGAGCGTCGGCTGGCGGCCAAAATGCGGCCATCCAGATTTCGATTGGCCGCCTGCCGGCTTCATCCATGCAAGACCCCGTGTACACCGCCCTGCTCGCCACTTTGGAAGAGATGCCCAAGTTCCTGCGCCACGCGCTTGCCGGCGTGTCGCGCGAGGCGCTGCTGCGCATGCCAGCGAACGACCGCTCGCACCTGCTGGAACACCTGTGGCACACGCGCGACTGCGACACCGATCTCTACGGCTTGCGCGTCCGGCGCATCCTGCGCGAAGACCGGCCGCAGCTCGAACCGGTCGACGTGGTGGCATGGCTCGAAGCCCGGGGCTACGAGTCACGCGAGGGCGACCAGGCCATCGCCGAATTCGAGCACGAGCGGGCCAGTCTCTTGTCCGAACTGAGGGCGCTGACACCAGCGCAACTGGCCCGGGTCGGCATTCGCGCGGATGGCACCGAAGTCTCGGTCCTCGACATCATTCAGCAACTGGCGCTGCACGACCAGGACCATCGCCAGAGAGTGGCCACGATCCTGCGGGGCTTCATGGAGGCTGCTGTACCTGCATGAGGATAGGGCGACGTTGAACCAGTCCCCGCGGGGCGGCGCGTTGGCGTGCTCTGCGACGGGCTCAAGTCGACCCGTTGCAGCCAGTCGCATTGGCGAAGGCTCGGCACGCGCCGAGGCTGCCGGGCGACCGGCTCCGTTCATGTCCCCCGGCGCTGGCCTTGCGGCCATCGCCTCCTCCTAATACTTCACTGCGCCGGTCACCCGACACCCTCGTCAAATCCAGCGGGTCTGCCCTGCGTTGATGGGCCACGACGGCGCCCGATCAGGACGATGGGGCGCTCTGCGCAGCGAAGTAAAGGAGGAGCCGACAGCCGCAGGCTGTTGGCGGGGGACATGAGCGGAGCAGAGTGCCCCGTCGTCCTGATCCCGCTGCTCCCGTTGTCGCCATCGAGCGACTGCAACGGGCCACCTGCAGTCGGCCGACCGACAATCGCCGCACGATGGCTCTCTGGCAGTTTGACCTCTTCCTCATTCCGCAACTTGGTTCAGCTCCAACGCTGGGCGCCGACGGATGGGTCTTGCCCTTGGTTCCGGCACGGGCAGTTCACTCCGCCCGCGGGCTGATCTCATCGTGGCTCGGTGAGCCCCGGTTCATCTGCGAAGACATCGCCGTGTTTGGCGCCGAAACAGGCAACAGGATCGACATCCTTCCGGGGCAGGATGGTGGCGCGGAAATCTGCGCCCGCATCGACGCTCGGGCGGAAAGCCTCCAATTCTGCCGACTCCTGAACGAGCTAGCGTCAGGCCTCGATTGCAAGTTCTTCTCGCCGGAGTTCGCATGCGAGATCGGCACAGAAACACAAGACTTGGTCGAGGCGTTGATGCGCTCACGCGCTTGGAGCTATGCGTTGAGCCCTGCCGCAACGCTTCGCCGCCTGGCCAATGGACCCCAGGTTCCGCAGGCTGATAGCAGACGCTCGTGAATGTACGCAGCGCATCTGCCAAACCTCCAGCCGCTAGACTCGGCCAATGCCGCGTCGTGAAGCACGCCACCATCACCATGTGTACGTGATCGAGTTGTCCGACCGCGTGTGGAACGAGCCGAGCTTCCGCAAGGCCAACCCGGATTACCAGCTGGGAAAGCCGTTTGTTTACGTCGGCATGACGGGACTCGACCCCGACCTGCGCTTCGACAAGCACAAGGCCGGCATCCAGGCCAACCGCTTCGTCCGCGAGTACGGCCTACAACTGCTGCCGCGCTTGTACGAGGTCTACAACCCGATGCCCTACGAGGCCGCTCGTGAGATGGAAGTGGAGCTTGCGATCGGCTTGCGCGAGGCCGGCTTCGGAGTTTGGCAGGCCTGAGCGAGCCCGCAGCGACGGGGTGGCCGCGAGCATCGCAACACCGGGCTGTCGTCGGCGAACGGCAGCTTCCACGGTGATGTGCTCCGGAAGCACGCCTCCATCCCCAACCTTCTCCGCGCGGCGTCGCGATCAGCTCGCGCAGTTCGCCCCGCGTCACCGAGGGCGCGCCTGTTCGGCCTGGCCACATCGTCAATGCCGTGTGCCGCGTGATCTTGGCGAGATCGATGCAAGCATTCAGAATGGTGCCGCCCATTCGTTTGGGCTCGATCTACTCACCGCTGATTCCCTCGGAGAGAAGAGATATGCAAACTTGGACGACTTGGCGGATGGCAAGAAATGCATCCTTGGCTGGCGTATTGGCGATGCTCACCCTGTTGGCGCCAATCGAAGTCGCTGCCCAAGAACTTGTGCGCATCCCCACAATTGCCCCCAATGCCGGGCGCGACATTGTTGAGGGGTCGTTGGCGTACCCAAGTTCCGCCGACGCGGTGAAGCCGTTTCCAGCAGTGATCCTCCTTCATGCAGGCGGGGGTTGGGAAGTACCCGTCACTGGTCAGTACGCAACAGCCCTCAATCGGGCTGGATTCGTCACGCTCGAGCTTCGGCTCTTCAGGAACGAAGCCGAGCGTGCGCCTTCGCGCATGGGATATCTCCAGAATCTTTACGACGCACTTCGCTTTCTCGGCGAACAGAAAGATGTCAACGCAGATCGCGTGTCCGTGGCAGGGTACTCGTTCGGAGGGATTCTTGCGTTGACATCTGCAACTTCGTGGGCCTACGAACGATTCGCCAGGAGCACCGGTCCCAGGTTTGCCGCCCACGCTCCGTTCTATCCAATTTGCTACCAATATGCGGCGTTCGCGAGAGCCGGGCGCCCTACAGCAGACTTGCCGGCTGACTTGCTGGCCAGGTGGACCGGAGCGCCAGTTCGAATCTTTGCCGGAGGACGGGATGACTACGACGATCGAGATCCACGTGCGTGCGAAGAGTTTGTCTCTCTCATTCCCGAGCCAAATAGAGCGAAGTTTTCGGTAACCGTGTATTCCGATGCGACTCACGGGTGGGATCAACCGAACGCGACGTTTTTCGAGAAGCTGGCTTGCAAGGGGCGCGGTTGTACGAATCGCAATGTTGCGAGCCCATCGATTACAGAGAGAAGCGTCGCAGACCTGGTTGCGTTTCTAGCCGCGTTCGGCCGTTAACGCTGCGTGCCGCAGCTCAAGCGCTAGCCGCGGGCACCTCGGCCCCTGCCATCTAGCGTCAGCTCGAACGGAAGCGGCCAACGGCATCGAACGAACGAGTTGGGTCGGGTACAGCCAACCGAGGCGGGCACAAGGCGTCGTTGGCGAGCCATCCATCGGCCGGCAAGGTCCAATGGCCGGTGACAAGGTGCAGCGGCCTACGAAGTGTGGACCCTCGAATGTCCGCTGACCGCCCCCGCTGACATCCAGGCCAGTCGCGGCGAATGACTGAACCCAGTCTGCGGCAGCACCCTCCCCCTGCGCATCCGCCGATCCAGCCAAGGCCGACAGAGGCCATTGTCGAAATCGACTGCGGTCGATCGTCGTAGGGATTGGAGGCCTCTTCCTCCGTCATCCGCCCTACCCCCATGCACCCCAACGACCCCGTCACCGCCGCCCTGGCCGCCTACCGCGATGCCGTCCTCGCCAAAGATGTCGACGCTTTCTGCGCGCTCTACGACACCGACCTTCACGTCTTCGATCTGTGGGGCCAGTGGCAACACCAGGGCCTTGCGGACTGGCGCGCCATGGCCGAGGGCTGGTTCGGCTCGCTCGGCGATGAACACGTCGTCGTCGAGTTCGCCGACGTCCACGCCGACCTGGCGCAAGACCTGGCCGTCGGCCACGCGTTCGTCCGCTTCTCGGCGCAGTCGGCCCAGGGGCAGACACTGCGTTCGCTGGACAACCGCCTGACGCTCGTGATGCGCCGGCGCGAGGGCGCCTGGAAGATCGTGCACCAGCACACCTCGGCGCCGATCGAGCACGCCTCGTGCAAGGCCATGCTGCAACGTTGACGGGTTAGGGAACTCCGGCCCGGCGCCCGGGTCTGTCTGCGCTGTCTCACCGCCGCAGCGAGCGTGCATGCCCGATCACCGTCGAACCCTCGTGCCGGCGCGCGCCCGTTCGCAGAAGCTGGCGCTGTTGTTGATGATTTCGGCATCGCATGTCGGGCTCTTGTATCTGCTGCGCCAGGCCATCACCACCAAGACGGCGCCCAAGGCCCCAGAGCGCACCATCGCCTACCTCTCGCTGCCGCTGGAGCGCGCACACGCCTCTCCAGGCGCGATCCATCGGCGGCCCGTGCCTCATCGCTCCAGCCCGTCGTCATCGGCGATCACCCTCTTTCGGCCGTCGATCGATTCGCCTGCGTCGTTGGCGGCCGGCCCATCCGAATCAGGCCCGGCGTCACCCGAGCCCACTGCCCCGGCGGCTTCTGCTCCGCCGCCTGCCCTTGATCTGAGCCTGCCTGCGCGGCCAGCGCGGGCCTACCGGCCCACGCCTGCCGAACTGGCGTTGCATGACCCGCGGGCCAACACCTTGCGGCTGTCCCGCAGCGAGCGCTTCGGCATGGCCATGGGCGAGTACGAGTGCATCTTCGAGCGTCTGGAGCCCGACGGCTCGCTCACCCGCGGCCCCGGCCACAGGGCGGCCGTGCCAGGGCTCTCGCCCAATGCGCACACGGGCAAGCCGGTGATGGAGTGCGTGCCTTGACGGCAGGCGGACAATGCCCGCCCACCCCACCATTCGCCACGCCGTCGCATGCTCCACGAACCCGACCGCCACGAAGCCCTGCAGACGATCGCGTGGGACGAAGCCCGCGCGCGGCAGGAGATCGAACGCATCGTCGCCGATGCGCTGGCCCGCTTCACGCCCGAGGCGCTGTGGCCGCCGCACGCGCAAGACATCGACGCCGGCGACGACCCGCACCAGCCGTTCACGCCGCTGTATTTCGGCGCGGCGGGGGTGATGTGGGCCATCCAGTACCTGCAGGCGGTGGGCGCCGCGCCGGGCGAGAGCCGCTTCGACGAGCATTTCGGCGCGCTGATCGAGCGCAACCGTGCCTGGCTGGCCGCCTCGTCGGCCAGCGACTCGCACGCCGCTTTCCTGATGGGCGACACGCCGGTGCTGATGATGGCGCAAGAGCACGCCGCCAGCGAAGCGCGCGCGACGCAGCTGCTGGCGCTGATCGACGGCAACCTCGACCACCCCGCGCGTGAGCTGATGTGGGGCGCGCCCGGCACGATGCTGGCCGCGCTGTTTCTGCACCGGCGCTTTGGCGACCCACGCTTTGCCGACGCCTTTCGCCGCAACGCCGCGCAGCTGCGCTCGCAGCTGAAGTGGTCTGAAGAACACGGCTGCCATTACTGGGACCAGGATCTCTACGGTGGCCACTACACCTTTCTCGACGCGGTGCACGGTTTTGCCGCCACGGCCGCGGTGCTGATCCGCGGCCGCGATCTGCTGCCGGCCGAAGACTGGGCCGCCTGGCAAGACCTGATCGTCAACACCGTCGACAAGACAGCGCTGCGCGAAGACGGCCTGGCCAACTGGCCGGCCTACCTGGTCAACCCCGGCACGCGCCCGCAGAAGAAGCTGATGCAGTTCTGCCATGGCTCGCCGGGCTTCGTGATCTGCCTGGCCGACCTGCCCGATGCGCGGCTGGACGAGCTGCTGCTGGCCGCCGGCGAGGCCACCTGGGTCGCCGGGCCGCTGAACAAGGGCTCGAACCTGTGCCACGGCACCGGCGGCAACGGCTACGCGTTCTTGAAGCTGCACGAGCGCACGGGCGACGCGCGCTGGCTCGAGCGCGCCCGCGCGTTCGCGATGCACGGCATTCAACAGACCATGAACGACGAGCGGCGCCACGGCCAGCCGCGCTACTCGCTGTGGACCGGTGACCCGGGCTTTGCGGTCTACCTGTGGGACTGCATCCGCGCGAAAGCAGCCTTCCCAACGCTGGACGTCTTCTTCGCCAGCTGATCGACCACCGGGCGGCCGCAGCGCTTGCGGCCGCCTGCGGGATCGGATGGCCGCGGACCTCGGCCGTTAGGCCGAATCATCAACAGGTGTCAACAAAGGCGCGCCTTCTCTGGGCATGGCCGCTCGCATGGCGAATACTCGCGCAAACACCACCCCGCCGCGTGGACCATGCGGCAGTCCAGGACGACCTGGACAATGGTCCGGTCCTGTTCGCCGAGCCCAGTCGCTCACGCCGTTGCCGCCGCCGGCTGTTGTTGCCCCCTCCGCATGCCTTGGCCTGTGGGGGCGGCGTGGCTCGGCAGCAGCGAATCAACTGGACGCCTGGTGACCCAAGGACCTTGAAATCCAACATTCAGGAGACAAGGTTGACCATGAACCCGTTGCTTCGCCCCACCTCGGCCACCCTCTTGGCCGCGCTGCTCTGCGCCACCCACGCCTGGGGCCAGACACCCGAGCAGCCCAGCGCTGAAGCGCCCGCCACCGGCCCCACCAACAAGGAGTGCGAGGCCCGCGCCAACGACACCGTCGCCAAGCTGCTCGAGTGCATCCGCAAGGACCCGCTGTGGAAGACGCTGAGCGCCTTTCAGGACATCTCGGACGCCCATCCCGGCTCAGACGGCCACGGCAACCGCGACACCGGCACCGCCGGCTACAAGGCCTCGGTCGACCATGTGGCGGCCAAGATGAAGAAGGCCGGCTACAAGGTCACGGTCCAGAAGTACAACTACACGACCTCGGTGATCGACGGCGTGCCGCACTTCGGCGCGTCCGACCGCGAGTTCACGCTGGGCAAAGAGTGGTTCGTGGCCCGGCTGTCTGCCGGCGGCACGCTGGCCGCCCCGATTCAGCCGCTTGGTGGCACCGGCACCGGTTGCCACGCCGACGACTTCGCCGGCTTCGTGCCCGGCCACATCGCGCTGCTGCAGCGGGGCCCGTGTGCCTATGACACCCAGGTCGCGCGGTCGCAAGCGGCCGGCGCCAAGGCCGTCATCGTCTACAACAACCGCCACCAGTTACCCGCGGCCACCGAGGCCGAGGCGCTGGCCGAGCCCGCCGGTGCGGGCGGCGGCGGCGCGTTCGAGTTGCGGCTCACCACGCCGGCCACGATCCCGGTGATCGGCGCCGTCTCGTACGCGGTGGGTGCCCGCCTGGCGCAGGCGCATGCCCGGGGCGAGGCACCGCTGGCGCGGGTCGACATCCGCACGCGGGCGCAGGCCGGCGTCGACTACAACCTGATCGCCGAGTCACCGTTCGGCGACACCAACTCGGTGGTCGTCGTCGAAGGCCACCTCGATTCGATCTACGGCGCCGGCATGCTCGACAACGCCTCGGGCTCGGCCACCATCCTCGAGATCGCGCTGAAGCTGGCCAAGACGCCCACCCGCAACCAGCTGCGCTATGTGTGGTTCGGTGGCGAAGAGATCGGCCTGCTGGGCTCGCGCTACTACACGAAGAACCTGACCACCGCGCAGCGCAACCGAATCGCCTTCGATGTCGATGCCGACGTCACCGCCACGCCCAACTTCGACTACCTGGTGGCCGACCCGGCCAACGCGTCGAACGTCGACCGGTTCCCCGACAACGTGGTGCCCGAGTCGAAGATCGGCAACCAGTTCTTCGCCGACTACTTCGCCTCGGTCGGCATCCCGTCACGCGCGGCGTCGTTCGGCAACGATGGCACCGACTCCAACTCGTTCAGCCTGGTCGGCATCCCGAACACCGGCATCCTGACGCAGCAAAACTGCTGCAAGCGGTCCTGGGAGGTCGACATCTGGGGCGGCGTCACCGGCAACTACGAAGGCAAGATCCCGGGCACCGATGGCGGCTGCGTCGACCGCTCGCACCGCTGGTGCGACAACCTGTCGAACAACGACCCGGTGGTGCTGGAGGTGGCGTCGAAGGCCACCGCCTACGCGGTGTTCAACCTGGCCAACCACACCTTCACCGCCCGCCAGCGCTGAGGGCTGCGCCGCGTGGGGCCGCCACCATGCCGGCGGCCTCGGCAATGCGCTCGATCGAGCGGCGCCGCAGGGCGGGGTCGAACACCGCCGAGACGATCATCAGCTCGTCGGCCTGGGTCTCGTCGGCAAACCGCTGCAGCCCGTGGCGCACCGTGTCGACCGAGCCGACGATCGAGCAGGCCAGCATGCCGGCGGCGTGGTGCTTCTCGGCCGGTGTCCAGTAGCTGTCGATGTCGTCGATCGGCGGCGGGAACAACCCGCGCCGGTTGCGCACCATGTTCGTGAACGCCTGCTGCTGCGAGGTGAACAGCCGCCGCGCTTCGTCGTCGGTCTCGGCCGCGATCACGTTCAGGCCGACCATCGCATACGGCTTGGGCTGCCGCGCCGACGGCCGGAACGTGCTGCGGTAGACCTGCAGCGCCTGCTGCAACGCGGCCGGCGCGAAGTGCGAGGCAAACGCATAGGGCAGGCCCAGCGCCGCGGCCAGTTGCGCACCGAACAGGCTGGAGCCGAGGATCCACAGCGGCACGCGCAGCCCGGCCCCCGGCACCGCGCGGATCGCCTGGCCCTCTTGCACCGGCTCGAACAGCGCCTGCAGCTCCTGCACGTCTTGCACGAAGGTGTCGGCCGCGTGCGGGTCGCGCCGCAGCGCCTGGGCGGTGTGCTGGTCGGTGCCCGGGGCACGGCCCAGGCCCAGGTCGATGCGGCCCGGGTAGAGCGATTCGAGCGTGCCGAACTGTTCGGCGATCACCAGCGGCGAATGGTTGGGCAGCATCACGCCGCCCGCGCCGACCCGCAGCGTGGTGGTGCCGCCGGCCAGGTAACCGATGACGACCGAGGTCGCCGCGCTGGCGATACCGGTCATGTTGTGGTGCTCGGCCACCCAGTAGCGGGTGTAGCCCAGCCGCTCGGCGGTCTGCGCCAGGGCCAGGCTGTGGCGCAGCGCGTCGGCCGGCGTGGCGCCGACGGTCACCGGCACGAGATCGAGGATGGAAAGTGGTGTCATGGCCCAATGTAGGGCCAAGCCATGAACCCCACGGGGTGTCGGCCCTTGCCGATCTGTGCTTGCATTCGGCCGGCCTGGGCAGCGGGGCGCGCGAATCCTCGACAATGCGCGCCTTCGCGGCCCCATCGCGAGCTGAGCATTTCGAGGACCCCATGAGCCAAGACGACAAGACGCCCCCGCCGCTGCCCGACCACCTGTCGGTCGACCCGAAGAGCCCGCACCACGTGGCCGCCGTGTTCGAGCATGACATCGGCATCCGCTTCAACGACAAGGAGCGGCACGACGTCGAGGAATACTGCGTCAGCGAAGGCTGGATCAGGGTGCCCGCCGGCAAGACGCTGGACCGCAAGGGCAAGCCGATGCTGATCAAGCTGAAGGGCAAGGTCGAAGCCTTCTACCGCTGAAAGGCCAGCGCATATGACGAGCTCACCGAGAAGCCCCCGCACCCGGCGGCCCGCACGATCGGCCTCGACGACTGCCACCGAGCCCCACCCGCCCGAGGTATTGGCCGGCCAGGCGCCGCACGCGCAGCGCGACGGCGTCTACTTCGAATCGGCCTTCGCGAGCGCGGCCAAGAAGCCCATCGACGGCGTGGCGCTGCAGGCGGCGCTGGCCGCGCTGGGCTGGTCGGCGCTGGCGCTGGACGGTGACCCGAAGCGGCCGTCTCGAAAGCCGCAGACGCTGGAGGCCACCTGGCTCGTCAGCGCCCGGCACTCGCAGGCAGCGCTCGAAGCCGCCGTGGCGACGGCCGTGGCGCAGCTGTCGGCGTCGGACGAACTGGACGACTGGCTGCAAGACTTCACCCAGTCCGGCCAGGGCGCGAGCTTCGAGCTGGAACACTTCAAGGGCTGGTCGGCGCTGCAGTGGTTCAGGCACGAGTTCGGCGACGGTGGTGATGGCGACGACAACGGCGACGACAGCGACGATGACGCCGACGAAGACGACGACGACGACGGCGACGGCGATGACGATGGCCCCGCGGCCACCGTGCACGCCGACGCCGCGGCCACCAAGCCTTTCGCCACCTTCCCCGCCGCGTTGCAGGCCACCCTGGCCCGCTCGCGCCAGGTCTATGCGCTGCGCAGCGAGCAGGCCAGCGACGACAGCGCCGCCTGGCAGCCGGCGCTGGCCGAGGCCTGCGAGGCGATGGCCCGCGCGCTGGGCGCGAGCACCGCATCGGTCGAGCTGTTCGAACGCGACAGGCGCGACTGGGCTTACCGCATCTGGTGAGCCGCCCGGGCGGCGCGGGCCGGTGAGGCCAGGCCCGCGCGCCGGCGTCAGTAGTGCCCCGGCCCTGCGAAGTGCGGCGCGCTGCGCAGCGCCTGGGCGCCGGTGAACGGTGTCAGGCCGCCACCGGCCGGCGCGAACTTCTTGAAGTAGTCGAGCACCGTCAGGTCCTGGCGAAAGTTGTTGTCCTGCGGCAGCGGCTCGCTGATGTTGGCCGTGCAGTCGCGGCCGAGGAAGCTGCGGCAGTTTTGCTGCGCCGAGTCGCTGACCTGCGTCAGCGGGGCCCAGATGTAGCCCGCGTCGCTGCTGTCGATGATCGGCACCGAGACGTTGCCGAAGTGGTTTCCCTCGACCAGCACGCGCGCCGGCTGGTGCGCGTCCAGCGCGTGCCAGAAGCCATCATCGAAGGCGTTGTTGACCAGGTGCATCAGGCTGCTGCCGGTGCCTGCGCCCACGTCGGGCGCACGGCCCGAGAAGTGCCGCACCCAGTTGTTGGCGAAGGTGATGCTGTCGGCGTTGCCGATCAGCAGCAGGTTCCAGTAGTGCTTGCCGTTGCAGTAGGGCGAGTAGTCGTTGGTGCCGTCGAAATCGTTCCACGAGATCGTCACGTTGGCGGCCTTGCCGTAGCCCGCGACGATCATCTGACGGCCGATGCGGTTGAAGCGGTTGTGGTCGATCCAGACGCGGTCGGCATCGTTCAGCGTGATCGCATCGCCGGCGAACACCACCCCGGCGTTCAGGTCGCGGAAGGTCAGGTTGCGGATCACAACGTTGGACGCGCCGCGGCCGACGATCACGCCCTTGCCGCGGATCGTCGCCTGGTTGCCCTCGCCGACCAGCGTCTTGTTCGAGCCGATCAGCAGCGGCGTCGCGCCGGCCTTGTCGAAGGTGACATCGAACTTGGTCTTGCCGTCGCAGTGGGTGTCGGCATCGTTCAGCAAGGCCAGGCGCTCGCTCTTCATCGGCGCGGTGCACTGCGCGGTGTAGCAGCCGAGCTTGGTCTGCGTGCCTTCGCTGCCGGTGAAGTCAATCGTGCCCTTGACCTTGACGATGCGGGGCGTGTTGTCGGTGCAGGTACCGTTGCTGCTTGCGCCGCACAGCGCATCGCGCAGGCCTTGCGGGGTGGTGACCACGACCTTCTCGCCGCCCTCGCCGCCGGTCACCTGGCTGCCGAAGCCGCGTGGCACGGACGACAGCGCATCGGGCACATAGACCGTGGCGCGCAGCAGCACCGTGCCGACCGCGTTGTCGCCCACCCAGACCTTGTGCGCCGGCCCACCCTTCGGGAAGCCGCTGGGCAACTGGCCGTTCAGCTCGGTGGCCATCGGCCAGCTGCTGTCGTCGTAGCCGAGGTTGGCCCAGGGGCCGGCCGGGCCGCCGGTCTCGCTGCCCACCGCGAGCCTGGCCCGCCACAGCAGGCCACTGCCCATGCGGCCGAAGGCGCCGTTCAGGTCGGCCACCGCGAAGCGCGACTTGGCGCTGCCCGCCGTGGCCCGCAGCGCGATGGCGTTGTCGCCGATCACCAGCGCCCGCGCATAGGCCGCCAGGCGTGTCGCGTCGGCCGAGCGGCCCATGTACTGGCCGTTGATGTAGACCTCGACCTGCCCGCTGCCTTGCACGGTGATCTTGCTCTGGCCCGGGTCGAACGCGTGGGCGCCGGGCGCCAGGCCCAGCGCCGCGCCAGCCAGCACACAGGCCAGCCGGCGGCGTGGGAGCAGCCCACGAAGGCACACGATCGCTGCGCTGAAAAGTAAATCCATTTGATGAATTCGGGTTGGCCGATGACGGCGCCGACTGTAGGCGTTTGCACCCGTGAGACGTCGTAAGAGATTGAAAACATATGACTATATTGATGGCCAGCGTTGTCATTCATCGCGATACTGCGGCCGCCTCGGGGCACCCCCTCGCCAGGCATTCGCCGACGCCAGCCCACCCCACGGCGGCGGCCTCATTCATCACCCATCACAAACCCGGAGAACATTGGATGGACCATCGCCGTGAATGGCTGGTAGCCGCTTTTGGCCTCGTGGCCGCGACGCAGGTGCAAGCCCGCGACTGGCCGGAGGGCTACTCGAAGTGCGCCGACGAACACGAGACCTGCAAGGTGGGCACCGCGCCCCGCCCGGTCTCGTACGGCATCAAGGACCGCTGGGTCATCAAGACCCTGACCGGCAACCCCGTGTGCGAAACCGCCACCTTCGGCAGCGACCCGTATCCCGGCGTGGTGAAGAAGTGCGCGGTCGGGCCGATCGGCACACCGCCGCCGCCTCCTCCGCCTCCTCCGCCTCCTCCGCCCCCTCCTCCTCCGCCGCCCCCGCCCCCGCCGCAAGACGCCAGCCGTGAAGTCGCGCCCACCTCGGGCTGGGCCGGCCAGGCCGGCGGCACCGCCGGTGGCAGCAAGGCTGCCGACAGTGCGGTCTACACCGTCAGCTCACCCTACAGCCTGCTGAAGGCGCTGAAAGACCAAGGCTCGAACCCGAAGATCATCAAGGTCTCGGGCACGATCGACATGACCGCGGCTGACAACGGCGGCCCGTTCAAGAGCGGGTCGGACCAGGCGGCGCGCAACGCGATCCGCCTGCCGTCGAACACCACGCTGATCGGCGTCGGCAACAGCGCGCAGCTGCTGAACGCGACGGTGATGATCTCGGGCGTGGACAGCGTCATCGTGCGCAACCTGCGCATCGTCAACCCCTGCGACATCGCGCCGGTGTGGGACCCGAACGACGGCGACAGCGGCAACTGGAACTCGCGCTTCGACGGCATCACGGTCGACAACGCCCGGCACGTGTGGATCGACCACAACCTGTTCACCGATGCGCCAGTGACCGACGACACGCTGCCGGTCGTCAACGGCAAGACCAAGCAATGCCACGACGGCGCGCTGGACATCAAGAACGCGGCCGACTATGTGACGGTGTCGAACAACATCTTCGACCAGCACGAGAAGAACAACCTGGTCGGCTCGTCGGACAGCAGCAGCGGCGACGATGGCCACCTGGCCATCACCTTCGTGCAGAACCTGTTCCACTCGGTCGGCGAGCGTTCACCGCGGGTGCGCTTTGGCAAGGTCCACATCTACAACAACTCGTACCAGGGCAACCGCTCGGCGAGCGTCTATGCGCACGAGTACAGCATTGGCGTGGGCTACAAGGCGCGCATCATCTCGCAGGCCAACGCCTTCGACATCGGCGGCGCCAGTAGCTGCCCGCAGGTGGTCACCAACCCGGGCTCGTCGAGCAAGACCGGCGCCATCACCGACAGCGGCTCGCTGCTGAACGGCGCCGCGCTGTCGTTGTCGAGCAAGTGCAGCTTCAGCAGCGCGGTGGGCTGGACGGTGCCCTACAGCTTCCCGCTGTTGTCGGCCAGCGTGGTGCGCACCACTGTGGAGGCCAACGCCGGGGTCGGCAAGCTGACCGTCAAGTGACGGCCTGTTGAGCGCGGCGGCCTGGGGCACACCGCCCCGGGCCGCCGGCCCAAGCCCGTGGGCTCAATGGAAGAACAGGTACAGCACGATCAGCACGATGCCCGGTACGCCCAACAACCATGCGAGGAAATACTTGCCCATGATGTGCTCCGTGTCGGAAAGTGTTGAAGTGACACGAGCGTAAAAGCGGCGCGCTCAGCCGGCAGGCAGCCGGCAGCGCAAGTTGGCGTAGGACAGTGCCGATGGTGAGGCATCGCGAGGCATTGCAAAGCGCTGCGAGGCCGGGCCCCGCCGCTCACCACTTGGTCGGTGGCGGCATGCCGCGGCCCGTCCAGCGCTCGACCACCGCGGCCAGCAGCGCGGTGCTGATCGGCTTGGTGACGAAGTCGTCCATGCCGGCGTCGATGCAGCGTTGGCGGTCACCGGCCAGCGCATCGGCCGTCAGCGCCACGATCGGCGTGTAGACGCCGCGCAGGGTCTCGGCCTCGCGGATGCGGCGGGTGGCGTCGTAGCCGTCCATGCCCGGCATGTGCAGGTCCATCAGGATCAGGTCGTAGCGGCTGCCGTCGGCGGCCTCGGCGGCGGCGGCACCGTCGTTGACCACCTCGACCTTGCAGCCGAGCTTGGCCAGCATGTTCTCGACCACCATCTGGTTCACCGCATCGTCTTCGACCAGCAGCACGCGCGCGGCCACCTTGTCGGCGTCGGCCGCCGGCTCTGGCATCGGGGCCGGTGCGGCTGGCTCGGCCAACACCGGCGGCTCGGCCGACTTGCGCAGGCTGAGGTCGAACCAGAATGTGGAGCCCTCACCCAGCCGGCTCGTCACGCCGACCTGGCCGTGCATCAGCTCGACCAGATGCTTGACGATCGACAGCCCGAGGCCCGAGCCGCCGTAGCGCCGCGTGCTGGAGGTGTCGGCCTGGGTGAACGACTCGAAGACCAGCTCGAGCTGGTCGCTGGCGATGCCGATGCCGGTGTCGCGCACCGCGAAGCGCAGGTGCACGGTGTCGCCGGTCTCCCCCAGACGGGTGATCTCGAGCAGCACGCTGCCGCGCTCGGTGAACTTGACGGCGTTGTGCAGCAGGTTGACCAGCAGCTGGCGCAGGCGGATCGGGTCGCACTCGACATGGCCGGGCAGGTCGGGCGGCACGTGGCAGGCCAGCTTGACCGGCTTTTCGCGCGCCGCCACGGTCATCAGGTCGACCGCCTCGATCGCCAGCGCGCGCAGGTCCACGGCCGTGGGGTGCAGCACCAACTTGCGGGCCTCGATGCGCGAGAGATCGAGCACGTCGTCGATCAGCGCCAGCAGCACCATCGCCGAGCGGTGCGCCGTCTTGGCATAACGCCGCTGGTCAGGTGACAGCTGTGAACCCAGCAGCAGCTCGGTGGTGCCGAGGATGCCGTTCATCGGCGTGCGGATCTCGTGGCTCACCACCGCCAGGAACTGCGACTTGGCCTGGTTGGCCTGCTCGGCCTGGCGGCGCGCCAGGTCCAGCTCGACCGTCTGCACCTCGAGCGTGCGGGTCTCGTGCTCGAGTTGCTCGACCAGGTCACGCGCCGCATGCACCGCCGTGCGCAGCCGGTCGCGCAGGCGCTCGATCACCAGGCCGGTGAGGGCCAGGTAGGCCCCCAGCAGGTACATCGTGCCGGCGATGGCCAGCCGGTCTGCCCAGCCGGCCAGCGCCGGGTTGACCGCCAGCATGACCAACGAATAGCCGAGGTAGGCGCCGAAGATGACGTGGTTGAAGTACAGCGCGCGCCGAAAGCCGAAGCCCACCTGGTCGGCCACCCGCACCAGCAGAAAGAAGGCGAAGAACAGGTTCGACTGCTCGAAGTAGTACAGGTGGGGCAGCCACACCAGCACGTCGGCGTGGAACAGCAGGTGGCTCAGGTTCAGCTGGCGCCAGCGGTCGTAGCCGAAGCGCAGCACGACCCAGGCGAGCGCGGCGTACAGCAGGCTGATCGAAACCAGCATCGCCAACTGCGGCAGCGGCAGCGCCGCCGGGTTGCGCGCGTGCTGCAGCACCGCCATCACGGCGACGATGCCGAAGCCCACCGCGCGCACGGCGGGGATCTGGACGGTGTACAGACGCCGCGCGTTCTCAGCCTTGCGAGCGCCCAGCAGCGCAGCGTCGAGCGTGAAGCTGGACTCGAAGGGGGCTTCGGGCGCGTCCAAGTCGACTCATCTGCCAGGTGGTCGGCCGATGGTACGCCAACGCCTTCATCGGCGCCGGTCCCTCGCATGCGTGACGGCCGCGCATGGCCGCCACGCTTCAAACATGCCCTACAGGCGCTGCAGCGCCGCCGCCGGCGGGGTGCGGGCTTCGTCCCACAGGTCGCGTGCCTGCATCCACCAGTACGCCGCCTGCGTGGCCGCGCGCCCCAGCGGGCCACCGGCCCAGCGCAGCGGAAACGCCTGGTAGCGGCGCCACTCGTCGTCGCCCTCGGTGATCGCATTGGCCAGCAAGATCGCGCCGGCGGCGGTCTGCCCGACACCGTGGCCGCCATAGGCCGACGACATCCACAGCCCCGGCTCCAGCTGGCCGATGAAGGGCATCTTGTGCACCGCGTAGCCCATGATGCCGGGCCAGGCGAAGGCGATCTTGACCTCGCCGTGCGCACGCAGCTGCGGAAAGACGGCCAGGATGTGGCGCCGCATCAGCCGGCGCAGGCCGCGCGGCTCGCGCGTGTCGGTGGTGATGCGGCCGCCCCAGAGCAGGCGGTCGCCATCGACCACGCGAAAGTAGTCGCACGCGCGCCGGGTGTCGGTGATGGCGCCGGGCCAGCGCACGCACTCGCGCAAGGCCGGCCCCAGCGGCTCGGTCACCGCCACGTAGGTGGCCACCGGCAGCACCGAGCACGACAAGCCACCGTGCAGCGGCCCCAGGTCGGCGTTGCCGGCCAGCACCAGCTCGGGCGCCTCGACGCTGCCCTTGGCGGTGCGCGCCGTCCACAGGCCGCCCTGGCGATGGATCGACTGCACCGCACTGCCTTCGAAGACCTGGCCGCTGCGGCGCGCAATGTCGGCCGCCAGTGCGAGCGCAAAGTTCAGCGGGTGGATCTGGAACGAATCGGGGTCGTGCACTGCCTGGTGGTAGCGCGGCGTGGCCAGCACCGACTGCACCTGCGCGGCGGACCAGGGCTCGAACCGCGCCCCCAGCGCCTGCGCCAACGCCGTCACCTGCTCGGCAAAGGCCGGGCCCTGCGCGGTGCGGCAGCAGGTGAGCTGGCCACGGCCCATCAGCAGGTCGGGCCGCTGCAGCTCGTCGATCGTCGACTCGACCAGCCGCACGCCGGCCTGGCTGTGGGCGAACAGCGCGCGGGCAGCGGCCGGGCCGAGCTGTTGCAGCAGCGCGGCCGAGCTTTCGGCGAAACCCGCGCTGACGAAGCCGCCGTTGCGGCCCGAGGCGCCCCAGCCCACGCGCTGGCGCTCGAGCACCACCACCCGCCGGCCCCGGGCGACCAGCTGGCGCGCCAAGTGCAGGCCGGCGAACCCGCCGCCCACGATGGCCACATCCGCCTGCTGGCGGCCCTTGAGCACCGGCCAGGCTTCGCCATGGGTGCGCGTGGCGGCGTACCAGCTGGCCGGGTAGTGGGCGATCAGGGATGACGGAGGCATGGCCCGAATTCTCGGGCCCGCGGGGCCGAATTTTCTTCGGCGCCCGCTGCCACGGCGGCGCCCTGGAGCATTCAGCGTGCCTGGGCATGGCCGCGAGCGGCCGGGATAGTGGCCGTCCAGGCCCGTTCATCCGGCGACCACCCTTGGCGGCCCACCCGCACACTGGCTGACATCGCGATCCACGCCCTGGCCCTTTGTCCCCATGACTCTCTGGCAGAAATTTCTGAAGCACGGCCGTGCCCACCCCCGCACCGCGCTGGCCCTGGCCGCCGCCGTGCTGTCGCTGGCCGGCATGGTGTGGCTGTGGCAACACGCCAGCGCCGAAGCCGAATCGCGCAAAGACCCCGCCGCGCAACCTTTCGAGGCCGACCCCGATGCCTGGCTGAGCCGGCCGCGCTCGGTGTCCGACTTCATGCAGGCGGCCAACCAGGGCCAGCTGGCCGCAGTCGGCCTGGCCAACGGCAAGTCCGGCTTGGTGCTGTACACGATGAAGAACGGCGACAAGGCCAGCACCCAGGTGCCGGGCTGTTCGGCGCTGGGCTGCGCCGGCACCGCGCTGGACCGGCTGGGCGAGCGCAGCGCCGCGGCCGGCTTTGCGCTGGTCGGCGTCGAGATCGACGGCCGCACGCAGAGCCAGCGTGCGCTCGGCGCGATCGAGGCCGGCGTGCCCACCGTGCTGCTGGTGCTGCTGCTCGGCGGCGGCCTGCTGATGATGGCCCGGCTGCAGACCAACGCCGGCAACAGCGCCACGACGATCGCCACGCGCCCCGAGACCCGCTTTGCCGACGCGATCGGCAACGACGAGGCCAAGGCCGCGCTGAACCGCGTGAAGGCCTTTCTGCACGACCCGGCGCAGTACGCCAAGCTGGGCGCTGCGGCGCCGCGCGGCGTGTTGCTGGTCGGCCCACCCGGCACCGGCAAGACACTGCTGGCCAAGGCGCTGGCCGGCGAGAGCAAGGCCCACTTCATCGCGGTCGACGGCTCGTACTTCACCGCCACCTACTACGGCGCAGGCGTGGCCAAGGTCAAGGCGCTGTTCAAGCTGGCGCGTAAGCAGGCGCCCTGCGTGCTGTTCATCGACGAGGTCGACGGCATCGGCAAGCGGGCCCAGGGTGGCCCGGGTGGCGGCGCCGAATCGGAGATGAACCGCATCATCAACCGCGTGCTGGTCGAGATGGACGGCTTCGACGCGATGGACAACGTGGTGGTGGTCGCCGCGACCAACCACGAAGACAACATCGACGAGGCACTGCGCCGCCCCGGCCGCTTCGACATGCTGGTGCGGCTGAACAAGCCGACGCTGCCCGAGCGCGAGGCGCTGTTCGCGCTGTATCTCAACAAGGTCAGGCACGACGGCCGCGCCGATTGCGCCGCGCTGGCCCGCATGGCCACCGGCCTGTCGCCGGCCGAGATCGCCAACGTCGTCAACAAGGCCGCCTCGACCGCCGCCGAGCAAGGCGCCGACAGCGTGACCGCCGACCACCTGGTGCGCGCGGTCGAGACCCAGCTGCTGGGTGGCGACGTGTCGCCGCTCAAAGACCTGCTGACCGCCGGCACGCGCGATCGCCTGGCCTTCCACGAGGCCGGCCATGCCCTGGTGGGCCACTGGACCGGCGCCGGCCGGATCGAACGCGTGACGATCGAGCCGCGTGGCCCGGGCCTGGGCGTGACCTACATGACGCGCGAGACCGAAGACCCGCTCTTCGCGCAAGGCGAGCTGGTCAGCCGGCTGGCGATGATGCTGGGTGGCCGCGAGGCCGAGCTGATGGTGCTGGGCAGCGTGTCGTCCGGTGCGTCGGACGACTTGAAGCGCGCGTCCGAGCTGGCGATCCAGATGGTCGGCCAGCTGGGCTTCTCGGAGACCTTCGGCCTGCTCAGCATCGCTGGCGTGCCGAAAGAGCTGCTGGGCCCGGACGTGCAAGCCGGCGTGCTGAACGAAGCCCGCTCGCTGCTCGAACAGGCCCAGGCCACCTGCCGCGCGGTGCTGACGACACAGCGCCAGCGGCTCGACGCGATGGCCCAGGCGCTGCTGAGCACCGAAGTCCTGTCGGGCGATGCGCTGACGGCGCTGCTGGGTGAACGCGCGGCCCCACAGGGCGAACGCACGGCACGGCTCGGTGCGCCGGTCAAGCAGACCCTGCGCGCCGAGGAACCGATGCCGGCCTGATTACTCTTGCAGCGTGAGCATCCGCCCCGCCGCTGCCCGGCTTGGCACGCTTATGGAATGACCACCGCCTGGCCGGCAGAATCAACGATGGGTCGACCATCGAGGTAGTACAGGGTGTCCGTTTCGGACCGAACGATTGGCATCAGCTTCGTCAGTTCCCCCCCGGTGCCCGGCCACTCGGCGATCTGACGACGACAGGCGACCACTTGCAGCGCCTTAGGCAGCCAGGTGGCTGCACCGTAGCTTCGCAGGCCATTCCCCCACAGATCTCTGCCTTCATAGGACGAATCCACGAAGTCGGCAGACCTGAAGACCACCGAGCCGTCAGCTTGAACGAATGCGCCGCCGGTCAATGACCGCGCCGGGCCCACCGAAGACGTGAGGTTGGTCGCTGCGCTGACCTTGGCCTCAGACGTGTCGCTGATCCCTCGCACCACGTAGGAGGTGCTTTCGACGGTTCCCCACCCTCGCAGGTTGGTCGCGTCGGTGGCCATGGACGCGTCACGTTCAGCAAAGACGGGCGTGGGCCCGACGAAGTTCGAATACGTCGGCGAGCCAGCCATGTCGAATTGGACGGACTGGGTCTGGAAGAAGTCATGCCAGCCCGTCTGGTTGAGCACCGGGTCGCCGACCTGTCCTTTCGAATTCGAACCTTCGCCGTAGATCGCGCCGTTTGCCTTTGTCAGCACGAGGTGTTCGGCACCGGCACTGATCGCCTGAAATACGCCGGGCAACTTCGCTTCGTGGACGATGTCCGATGCATTGAGCGCGCGATCCAGTTGCGCCGGCATCGCGAGCCGATGAACAGAGCCGTCCTCGGTAAGCACATACAACAGAACCGCCGCCGGTTTGCTGTCGGCACTCGCTCGGTATACCAAGGCGGCTGCGGTCGCCCTGCCGGCGGTCGGCTGGACGATTGGCGTCACGGCACGCGCCGGGTCGTACAGGTCCTGCAAGCGGATGACGAGCAACTCTCCGAACGAGATCGCGGCCACGTACTGCGTCTCGTTGCTCACTGTCTGGCTCTGCGAGAGATCGGTCAATCCGGTCAAAAAAGGTACCTGGCGCGCCGTTGCGGCAGAGATGAAACCAGTGCGACCGATGTCATCACGAATCACGTCGTAGTCAAGAAGATGGCCAGCCGACGAAATGGCACGGAACTGGACAGTGATTCCGTGGGGACCCCACGGATATGCCAACAAGCGCTTGGCAACCGTCGCCGCACGGCCGATTGTCACGAGGCGAGACGCCGTGACGTCGCGTCCACTCGCAGCATCACGGGCCGTCGCCGTCACCGTCGCCCACGACTCACTCGCGCTGGACGGCGCGGCAACGATCGTAAGAACGTTGCCGTTGCCTGCAAGCCGCTGGTTGTTCGAAGTGAGCGTCGCGTCGCCGACCTCCTGGTCGAATTGGCGCCCCAGCTTCGAGTACCGGCCAATCACCTTGACTGTGGTCCCGCTAGGGCCAGGCTCGACGAAGTCGAAGTTGCCGGGCAATGTGATCGACGACAGCATCGGCTCCACCCATGCGATGGCCACGTCCAGATTGGCCTCCAATGCCTTCGTCACTGGGCGATCGTTGGCATCGCGATAGGTGTAGTTCAGCGACGCGGTGATCTTGACCTGCTGTGATTGCGTCGGCTTCTGTGCATACTCCCCGGCGCGGAACGATGCAGCGCCAACCGACTGCAGCATGGCGCTGTCGGCCGACACCCAGGTCGCGGTCGTTTCGTCCTGGCTGTCATCAGAATAGGTGATGAATGCCTGGTAGGTCGCAGTCGCTCCCTCGGTCAGCTCAACCGCACCATGAATGACCAGCGCTGTGGGCTCCTTGATCAGGGGCTTCACGGTCAGGGCGGTGCTCGTCACCACCGGCCCGTCGCTGTTGCCGCCATAGCTTGCCGTAACGAGAAACTGGTCGGGCGCGCGCGCCGTCTGATCTGCGTCCGGCGGAAGATAGAACGCGGCCGAACTCAGGTACCCGGTCTGCGAGATGGCAACGGCAATGCGGCCCTGAATCCCGCCCGTTTGGCGAACGCTCCAGTCGGGCGAGACCGTCGATTGAGTGCCGTCGTTCCAGTGCGCAACCGCAATCAGGTCGGCCGTCGCACCGGCCAGCAGCGTCGTGCCGCCAGTGAATCCGTTGATTTCCAAAGAAGTCACCACGCGGACGAACTTGGTGACGGTGATGTCTTGGGTCGATGCGACAGTCACGCCTTGGGACGTGAAACTGCTGCGCACCTCGATGGGTTGATCGACCGTCGGTGCACCGGCGAAGAGATGACCATCAGTACCCAGTTGCCGCACGGCCGATGCATCACCCGACCACGTCCAGGTGGCGCTGGGGGTTGTGATGGTTCCATCCGACCAGTGGACCTTGGCGGCCAGTGCCACATCGGCGTTGGCTGCCACGGTCCCCGTGTCGGCACCGGTGATCTCCAGGGACACGGGCCTCAACAAGGGCACCACGTTCAACGTGATTTCGCTTGTCAGCGTTTGAGTGCCGTCAAACCATTGAGCGCGCACGGGGATCTTTGTCGCCGCCGTCACGGCCGGCGCCACGAACTTCCCATTGGCATCGATTTGCCCGTCGCCGAGCATAGTCCAGGTAACCGGCACGACTTGGACCGCATTGTTGGTGAACGTGGCCTGTGCGGTGAGTTGCGTAGCCGAGCCTGCCGCCACGTCGGCCGTCGAGCCCAATATGGCCAGTTGCTTTCCACTCGCCCCTGCAGTGTCACCGCGTGACACCACGGCAGCGACGCCGGCAGCCACATCGGTCTGCGTGGCCAGTTCGATCCCCTCGGCGCTGATCGACATGCGGATGGGGTAAAGATCCAACAAGCGATCAACTGCATCGCCAACCGTCAGCCGCGTCGCATATGGGTCGTAGGACGGCGCAGAACCGGGCTTCGAACCGGGCAAGCCTGACACAAACGCCGGCATCAATCGACCAAGAGCCACTGCGCCGGCGTCGTGCAACGCAGTGCCGGTCAGCGCGGACTTGAACAGGCTCGGCGACGCATAGAGCGCGGCGGGGCCCTTCAGATTGTTCTGCGCCGCCAGCCTCATCAGGCTGACATGCGTCATTGGCGTAACGTTGACGCGCCCGGCAGCAGCAGCCGCCGAGTACAAAACCGTCTTGCCGTCACCGCTCGTCGCCTTGAGCACGAAGGGCGCCACCAGGCCGGTCGCGCTGACACTGAACTCCCCGCTCGTTCCGGAAATGGGTGTCGAAACGATGCGTCCAGCGCTGTCTTCAATGCTGACCGTTCCATCCATCGCTGCGCCCTGCGCTGCGATGCCATAGATCAACGGCGTATCGGGCGTGGTCGGCGGTCCCTCACCGCCGCCGCCACCACCGCAAGCCACCAGCGCGACGCTGGCTGAAGCGGCCAGAACAAGATCAAGTACCTTGCGAGCGCAGAAGCGCAACCCACAATATGCTGCTTTGGTCATCGTGGAGCGCGGTGCTTGAGCCCGCGTCGATCGTGTTGACGGCATGGCGCCGCCCACTTCACAAAGCAGTCGACTCCCCCCAAGCAAGATGTTAACCGCGCACCGCCAGGCTGCCACGCAGGTGCTGGGCGCCGTTCTGCCCAAAAGATGCAGTACCGCCCTCCGTGTCTTTCTGCTCGACCGTGACAGTTGTCGAGAAGGTCAGCCGAACAACTGCGCCAGCCGCCCCACCGCCGCTTCGGACAAGGCGCGGTCGGGCGTCGTGTCGTCGTTGCCGTAGTCGTGCTCGCCCTGTGCCTGCACCAGCAACCCTTCGCGGCGCGACACCATCACCAGGTTGTGGCCGCGGTAGATCAGGTTGTAGTGGACCTCGGGCTGCGGGACGAGCCGCGCCGTCTGGCCGCGCACCGGCACGATCGATTCGTCGCCGAACAACGCGCGCGCACCGTAGCCGGTGGCGTTGACGACCACCCGCTCTTTCAGCGCCACGAACTGGCGCGGGTGCGAGAACTCGCGCTGCTCGATCTCGCCGCCTTCGCGCAGGAAATCGTCGAACAACAGGCGCGAGTAGGTCGCCAGGTTGTAGGTCATCTGGCTGTAGCGGCGCACGTGCGGCACACGAAACGGGTGCTCGTGCGGCAGCAGCACCTGCGAGCGCGGCCAGAGTTCGCGGATACGGGACTCCAGGTCCGGGTAGTCGGGCTCGTGGTCTTCGATCGCCGGCGGCGGCAAGGGCTGGTCGAACGGCAGGTCGGACAGCAGGTAACCGTCGTGCCACGCCACCGGGTCACCCGGCAGCCCGAGCAGGCTTTGGTAGACCTTGAACGACGCGCGTGCCATCGCCTCCCAGCGCTGGGTGAATTCGGGGGTCGCATGCGCTTCGGTGCAGATGCGCGAGTCGGGTGACCACACGCCGGTGGCGGCCGACGAGCGCACCTCGGGCGGCCGCTCTTTCGCGTAGATGCGCACCCGCAGCCCGGCCCGTTGTGCCACGCGTGCGGTGGTCAGCCCGATCGCGCCGCAGCCGATGACCGCCACGTGCTTCTCGCGCGCGGCCTGAATCATCGGCAGCGCCAGCTTCGCCGAGCCCCACGAGAGCGACCAGCCACTGCCGCCGTGGCCGTAGTTGTGGACGATGGTCTTGCCATGGCGCCGCTCCGCCTCGATGCGCGGGCCTTGCGGCCTGAACGGCCGGGTGCAGACCGAGATGTCGATCAGGCGGTCTGGCCGCGCCCGCACGGCCGCCAATGGCGCCGGCGCCGCGAACGCGGGCCGCTCGCCGGCTACCGGCGCCGTATCGCCGTCGGCCCGGGCGGCGCCGAGCGGTGACAGGCTGGCCAGCGCAGCACCGCTGCGCAAGAAATGACGACGTTGCATGGAAACACCGGGATCGGAAGCGGCGCGCATTATCGCGGCGGCCCCGCCGGGCCCACTACGGCGTGGGCGCGCCGAACACCTCGAGCTCGCGGTACGGCGTGGGGCTGTCGATGCCGATGAAGCCGAACTGGCGCAGCGGCGGCTGCGTGAAGCGGAACTGGACCTTTGCCACCCGCGTGGCCAGCGGCGCGCCGCCGGTGCGCGTCAGCGTGATCTGCGACGCGCGCTCGGCCACGTTGACGAGCACGTGGTGAAAGTCACCGAGCTGGGTGAAGGTGTCGGGTGCGTCGACCGACGACCACCACACCTCGTAAGACTGGTGCGAGCGCTCGTCGCCGTTGGCGGCCGTGGGCAGGCCGGCGGCGCTGCGGATGCGGGTGAGGTCGTAGCCATTCGGGGCCTGCGCCGTGGCCAGCGTGAACGTGGTCGTCGAGAGGTAGTCCTGGTCGTTGGAGAAGGCGCCCAGTGAGCCGTCGTTGAGCAGGGCCGGCGCATGGCTGCCGCTGTAGCCGCTGGTCTGCACGCCGGCCAGGCTGGGCGAGCCGGCGCGCAGGAGGTTGGCCTGCGGCGACCACGGCGTCGACGAGGTGGTGCTGAAGCGGTCGGCCTGGTGCAGGCCCCAGAAGCGGCCCGGGTCGGGGTTCTTCGGCACCACGCCCAGCGCCATCAGCGCCTGGAACCACTGCTCGGCCATCACCGCGTAGCCTTCGGCGCCGGGGTGGATGCCGTCGGGGTTCGGGTGCGCCAGCATCGGCGTGTACAGGTCGACCAGCGACACCCGGTGGCCCAGCGCCTGGTGCCGCTCGACCAGCGCCGGGATCTTCGCGTTCAGCGCGCGGATGTAGGCCTGCGTGGTCTCGGTGGCCGGCGCGTTGGCCGGGATGATCTGCGCCACGACGATGTAGATCTCGGGGTTGAAGGCGACGATGCGCGAGACCAGGTCGTCGAGCCGGTCGACCACGCCGGGAAAGCCGGTCTTCGGGTTGCCGTAGAAGTAGTAGTTCTGCTGTGCGTCGTTGGTGCCGGCGTGAATGGTCACGACCGCCGGGTCCCAGGCCTTCAGCCGTGTCTCCAGCGGCGGCGCATTCCAGAAGCCCTTGCCCGAGGTGATCTGCTCGATGCGGTAGGCCGAGTAGCCGTCTTCGTCGTGGTCGACGACATCCACCGGGTCGCTCTGGCGCATGTTGCGCGAGCCGACGAAGTTGGGCATGCCCCAGGCGGCGGTCAGCTTGTCGAACAGCGGCTTGCGAAAGCCGCCGGTGCCGTCGCCGCCTTCGGTGATCGAATCACCGATGGGCATGATGCGCAGCGGCGCCGGCTGGCTGCGCTGGGACCAGGCGGGCAACGAAATCAGCAGCGCCAGCGCCGCAGCCAAGACACGATGCATCGGGAAGCTCCTCGCAAGCGAAGGCCCGATCGTGCCAGAGTCGCCGCCGGGCGGTCGCCCGCAGGTGCCGGCGTGGTGGCCGCTTCAGGTGCCACCCACTCGCGGGTCAGGGCTTTCGTCTCGTCGGCGGTGGCGCCGGCGCCGGTGTGCCGCCGGCCGGGCAGGTGGTGGTGAACACCCGCTGGTCGAGCACCGCGCGCACGAAAGGCACCAGCTCGGCGTAGGCCGCCTCGACGTTGTCCTTGCCCACGTCCACGCAGCGGGTGATGCGCTGCGGCACGCCGCGGTCGGCGTAGGCCTGCGCAAAGTACTGGCTGTAGTTCGGGTCGTGCAGGTCGAACATCGGCCGCGGCCCGTCGCCGGCGGGCGGGCATTTCGGCAGCTGGTCGATGTCGTAGACCGGCGGCGTGCTGGCGTCGTTGTCGTCGTCGAACTCCTGGTAGGCGCGGTTGCGGTTGCTGCTTTCGTAGCACTGCGGCTGGATGCTGCGGCCGTCGGGCTCCAGCGCCAGCGGCTGCTCGTAGGCCATGTGCACCGGCACCAGCGTGTCCAGCGCCGCGTTGCGGGCCAGCTGCACTGCGCTGCCAGGGATGTTGCGCGCCAGGTCGATGATCACGTCGGGCGCGTCCTGGTGGTACCAGTAGCGGTAGGGCTCGCCGTCGGGGCCGGTGCCCTTGACGAAGACCGGGCCGATCTCGGCTTCGAGGTAGGTCGTCTGCGCCTGCACCACGTAGGCCCCGCGCACGCTCGACGAGCGCGAGCGCCAGTCGGTGAACTCGTTTTGCGCGGGCTCGTTCAGCAGCGCGTTCAGCAGTGCCGCCGAGCCCCGGGATTGGCCGACGAGGAAGATCTTGCCGGCGTCGATGCCGAAGGTGCGGCGGTAGAACTTCAGCCAGCGCACCGCGGTGGCGATGTCGTTGCTGGGCAGCGCGGCGGTGGTGGGCGCAGGCCAGTCGGGCTTGTCATGGCCCGGTGGGCGCTTGACGATGAAGCTGCTCAGCGGGTGCCGCGATTCGAGCGATGCCAGTGCGTAGCCGGCCTCCAGCACCTTCACCAGCAAGGCGTTGTACAGCGTCGAGTCGGCGGCGATCTCTTCGTTCTGGCCGTTCGGATGGGCGTACAGCACCAGCGGGGTCGACTCGCCGAGCGGGATGTCGGCGCGGCGGTAGTAGTCGAGCCGGCGCGTCAGCGTCTGCGTGCCGGCGTCCCAGTCGTTGCCTTCGGCCCATTCGGTCCAGCTCAGCGCCGGGCCGCCGTAGCAGTAGTCGTCCCACTTGAAGTAGGCGAAGTCGCCCCGGCTGCCATGGACCAGGACCGGCGGCACCGCCGGCAACTGTGCCGGCAAGGGGTCGCAGCTGGCCCCGGCCCGGGCCGCCAAAGGCAGGCACAAGACCAGCACCACGCCGCGCAGCCACGCGCCCGCTTGCCACGATCGAGACATGTCGCACCCCCAACACCAGCGCCGGCCCTCGTTGCGGGGCCGCGGACACGGCGGCGATTCTGCCGCCGAAAGATGGCGATGGAATGCGCGCCGCCTGGGCCGGGCGGCGCAGTCAGCGCGCCGGGGCGCCCGCGGCCGCCAGCCGCTGCAGCTTCATCGCATAGGCGGCCTGCTGCTGCCGGGTGGTGCTGTTCTGCTCGGCCTCGTGCAGGTGCCTGAGCGCCTGTTCGCGCTCGCCCAGGCGCAGGCAGGCCAGCGCCATCCAGTAGTGAAATTCGTGGAAGTCGTTCGACAGCGCCAGCGCGCGCTCGAACTGCTCGCGGGCCTGCGCGTAGTCGCCGCTTTCGTAGGCCCGAAGACCCCGGTTGAAGCTGGCGAACGGTGACTTCGCGCGCAGCCGCGCCAGTTGCTGGTCGACGCTGCCGGCCTCGGCCTCACGCCCTTGGCGGTGCAACAGCAAGGCCAGGTTGCCCAGGGCTTGCGGATGCTCGCTGCGCTGGGCCAGCGCGGCCCGCAACGCGGCCTCGGCCGGCTGGGGCAGGCCGTGGCGCATGTAGACCACACCGAGCGTGTTGTACAGGTCGGCAAAACGCCGGTCTTCGACGATCGCGGCGCGGACCCACCAGTAGGCGTCGTCCCGGCGGCCACGGGCCAGCGCCTCGGCGGCCTTGTTGTTGAGGTACATCGCGACGATGCGCTCTTCGGCCACCGGCAGCGCCCGCTGGCGCTGGATGTCGGCCTGCGGCAGGAAATCGACCGTCCACCAATCGGGGCTGTGCTCGACCGTGCGCACCACCGGCACGCGCTTGCCGATCGAGACATTGACGTGGCCGACGAACAGCGCGAGGTCACCATCGCGGCCCCAGCTGTCGTCGATCTGCACGGCCTGGTAGCGCACCGCCAGCCCCAGCGCCTTGGCAAACGCGCCGGTCATGATCGCCAGCGACAGGCAGTTGCCGGCCCGCGCATCGAAGGCCTCGGCCGCGTTGCGGGTGAACTCGGCGTCGTAGTCCAACGCGAGCCGCTGGCTCGAGTACAGCGCGTCGATCAGCCCACGCTGCAGGCCATGAAGCTGGACCTGATCGTCGATCTCGTGCGCCAGGTAGCGGCGCATCTCGGCGCTGAGCGCAAAGACCTGGGCGGGCTCGACCGGCCGGCTCGGCGGCGCGAAGGCCGAGTCGACGAACAACGAGGCGCCGCCCGGCGCGGCCACCGGCAGCGGCGCGCAAGCGGCCAGGCCAATGATGGCCAGCGCCGTGGTGATCAGCGTGGCGCATCGTTGGCGCAGCGTGTTCATGGTCGTCTCCTAAACCTCGGCCAGGCGGCTGCGCCGCAGCCAGCGCTCGGCCAGGCCGAAGCTGGCTTCGAACAGCAGCGCCAATGCCGCAGCCGGCAGCGCACCGGCCAGCAGCAAGGCCTTGTCGTTCAGCGCCAGGCCGGTGACGATGCGCTCGCCGAAGCCGCCGGCGCCGATGAAGGCGGCGATCGTCGCGGTGCCGACCGAGATCGTGGTGGCCGTGCGCACGCCGGCCACGATGACCGGCAGCGCCAGCGGCAGCTCGACCACCCGCAGTTGCTGGCCGCGGCGCAGGCCCAGCGCCTGGCCCGCCAGCTTCAGCCCAGCCGGCACCTCGGCCAGGCCGGTGCAGGTGTTGCGCATGATCGGCAGCAGCGCATACAAGGTCAACGCCACCAGCGCCGGCACGGTGCCGATGCGGCCGAGCCACGAGATCAGCACCGCGAGCAGCGCCAGCGAGGGCACGGTCTGCAGCAGCCCTGTCGCCCCCAGCACGGCAGACCGCGCGCCGGCATGCGAGGCCACCGCCACCGCCAGCGGCACGCCGATCAGCACCGCCAGCAGCACCGCGGCGGCCACCAGGCCCAGGTGCTGGGCCGCCAGGCGCGACAGATCGGGGCCCCAGAGCTTGGACCAGACGCCGGTGTCGACCGGCGCACTCGTCGCCCTGCGCTGCGCCAGGTGGTCACGCGCGATCACGTCGAACGCCGCGCCCTGCAGCTCGGCGCGCGCGTTCATCGCGATCATCTGCGCCTCGCCGATGCGGCCCTCCAGCCCTTGCAGTGCGGCCCACGCCGCCGGGAACCGCTGCGGCACGTCGAGCCGGTACAGCAGCACCGCGTCATAACGCGGGAAGTGGCCGGCGTCGTCTTCGAGCACACGCAGGCCGAGGTGGCCGATCTTCGCGTCGGTGGTGTAGATGTCGATCACGTCGACCTGGCCGCCGGCGATGGCGTCGTAGGCCAGGCCATGGTCCAGCCCCGCCGGCTGCTGCGCCAGGTGGTAGCGCTCGGCCAGGCCCTGCCAGCCGTCGGCCCGGCCGATGAACTCGTTGCTCAGGCCCAGGCGCAATGCGGGTTGTGCGGCGAGGTCGCTCAGCTTGCGCACGCCCAGCCGCGCGGCGGTGTCTTCGCGCATCGCCAATGCATAACCGTCGTTGAAGCCCAGCCGCACGGCGACGCCCAGGCCCAGGGGCTTCAGTTGCTCGCGCATCGCCGCCAGCGTCATCGCACCGGGGCTTTTCAGGATCTCCAGCCCGATCGTGCCGGTGTACTCGGGGTAGAGGTCGATGCTGCCGGCGCGCAGCGCCTCGTAGACGATCGCGGTGTTGCCCAGCCCCTGCTTCACCTCGACCGCCGCGTGCGGCGCGGCGGTCTGCGCCAGCACCTGGGCCAGGATGTACGACTCGGTGAACCGCTTCGAGCCGATGCGCAGCGTGTCGCCGGCCGCGTGGGCAACGGTGCTGCCGAGCAGCCCCACCACCACGCAGGCCGCCACGACGAGAAAGGGCCGGAGCCGGCGAGCAAACATCATCATCGACATCATGCTCGCCAGCTTCGGCCAAGCGCGCGGCCGGGTCAATCCCGGCGCCGGGGCGTCAGCCGCCGCAGCCGGCGCCGTGCTGCGCCATCGCGGTCTGGAAGCGCTCCTTCAATTGCGCCGAGCTCAGGTCTTCCTTGTGCGTGGCGATCATCCAGCTGTGGCCGAACGGGTCGATCACGCCACCGGCGCGGTCGCCCCAGAACTGGTCCATCAGCGGCATCGTCGGCTTCGCGCCGGCGTCGAGCGCCCGCTGCACGATCTTGTCGCAATCGGGCACGTAGAAGGTCACCGCGGTCGACGTGCCGCCCACGCTCATCGGGCTCAATGCGCCCATCTGCGGCCGCTCTTCGGTCAGCATGAAGCTGGCCGGGCCGACCTGCAGCTGGCAGTGCACGACCGCACCGGTCGGGTCGTCCAGCCGCTCGACGATCTCGGCGCCGAAAACGCGCTGGTAGAAAGCGATCGCGTCGCTCGCGCCGCGGATCGTCAGGTAGGGGATCGCGCCGATCGCCGGCGGTACGGGGGTGGCTTTGCTCATGTTCGCTCGCTCCTGTCGTTGAATGGGTCGAAGCGCCGTGGCGCCTCATCATCACGACGAAGCTGGCATGGCGGAATCGACAGGCGGCACGCGCCGCGGATGTAACAGAGGCCACACGCATGGCGCCCGCGCGACAAAGGGGCGCCGCATCGTGCTGTACCGCCAGGGGGCCCCCGGCTAAGATCAAGCCCAGAGCCCGCCATGCCACGGGCCAGGGAGCCCAGCCGCCTGTGAACGAGACCGTCGAAGACCCCGGTCAAGTCAACCCGCACTATCTGGACCATGTGGTCGCCACCACGGCCCACCACGCGGTCGAGGTGACGGAAGACATCGTCACCGGCAATGGCATCAAGCTGATGGCCAAAGGCGCGCGCATCGACCCGGCCATGCGCGAGCGCCTGCTGCAGCACAAGCTGCAAAAGCCGCTCGAAGACTGCGTGCAGGTCGTTGGCGGCGTGGTGCCCGAGCGCTTCGGCCCGATCGCCAACGCCCTGCTGACCGAATACCCGCTGGTGGCCACGCTGTGCCAGCCCGAGGGCACGGCGCAGCCGATCCCGGCATCGTTGATGCGGCTGAAGTTGTCGGCACCGGTGCAGTCGCTGTTGACCGTCTACAGCGAGTACCAGGGCGACCGGCTGCGCCACACCGTGGGCGTGGCGATGCTGGCGATGGCGCTGGGGCGCAAGCTGGTGCCGGGCGACATCGACCGGCACCGTCTGCTGGCACTGGCCGGCCTGCTGCACGACGTGGGCGAGCTGTACATCGACCCGCAGCACCTCAAGCGCGGCACCCGGCTGGCGCCCGAGCAGTGGCGCCACATCGTCAGCCACCCGGTCATCGGCCAGCGCGTGCTGAAAGACATGGAGGGCGCGGGCGCCGCGATCGCCAACGCCGTTTTGCTGCACCACGAGCGGCTCGACGGTTTCGGCTACCCGCGCGGTGTGGCCGGCGGCGCGCTGTCGCTGGACGGCCAGATCCTCGGTGCGGCCGAGTGGCTGATGGCGCTGCTCGAATCGGGCCTGATGCCGCTGGCGCGTGCCAGCGTGGCCACCCGCATCATCCCGGGCGAGTTCAGCCCCGAGCTGGTGCAGGCCATCAGCGACGCGGCGGCCCGCAGCGACCCGAGCCAGGGCGGTGCGCCGACGCCGATGGAAGACGCGGTGCCGCGCGTGGCCCGCATTGCCGCGACGATGCGCCGTTTCGCGCAGCACCGGGGCTGGATCGAAGAGCAGATCGGCAGGTCGCGCGGCGAATTGCAGCGCGCATTGGCCTCAGGGCTGGACCGCATGCAGCGCCTGCAGACCGCGTTCTCGAGCACTGGGCTCGATGCGGCCGACCCCGAGGTGCTGCTGCGCGAACTCGCCGCGCTGCACGACCCGCAGATCCACCAGGAGGTGATCACGATCGTGCGCGAGATCGAGTGGCGCCTGCGCTCGCTGGAGCGCGAATCGCTGTTGCGCAGCGGCCTGCTCAAGCCCGAGGAAGACGCGGTGATGCACGAGCTGATCGGACGCCTGACGGGCAAGGTGGCACCGGCCGCCGGTGCCCCGCCCGCGGCGGGCTGAGGCCTTGGCCGTTCTGGCCGGCGCAACGGCCGCCACCGGCGTCAGTGCCAGGCCTGCCGGACGGCCGGGCAGCTGAACTCGCGACCGATCGCCGAGCGGGCGAAGAAGTAGTTGGCCCGGGCCCGGTCGCTCAGGCGATCCAGGTCGACCCGGCCAGCGCGGTCGCACGGAAACGACAAGCCGCGGCCTTCGTCGAACAGGTTGGCAAACCGCAGCTCGTACTGGTCGGCGTTGTGAGGCAGGCGGGTCGACATGGCGGGGCTCCTTGCGAGGCGCCGTCGCCATGAGCGGCGGCGGTGGAGTTCGGTCCGGGTCTCGATGAACGTGGTCATCGATAGGTCGTGTTTCGGTGCGGCTTCCTTACTGGGCGACGACCCCACGCGCTCACCAGCGCCACCACGGTCGCGCGTCTGTGCGTTAGGTCACACCGGAAATGAACATTTGCTGACGAATGTTGAATGATTCTGTAAGCCAAGAACGGCAAGCTGTGTGCCTGTCGACCAGCCCTCAAAAGAGCGGCTTTCCAGACCGCCTTCACACCGGTCGACAGCTTTGCCGGAGGGATGTTGTGCTTACTCGCCTCAGTGTTTCGACCGATGGTGACGACCACCAGTTTGAGCTGCGCTTCGCCTCGTTGTTCGACAAGGGCCGCGCGCTGGCCTTCCCGTGTGACAGCACCGGCCGCGTCAACCTCGACCAATTGAGCGACCGCGCTCGTAACAACTATTTTCTGGCGCGCTCGGCCATCGGCCGCGAGTTCGCCTGCCCCGACGTGCGACGACGGTAAACGTCAGCCGCGCTGCACACTCGGGGCGCAGCGGAGCCGGTGCCCGCGAGGTCAGCCGTCGAATTCGTAACCTTCGGCGTCGTGCACTTCCCAGGCGCCGCCGCCGGTGAGCTTGAGCACCTGGCTGTGGTAGCGCAGCACCGCCGCGCGGTGGGCCACGCTGATCAGCGTGGCGCCACTGTCGCGAAGGCGTTTGTACAGCGACGCCTCGCTGGCACTGTCGAGCGCGCTGGTGGCCTCATCGAGGATCACCACCTGCGGCGCGCGCACCAGCACCCGCGCAAAGGCCAGCCGCTGCTGCTCGCCGACCGACAGCAGCTTCTCCCAGTCGTGCACCGCGTCGAGCCCGCCGACGCGCTCGGCCAGGTCTTCCAGCCGCACCTGCTGCAGGATCTCGAGCAATCGTTGTTCGCCCAGCCCGGTGTCGTTGCTGGGGTAGATGAGTTGGCTGCGCAGCGTGCCGTGCTGCAGGTAAGGCCGCTGCGGCAAAAAGAACACCTGGTCCATCGGCGGGTGCTGCACCACGCCCGAGCCGGTGTGCCACAGCCCGGCGATCGCGCGCAGCAGCGAGCTCTTGCCGCAGCCGCTGACACCGGTGATCAACAGGCCCTCGCCGGGCTTCAGGGCGAGGCTCAGCTCCTTGACCAGCAGCCGCTCGGCCTGAGGCGTGTACAGCGTGACCGCGTCGAGCTTGAAGCTGTCGCCCTCACGGCTCTCGATCCACGGCAGCTCGGTCGCCGGCTCGGCAGCGCCTGGCTCTTTCAGCACCAGCTCGGACAAGGCATGCAAGCGCCCGATGCCGGCAACGAAACGGCTCAGGCTTTCGAAGTTGTCGACGATCAGCGCGACCGCGCCCAGCACCGCGGTGAAGGCGCCCGCGGCCTGCACGGCCCGCCCCACTTCGAGCTGGCCTGACAGCACCCCATCGGCCAGGATCACGCTGGGCACCACCAGCGTCAGCTGGCTGAACCCACGCTGGAACAGGTTCAGAGAACGCTGCTTCTTGATCAGCTTGGCGTAGTTGGCGAACACCGCATCGAAGCGACGCTCGATCTGCTTTCGCTCTTGCGGCTCGCCGCGGTAGAAGGCAATCGACTCGGCGTTCTCACGCACCCGCATCAGGCCGAAGCGGAAGTCGGCCTCGCGCCGCAGTTGCCAGAAATTCAGCTGGATCAGCGGCGAGCCGAAGACCCACAGCGCCACCACCGTGCCGACCGTGGCGTAGACCGCCAGAAACGCGACCAGCGTGTGCGAGATCGACCACAGCACCGCGCTGAAGGCCACCAGCTGCATGCCCGAGCCGAGAAAGATCAGCAGGAAGTGGATCGAACGGCCTGTGAAACTGTTGATGTCTTCGCTGATGCGTTGGTCAGGGTTGTCGATGTCGCCGCTGTTGTTCAGCTCGTAGTACTTGCGACCGCTCAGGTAACCGTCGAGAAAGCGGCCGGTCAGCCAGCGCCTCCAGTGGTTGGAGAACGCATCGCGCATGTAGTAGTAGAAGGCGTAGATCGGCACCGCGAACACCAGCACCATCAAGCACGCCCGCACATTGCTCCAGAAGCGCGGGCCGTCCTTGGCCGACAGCGCCGAGGTCATCTCGCCGGCCTGGTTGTTGAGCATCACCGCGAACTGGGTCTCGCCCAGCATCAGCACGATCAGCAGCGCCAGCAGGCCCCAAGCCGCTTTGCGTTGGTCGCCCAGCCAGTAGGGCTTGGCCACGCTGATGAACTGGCGCCACGCCGCCATCGACAAGCCGGGCGGGCGGCGCAAGCGCAAACGCGGCCGCACAGGCGGCGGCGGCGAGGCCGAGGGGGCGTTGGTCGCCGGTACCGCAGGAGTGGGAATGGGCATCGGAACGCCTTGTGACGGCCCTCGCATCTGGCGACATCGCCAGGGGCATCGTAAGGTCGGGCGCGCGGGGCCGGTGTCGGACGAGACGCCTGCGGTTTGTCCGATGTCAAGCGCAGAGCCGGCGCTGAGCGCAAAAAAGCCGGCCAGCCTGACGAGACTTGGCCGGCTTTTGAATCGAACCGCGAAACGTCAGGGCACCAGCTTGATCGTCGTCGAGGGAAAGTATGTGCTGAAGTCGGTTTGACCACCGAAGACTGTGCTGTACCAACTCTTGCTGTTGCCTGCAAAGTCCACCACCATCACCGACTGAAGAACGTAGTCGCCCGGCTGGTTCATGTCCTGCGAGACACGCGTCCCGAGCCGCAGGTTTGCACGGGACGCCAGTGGGTCCGTCTCGCTGCTGTTGCTCATCGTGGAGATGCAGGCGGAACTATCGATCGTGCAGAAGACGGCGCTCGCGTACTGGACACCCGACACTGCCGAGTTGCCCGCATCTGTCGCGCTGACGGCCACTTGCACGAAAGCCGGGTCGTATTCAGTTCCAGCATGAGGAATCGACAGGTCGACGCGAGGCGTCACTATCTTGCCGCTGACGAGGGTGGGCGGCGTGGTATCGAATCCCTTCTTGTTCTTGACGGTGAAGCTGACCTTGCCGAGCGTGGCCAGCGTCGCTCCATCGATGTTCTGGCCGTTGCCTGCAAAGTCTTCGATGTAGGCGCCGATGAAGGTGTAGACGCCGGGCTCCAGGAAGGCCGGGATGCCATGGGAATGCATTTTCCCGCCGAACTTGGTCAGTGGCACGAACTCCGCGAAGCTGACATCGACCATCTGGCCGCTCGGGCCGTAGGCCCAGGCATTCACCCAGCCAACGCCCGACATGTCGTCCGTTGCCTTGAATGAAACGCTCAGCGCGCTGCCCGGCACGCCGACGTCCACCAGGGCCATAGCGTCGAAGGCAGTGAGCGTGGGAGGAAGCTTGTCCAGCGTGCCGGCAGTCTGCTGAAAAGTCGAAGCCCGCCTCGCGCTCGCGCGGGCGGCGATCTGAGCGCGGATGTGTGGTGGCACGGCCTGCAGGCCGGCACCAGCGACATTGGCCGACTGAGCCGCCGGCGTAGCCTGGGCCCAGATGCATAGACCGGCGGCGAGCAGCGCTCCCGTCAGCGCGCTGCGAAGTAACTTGGAATGCATGTTGATAGAGCTTTCTTCTGATGAAGCGGGGATCCACGACGCGCCCAGCCCCCCATTTCACCGGCCATGGACGCCGCCGCTTTGTATCCCAACAAAGAAAGCGAATCACCAACAAATTGGTGAGCCGCGAGGCACCGGGCAGTTGGCTTCAACCCGCCCTATTGCGCATCCAGTCCGCCGTGTCGAACAGCGACTTCTCCAGCCGCTCGCGCAGCGCGGGCTCGACGTTGCATTCGGCCATCGCTTGGTACATGCAGGCCAGCCACTGGTCGCGCTCGATCTGGCCGATCGAGAACGGCAGGTGGCGGGCGCGCAGGCGCGGGTGGCCGAAGCGTTCGATGTAGTGGCTCGGGCCGCCGAGCCAGCCGCAGAGGAACCAGAAGAGCTTCTGCCGTGCGCTGTGCAGGTCGGAGCCGTGCACGCCGCGCAGCACCGCGTAGGCGGGTTCCAGGTCCATCAGGTCGTAGAACCGGTCGACCAGCGCTTGCACGCCGGGCTCGCCGCCGAGGCGGTCGAACGGCGTCGGGCCCGCCGGGGGCGCGTCGTCTTCGGCGTCGCGCGTGTTGTCGGCGCCGCTCATCAGGCCACGAGCCGGGTGGCCGCGGCCACCACGCCTTGGGCGGCCAGGCAGCCAGGAAAGGCTTCGAGCAGCAGCTGGCGCCGGGTCACGGCCTCGCGCACCGTCTTGTCGGTGCCGACCTCGCCGAGAAATTCGAGCTTGACCGGCGACTCGAGCCCCGGTGTCACATAGCGGTCGACCACCTGCTGCAGCTGGCCGCGGATGGTGCGGCCGTCGCCCGGGCGGGTGACCTGGTTGACCAGCAGGCGGATGTCGCGCCGGTGCTGCGTGGTGGCCAGCACCTTGATCGTCGCGTAGGCATCGGTCAGCGCGGTGGGCTCGGGCGTGGTGACGACCAGCACCTCGTCGGCCAGCGAAACGGTGTAGAGCACCACGTCCGAGATGCCGGCGCCGGTGTCGAGCAGGATGCGGTCGAACTGCGGCCGCACCTTGGCCACCACGTCGACCAGCAGGTCGCGCACCTCGGGCGTCAGGCGCGAATACTCGACCATGCCCGAGCCGGCCAACAGCACATGAAAGCCGCCGGGCGCGGGCACGATGGCCTGGTCGAGCGTGTTCTTGCCGGTGAAGACATCGTGCAGCGTGATCTTGGGGAACAGGTTCAGCACCACGTCGAGGTTGGCCAGGCCCAGGTCGGCGTCGAGCACCAACACGCGCTCGCCCTGGCGGGCCAGCGCCGCGGCCAGGTTGGCCGACAGAAAGGTCTTGCCGACGCCACCCTTGCCGCTCGTGATGGCGGTGATGCGCGCACGCTTGGGCGATGACGACGCTGGCGGTGCGGCGGCGCCCGCCGCGTCAGGCCGGCTGGCAGCGGTGTTCATTCAAATTCCCCGAAATTCGACGTGCCAAAGAGCAGACCCTTTTCTTCGGGGCTGACCAGCGAGACGGGCGTGGGCTCGAGGCAGGTGCGGTTGCGCCCTTCGGCCTTGGCCCGGTAGAGCTGCAGGTCGGCCCGCTCTTTCCACAAGGTGGCGGTGGAGCGCACCCATTGCGGCGCGTAGGCGCCCCCCACGCTGACCGTAACGCCCAGGGTTTGCGACGGGCCGATCTTGACGGACTTGGCCTCGATGCGCAGCCGCACCCGGTCGGCCACCGTCTGGCCGAAGGCCGGCGCGCAGTTGGGCAGGATGATGGCGAACTCTTCGCCGCCGATGCGGGCCGGCAAGTCCATCGGCCGCACGGTCTCGCGCAGCACGTCGGCCACCGCCTGGATGACGAGGTCGCCCACGGCGTGGCCGTGGGTGTCGTTGACGCGCTTGAAATGGTCGATGTCCAGCAGCAGCAGCAAGGCCGGCTCGCCGGATCGGGCGACGCGGTCGATCTCTCGGCCCAGCGCCGCCTCGAAGCTGCGGCGGTTGGCCAGGCCGGTCAGCGCGTCGCGGCTGGACAGGTCGCACAGCGCGTCGATCAGCCCTTGCAGCCACGCCACGCTGCCCGGCGCGCCCGGCGGCAACGGGTGCCCCGACTGCTGCAGCAATTGCATCGCCTGCTCGACGCGCAGAGTCGGCCGATCGGCTGCTGGAGGGGGGGTGGGGGCGCTCACGCGGCGTGAAATATGAAGCAAGCCTGGGAGGTTTGGCGCAGTCTAGCAGTGCGGGTTTGGGCCGCAGCTGCCGAAATAGCTGGGGGAACCGGGCTCAACTCCAGCCGCTGTTTTGGTCTGGCGTGGGCAGACTTGCCGAGGTGTCCCCCGCCCTGCCCGTGGTCCGACGCCGGATCGCGAGGCCATCGTTCAACGTAGCCGCTGCCCGTACAACAAGATGAGCTCATTGCTTGACGCCCCCAGCCGCCCCGGCGATATCGACGCCATCGACCAGGAGTTCACCTTCGCGGCGGCCGATTTCGAGCGGGTGCGCAAGCTCATCTACCAGCGCGCCGGCATCAGCCTGCACGACGGCAAGCGGGCCATGGTCTACAGCCGGCTGTCGCGCCGCCTGCGCGAAACCGGGCACCGCAGCTTCAAGGACTACCTGCAGTGGCTCGAAGGCGCCAGCGGCCTGGCCGGCGACCAGGAGTGGCAGGAGTTCATCAACTGCCTGACCACGAACCTGACCTCGTTCTTCCGCGAGGAACACCACTTCCACGCGTTTGCCGACGCGTTGCGCGGCCTGAACGCCACCGTGCGCAACCCGCGCATCTGGTGCAACGCCGCGTCGACCGGCGAAGAGCCCTACTCGATCACGATGGTGCTCAGCGAGGTGCTGGGCGCCAGCACCGGCGCCCGCCTGCTGGCCACCGACATCGACACCAAGGTGCTGGCCACCGGCCAGCGCGGCGTCTACCCGGCCGATTCGCGCGGCCTGTCGCCCGAGCGGCTGAAGAAGCATTTCATGCGCGGCACCGGCGCTAACGCGGGGTTCATCCGCGTGAAGCCCGAGCTGACCAAGATGATCGACTTCAAGCCGTTCAACCTGATGAGCACCCACTGGGCCATGGGCGAGCCCTTCGACATGGTGTTCTGCCGCAACGTGATGATCTATTTCGACCACGCCACCCAGCGCAAGGTGCTGGAGCGCATCCATGGCGTGATGAAACCGGGCGGCCTGTTGTTCGTCGGCCATTCCGAGAACTTCACCGACTCACGCGACCTGTTTCACCTGCAGGGCAAGACGATCTACAAGCGGGTGTAGCCCGGCGCCACTGCCAGCGCCGCCGCACCCGCCGTCATTCGAATATTCACGCGAACCAGGTTTCACCCATGGCCACCTTGCCTTCCGCTTCCTCGCCCGGCGCCACCCGCGTCGCGCCACCGCCCTTCAACAGCGCCGGCACCAGCAACACCCTGGGGCGCACACCGCGGCTGGACCTGCTCAAGGCCCAGGCCCGCAAGCCGGGCGAAGCGTCGTTCTTCTTCTACGACGCGCACTTCAAGAACGAAGCGGTCAAGGTCTTGCCCGGCGAGTACTACTGCGACACCGAAGACCTGCTGGTCATGACCACGCTGGGCTCGTGCATCGCCGCCTGCCTGTGGGACCGCCAGGCCCGCGTCGGCGGCATGAACCACTTCATGCTGCCCGACGGCGCCGGCGACTCGGGCCGCTATGGCTCGTACGCAATGGAACTGCTGATCAACGAGATGATGAAGCGCGGCGCCTCGCGCCTGACGATGGAGGCCAAGGTCTTCGGCGGCGGCGCGGTGATCAGCGGCATGAACTCGATCAACGTCGGTGAGCGCAACACGCAGTTCGTGCTCGACTTCCTGTCGACCGAGCGCATCCCTGTCGTCTCGAAGGACGTGCTGGACATCTACCCGCGCAAGGTCTGCTACCTGCCGGCCAGCGGCAAGGCGATGGTCAAGCGCCTGGCGCCGACCAATGCCGAAGCGCTGGTGGCCCAGGACCGCGCGGCCGCCCAGAAGGCCGCGCCCGCCAACACCGGCGGCGGCTCGATCGACCTGTTCTGACCACCCGACAACCCAGCCCAGCCAAGGAAGACAAGAATGGCCAAGACGCGTGTGGTGGTGGTGGACGACTCGGCGCTGGTGCGCAGCCTGCTGGCCGAGATCATCAACCGGCAGCCCGACATGGAGTGCATCGGCACCGCGGCGGATCCGTTCGCCGCGCGCGAGATGATCCGCAACCTGAACCCGGACGTGATCACGCTGGACGTCGAGATGCCGCGCATGGACGGCATCGACTTCCTGTCCAAGCTGATGCGCTTGCGGCCGATGCCGGTGCTGATGGTGTCCACGCTGACCGAGCGCGGCGCCGACGTGACGATGCGCGCGCTGGAGCTGGGCGCGATCGACTTCGTCGCCAAACCCAAGATCGGCGTGGCCGACGGGCTGAAGCAGCTGGCCGAAGAGATCACCGAGAAGATCCGCATCGCGTCGAAGGCGCATGTGAAGCGCGCCCCGCCACCGCCGGTGTCGGCCACGCCCGGCACGCCCGCGGCCGCCAAGCCCCCGGTGGCCAACCTGGGCCGGCTGTCGACCGAAAAAATCATCTTCATCGGCGCTTCCACCGGCGGCACCGAGGCCACCAAGGAAGTGCTGATGAACCTGCCGGCCGACGCGCCCGCGGTCGTCATCACCCAGCACATGCCGCCCGGCTTCACCCGCTCGTATGCGGCGCGGCTGGACACGCTGTGCAAGATCCGCGTGAAAGAGGCCGTGGACGGCGAGCGGATCCTGCCCGGCCACGCCTACATCGCCCCCGGCGGCCTGCACCTGAGCGTCGAGCGCTCGGGCGCCAACTACGTGGCCCGCGTGCGCGACGGCGAGCCGGTGAACCGCCACAAGCCCTCGGTCGAGGTGCTGTTCGAATCGGCTGCCCGCGTGGTCGGCCAGAACGCCTTCGGCATCATGCTGACCGGCATGGGCGCCGACGGCGCCAAGGCCATGAAGACGATGCGTGACGCCGGCAGCTACAACTACGCGCAGAACGAATCGACCTGCGTGGTCTTCGGCATGCCGCGCGAGGCGATCCAGCACGGCGCCGCCAACGAGGTGCTGCCGCTGCAAGACATCGCGACGCACCTGATGGAAAAACTGCGCTCGATGCACGGCGCATTGCTGCACCGCGTCTGAATCAGCGCGCCGCGTCAGCGGCGCGCTTCAAAGCAGCGTCACACCCGGCAGGTTCAGCAGCGAGGCCTCTCGCATGATGCGCACGAACTCGGCCAGGTAGGGCCGGTCGGCCAGGCGTTCCGGGGTGGCGGCATACAGCCGCCCGGTCAGCCCTTCGCGGCCGATGCGCTGGTGGGCCACGTAGCCGCGATCGAGATAGTTCTTCACCGCCCACACCGGCAGCGCCGCGAGCCCGCGCCCACTCGCCACCAGTTGCAGCATCGCCACCGTCAGCTCGCTCGTGCGGCGCGGCGGCGTCACGCCGGCCGGGCGCAGCACGTGCCGCACCAGGTCCAGCATGTCGTCGGGCACCGGGTAGGTGATCAGCGTGTGGTCGGCGAAGTCTTGCGCGTAGAGCCAGGGTTTGGCCAGCAATGCGTGGCCTTGCGGCAGCAGCGCGACGATCTCGAAGCTGAACAGCGGGCTGTAGACCACGCCGGCCTCGTCGTCTGACAGCTCGGAGACGATCGCCAGCTCGGCGCGGTCCTGGTGCAGCAAGCCCACCGGGTCGGCATGAAAGCCCGACACGATGTCCAGTTCGACCTCGGGCCAGCGGGCGCGCAGCGCGTCCATCGCCGGCATCAACCAATCGAAGCAGGTGTGGCACTCCACCGCGATGCGCAGCGTGCCGGCAGCCCCACCCACGAGCCGCGCCACATCGCGCTCGGCCTCGCTGACCTGCGGCAACACCGCATCGGCCAGGCGCAGCAGGCGTTGCCCCGCCGCGGTGAACGCCACCGGGCTGGACTTGCGCTCGAACAGCGCCGTGCCATAGGCCTCTTCCAGCCCCTTCATCTGATGCGACAGCGCCGACTGCGTCAGGTTCAGCAACTGCGCCGCGCGCGACAGATTGCCGGCCTCACGCAACGCCAGCAGCGTCTTCAAGTGGCGCAGCTCCAGCAGCGACTGGTTCATGAGTCCAATTCAAGTTCGTTCAAGAAAACTTTCGCTTGAATCATAGTGGTGCCCTGCCGATCATGCCAAGCGATTCATTCAAAGAATGCTCGATCATGATTCAGACTCATATTCTTGGCTTTCCACGCATCGGCGCACAGCGCGAATTGAAATTCGCGCTCGAGCGGCACTGGCGCGGTGAGATCAGCGCCGACGAACTGGACGCGACCGGCCGCACCCTGCGCCGCCGCCACTGGGAGCAGCAGCGCGACGCAGGCCTGAGCTTCCTGACGGTCGGCGATTTCGCCTTCTACGACCAGGTCGCCAACCACATCCAGCTGTTCGGCTGCGAGCCAGCGCGTTTCGGCTTCAGCGCCGCCGAGCCCGCGTTGGCGCGCCATTTCACGATGGCCCGCGGCGTGGCGCACACGCTCACGCACACGCACGGTGACGGCTGCGGCTGCGGTGCCCCGGCGGCCAGCGGCACGCCGGCGCTGGAGATGACCAAATGGTTCGACACCAACTACCACTACCTGGTGCCCGAGTTCACGGCCGATACCGCCTTCGCGCTGGCGCCGCAGCGCCTGCTGGCTGAGCTGGCCGAGGCGCAGGCGCTGGGGCTGCCGGTCAAGCCGATCTTGCTGGGCCCGCTGACCTTCTTGTGGCTGGGCAAGGCCAAGGCCGAAGGCATCGATCGTCTCGGCCTGCTCGACCAGCTGCTGCCGCTTTACGTCGACCTGCTGACCCGCCTGGCCGCGGCCGGCGTGCAGTGGGTGCAGCTGGACGAACCGATCCTCGGCCTCGATCTGCCGGCTGCGTGGACGCAGGCTTTCGAGCGCACCTACCAGCGCCTGGCCAAGGTCGATGTGTCGGTGCTGCTGGCGACCTACTTCTCGCCGCTGCAAACCAACCTGCCGCTGGCCTGCCGGCTGCCGGTGGCCGGCTTGCATGTGGACGCGGTGCGCGCGCTGGACGAGCTGCCCGCGGTGCTGGACGCGCTGCCGCTGGACCGCGAACTGTCGATCGGCATCGTCGACGGCCGCAACATCTGGCGCGCCGATCTAGACACCGCGCTGGCCCACCTGCGCCCGGCCCTGGAGCGCCGTGGCGGCCGGCTGTGGCTGGCCCCTTCGTGCTCGCTGCTGCACGTGCCACTGAGCCTGGCGAACGATGCGTCGCTCGACGCCGAACTGCGCCGCTGGGTGGCCGGCGCTGCCGAGAAGCTGGCCGAGCTGCAACTGCTCAAGCGCGCGCTGCTGAAGGGTGACGACGCCGTGGCCGGCGAGCTGAGCGCGGCCCGCACCGCGACCGACGAGCAGCGCCACAGCCCGCGGGTCACGAACCCGGCGGTTGCGCAGCGTTTGCGGCAGATGCCGGCCGGCATCGACCGCCGCATCAGCGCCTTCGCCCGGCGCCAGCGCCTGCAGCGCAAGCGGCTGAAGCTACCACCGCTGCCGACAACGACGATCGGCTCGTTCCCGCAGACACCGGCCATCCGCGCCGCGCGCGCTGCGCACAAGCGCGGCGAGCTGCCGGCCCAGGCCTACCGCGAAGCGATGCAGCACGAGATCGCGCAGGCCGTGGCGGCGCAAGAGGCGTTGGGGCTCGACGTGCTGGTGCATGGCGAGGCCGAGCGCAACGACATGGTCGAGTACTTTGCCGAGCAGCTGCAGGGTTATGCGTTCAGCGCCAACGGCTGGGTTCAGTCGTATGGCTCGCGCTGCGTGAAGCCTCCGCTGCTGTTCGGCGACGTGTCGCGCCCGGCGCCGATGACCGTCGAATGGGCCCGCCACGCGCAAAGCCTGACCCAGCGGCCGATGAAGGGCATGCTGACCGGCCCGGTCACGATGCTGCAATGGTCGTTCGTGCGCGACGACCAGCCACGCGCCGACACGGCCTTGCAGCTCGCCCTCGCGGTGCGCGACGAGGTGCTGGACCTCGAAGCCGCCGGCATCGCCGTCATCCAGATCGACGAACCGGCCCTGCGCGAAGGCCTGCCGCTGCGCCGCGCCCAGTGGCCCGACTACCTCGCGTGGGCGACCCGCGCCTTCCGCGTCGCGGCCAGCGGCGTGCGCGACGACACGCAGGTGCACACCCACATGTGCTACGCCGAGTTCAACGACATCCTGCCCGAGATCGCCGCGCTCGACGCCGACGTGATCACGATCGAGACCAGCCGCTCGGACATGGCGCTGCTGCAAGGCTTTGGCACCTTCCGCTACCCCAACGAGATCGGCCCTGGCGTGTACGACATCCACTCGCCGCGCGTGCCGGCCGCGGCCGAGATGGTGCGCCTGTTGCGCAAGGCCGCCGAAGTGGTGCCGGCCGACCGGCTGTGGGTCAACCCCGACTGCGGGTTGAAGACCCGCAGCTGGCCCGAGACGATGGCGGCGCTGCGCGAGATGGTGCAGGCGGCACAGCAGTTGCGCCACGAGCTGGCGCGGGGAGCGCGAGCCCCGGCCGAGACGGCCGAGGCCTGAGGGCTACAGGAAGATCGCCTGCAGGTCGCTCAGGAAATCGAAACCGCGCGCGGTGGGCCGGATCACCCGGCCCGTCGGCCCGCTCACGGTCTCGAGCAGGCCTTGCGCCTGCGCCATCTTCAGCCCTTCGGTGATGGCCGAGGGCGGCAGGCCAGTGCGGTCGGTGAACAGGGCCTCTTCGAAGCCCTCGCGCAGGCGCAGCGTGTTGAGCATGAACTCGAAGGGCAGCGACTTGCGCGCGACCTCGTCTTCGTTCGACGCGGCCTTGCCGGCCAGCGCCTCGGCCATGTAGCGCGCCGGCTCGCGCCACTTCACCGTGCGCAGCACCCGGTGCGGGAAGCTCAGCTTGCCATGGGCGCCAGCGCCCAGGCCGAGGTAGTCGCCGAACTGCCAGTAGTTCAGGTTGTGGGCGCAGCGGTGGCCGGGGCGCGCATAGGCCGAGACCTCGTAGCGCTGCAGGCCGGCCTCGCCGGTCAACTCGACCAGCCGGTCCATCATCATCGCGCTGGTGTCGTCGTCGGGCAGCACCGGCGGCTTCACTGCGAACGCGGTGTTCGGCTCCAGCGTCAGGTGGTACAGGCTCAGGTGCGGCGGGTTGAAGCCGAGCGCGGTGCGCACGTCGGTCTCCATCTCCACCAGCGTCTGGCCTGGCAGCGCGTACATCAGGTCGAGGTTGAAGGTGTCGAAGGTCGACGCCGCCTCTTCGATCGCGGCAATGGCCTGCGCGCGGTCGTGCACCCGGCCCAGCGCCTTGAGCTTGGCGTCGTCGAAGCTCTGCACGCCGATCGACAGGCGCGTGACCCCAGCGGCGTGAAAGGCACGAAAACGCTCGCGCTCGAAGGTGCCCGGGTTGGCCTCGAGCGTGATCTCGCAGCCGGGTGCGAGCGGCAGCAGCAGGCGCAGGTCCGACAGCAGGCGCTCGATGCCGGCCGGCGAGAACAGGCTGGGCGTGCCGCCGCCGATGAACACCGTCTGCACCGTGCGGCCCCAGACCAGCGGCAGGCTGGCTTCGAGGTCGGCGCGCAGCGCGTCCAGATACTGGGTTTCGGGCAGGTCGCGGTTGTTCCTCGACGCGCCGATCTCATGCGAATTGAAATCGCAGTACGGGCACTTCTTCATGCACCACGGCAGGTGCACGTAGACCGACAGCGGCGGCGGTGCGCCGAGCTGCAGCGTGCCCGGGCGGAGGAAGCGATCGGCTGCGGTCGAGTCCATCACAGGCGCCATGCACTTCGCATCAACGCGATCATCTGCACCGCGGCGATCGCGCGGTGGCTGTGGGCGTTCTTCAGTTCGGTGGGCAGCGAGGCCACGGTCCGGCCGAGCGTCGGAATAAACATCAACGGGTCGTAGCCAAAACCGCCCTCGCCTTGCGGCGTTGCCAGGATCTCGCCGCCCCAGCGGCCGAAGGCGATCAGCGGTTCGGGATCTTGCGGGCTGCGCAGCGCGATCAACGAGCAGACGAAGCTGGCGCGGCGATCGGTGGCGCCTGCCAGGCGGTCCAGCAGCAGGCGGTTGTTGGCGGCGTCTTGCGCACGGCGCTGCGCTTCGCGGTCCGTGCCCGGCTCGGGGGTGAACGGCGCGTACACCGCCGACTGCACGCCCGGCTCGCCGCCCAACGCATCGACGCAAAGGCCCGAGTCGTCGGCGATCGCCGGCAGCCCGGTCACCGCAGCCGCGTGGCGCGCTTTGGCCAGGCCGTTCTCGACGAAGGTGTGGTGCGGCTCATCTGCCTCGCTCACGCCGAGCGAGCCCTGCGTGACGAGCTCGATGCCCAGTGGCGCGAAGAGCAGGCCCAGCTCGGCCAGTTTCTTCGCGTTGTTCGAGGCGAGCACCAGCTTCACCGGCTCAACCCTTGCTCAGCGGCTGGGCCAGCGCGGCGCGCTGTGCCTCGGCCAGCTCCTGGATGCCCTTGCTGGCCAATGCCAGCAACGCGTCCATCTCGGCGCGGCTGAAGGTCGCGCCTTCGGCCGTGCCCTGGATCTCGACGAAGCCGCCGCTGGCGGTCATCACCACGTTCATGTCGGTGTCGCAGGCCGAGTCTTCGATGTATTCGAGGTCCAGCAGCGCGGTGCCGTCGATCAGGCCCACCGAGATCGCGGCCACGGCGTCGCGCACCGGCGAAACGGCGATCTTGCCGCTGGCCAGCAGCACCGAAACCGCGTCCTGTGCGGCGACGAAGGCGCCGGTGATCGCGGCCGTGCGGGTGCCGCCGTCGGCCTGCAGCACGTCGCAGTCGAGCGTGATCGTGCGCTCACCCAGCAGCTTGAGGTCGAACACCGCGCGCAGCGAGCGGCCGATCAGGCGCTGGATCTCCTGCGTGCGGCCGCTTTGTTTGCCGCGGGCGGCTTCGCGGTCGCTGCGGGTGTGGGTCGAGCGCGGCAGCATGCCGTATTCGGCCGTCAGCCAGCCCTCACCGCTGCCCTTCTTGTGCGGCGGCACACGCTCTTCGACCGACGCGGTGCACAGCACCCGCGTCTCGCCGAACTCGATCAGCACCGAACCCTCGGCATGTTTGGTGAAGCCGCGGGTGATGCGAAGCGGACGCAGCGAATCGGGCGCGCGGCCTTGGGAACGTTGGAAGCTCATGGGGTCTTTCTTGAAGCAGAAACGGCGCCCTGTGGGCGCCGACAAACATGGTCAGGATGCGGCCTCAGCCGGCGCCGGGCCGCCCCAAGGCGGCTGAGCACCCGCTCGGCGGGTGGTGACGGTAGTCCGTCACCGGGTGCTCCATCAACTCAGGGCCGCTTCTTGGACGAGCGCTGGATCGCCTCGTTGATCTCGCGGATCGAGCGCTCGATCTCGGCCTCGTCCAGGTCGCCCGGCGCGGTGTCGGCCAGGCTGGCCTGGATGGTCGAGGCGAAGACGTCTTCGCCCAGGCTGCGGGTCGATACGCCGGCGGCACTGTCGCTTTCTTCGACCGCTTCCCATTCGACCGCCAGCACGGTGACGTTGTCGCCATGGGCGCCGCCGTTGCGCAGCGCCCGCTCGACCATCTCGGGCACGCCGTCGGACAACGAGCGGGTCGACAGCAGCTCGACGATTTCTTCTTCGTTCAGCTGGCTCCACAGGCCGTCAGAGCAGACGATCAGGCGGTCGCCGGTCTGCAGCGTGACCGGACCCACCGTGTCGACCACCGGCTTGCCGGGGCTGCCCAGGCAGGTGAACAGCACCGAGCGGTTGAACTTGGCGTCGATCGGCACGACCTGCGACAGCGTGTTCTGCAACTCGGTGTACGAGTGGTCGCGGGTGCGAGCGATCAGGTTGCCGCCGCGCACCAGATAAAGCCGCGAATCACCGCAATGGGCCCAGAAGGCGGCGCGGCCTTGCAGCACGCAGGCGACGACCGTCGTGCGCGGCGTGTCGACCAGGCCTTTTTCGGTGGCGTAGCGCAGCAGCTGGTGGTGGCCTGCGAGGATCGAGTCTTGCAGGAAGCGCAGCGGGCTTTTCAGGCTCGACTTGGCTTCCCGCTGGAAAGCGGCGGCCAGCGTCTGCAGCGCGAGCTGAGAAGCCACTTCGCCTTCAGGGTGGCCGCCCATGCCGTCGGCAAGCGCGAACAGGCCCGAATCCCGCGTGTAGCAATAGCCCATGCGGTCTTCGTTCTTCTCGCGGCCGCCCTTCCGGCTGACCTGGTAGACGGAAAATTTCATCGTGCCCCGGTCTTCAGGTTCTCGATCTGCAATTTGAGGCGCTCAGTGAAACTGAGCGAGGTATAGCGCCGTTCGGTCTCGCGTGACAACTCTTTTTGCAACGCGAACACGCTTTGGGGCCGTGAAAGCGGATCCAGCGACATGCACCACTCGGTGACCTCGATCAGGTTGTCCGAGTAGGTGTTACGCATGCGCGACATCGACAAGGTCAAACGGTCTTTGTCGATGCGCTGCGGCGCGTCGGTGGGGGGGTAACCCTGCATGCAGGCGTAGATGCAGGCGCCGATCGCGTAGATGTCGGTCCAGGGGCCGAGCGAGCCGTCGCGGCGGTACATCTCGGGCGCGGCAAAGCCGGGCGTGTACATCGGCCGGATGAAGTTGCCCTCTTTGCTCAGCACCTCGCGGGCGGCGCCGAAATCGAGCAGCACGGCCTTGTTGTCGTTGGTGATGAAGATGTTGGCCGGCTTGATGTCCAGGTGCAGCATCTTGTGCTGGTGGACGATGCGCAAGCCTTTCAGGATCTCGTCGAACAACGAACGGATGGTCGACTCGCGGAAGACCTTTTCCTGCTTCAGGTCGCGCGCGGTGACGATGAAATCCTGCAGCGTGTCGCCCTGCAGGTAGTTCATCACCATGTAGACGGTTTCGTTCTCGCGAAAGAAGTTCAGCACCGAAACGACGCTGGGGTGCGAGATCTGCGCGAGCGAGCGGCCTTCTTCGAAGAAGCTCTTCAGGCCCAGCCGGTACAGCGGCTGCTTTTCGGGTTTGACGCGCGGCACCAGCTCGCCGACGGAGCGCTCGGCCAGCGAGGCTGGCAGGTATTCCTTCAGGGCAACCAGGTGGCGTTCTTCGTCTTCAGCGAGGTACACCACGCCAAAGCCGCCGGCCGCCAGTTTCTTGATGATCTGGTAGCCACCGACCACGGTGCCCGCGGGCAACGGGGCGGGTTTGGGCTTTGACATAATTGGGTTTTTGCTTGGTGCAAAAGCTTCATGCCAGTTTACAGCATGACCGGGTTCGCGAGCGCCAGCGCCGCCCCGGTGGCCGAGGGTGAAGCCCACCCTGCCGGTGTGACCGTGGAAATGCGCACGGTCAACAGCCGCTTCCTCGACATCGCGTTCCGCTTGCCTGACGAGTTGCGTCAGGTCGAGCCCGCGTTGCGGGAGCTTTTGACCGCCGGCCTGCGCCGGGGCAAGGTCGAGGTACGCGCCCTGCTGGGCCGCAGCGCCGACGAGGGGCTGCCCCAGCCCAGCACCGAGCAGCTGAACCGGATGGCGCGGATCGAAAGCACGGTGCAGGGCTGGTTGCCGAGCGCGGTCGGGCTGTCGGTGCACGAGGTGCTGCAGTGGTGCCGCGGCGGCGGCACCGGCAACGCCAACGCCGGGCTCGACGAGCTGGCGGTGCAGGCCGCCCGCACGGCGATCGACGCGCTGCGCGAGGCCCGCGCCCGCGAAGGCGCGCGGCTGACCCAGATCCTGGGCGAGCGCATCACCACGCTGCGCCAACTGGCCGAGCAGGCCGCGCCGCTGGTGCCGGCCGTCGTGCAGAAACAGCAGCAGCGCTTCATGGAGCGTTGGAGCGAGGCGCTGAACTCGGCCGGTGCGGCCGGCGCGGTGTCGGCCGAGGCCGCACGCGACCGGGCGCTGAATGAAGCGGCGGCCTACGCCATCCGCATCGACGTGGCCGAAGAGCTGTCGCGCCTGGTGTCGCACCTGGACGAGATCGAACGCCTGCTCGCCAAGGGCGGCGAGGTCGGCAAGCGGCTGGACTTCCTGATCCAGGAGCTGCACCGCGAGGCCAACACGCTCGGCTCGAAGTCGTCGGCGCTCGAGCTGACCGGCATTTCGGTCGACATGAAGGTCGCGATCGAGCAGATGCGCGAACAGGTCCAGAACATCGAATAAGCGTTGGCATGGAAACCCCCGGCAACCTCTTCGTCGTCGCAGCCCCCAGCGGGGCCGGCAAATCCAGCCTGGTCAAGGCCTTGCTGGAGCTCGATTCGCACCTGTCGGTGTCGATCTCGCACACCACCCGCCCGCCGCGCGGGCAAGAGCAGCACGGCCGCGAGTACTGGTTCATCTCGCCCCAGGAATTCGCCGGCATGGTCGAGCGCGGCGAGTTCTTCGAATGGGCCGAGGTGCACGGCAACCGCTACGGCACCTCGCGCCTGGGCATCGAGGCCCGCCTGATGGCCGGCGAAGACGTGGTGCTGGAGATCGATTTCCAGGGCGCGCTGCAGATCAAGCAGCTGTTCCCGCATGCGGTGCTGATCTTCATCCTGCCGCCCAGCTGGAGCGAGCTCGAGCAGCGGCTGCGCCGGCGCGGCGAAGATCACCCCGAGGTGATTGCCCAGCGCCTGGTCAATGCACGGGTCGAGGTCGACCAGGCCCGCCATTTCGACTACGTTATAATCAACGCCTTGTTCGAGACGGCGCTTTTCGACATGAAAACCGTCGTTCACTCGCAACGGCTGAAATACGCGGCCCAGCGTCGCGCCAAATCCACCGTCTTCGCCGCGCTCAATCTCGATTGATGCCGCGCGCAACTTGATTCGAAAGAACCACCATGGCCCGCATCACCGTCGAAGACTGCCTGAACAAGATCCCCAACCGCTTCCAACTCGTGCTGGCCGCCACCTACCGCGCCCGCATGCTGAGCCAGGGCCATGCGCCCAAGGTCGAATCGAAGAACAAGCCGGGCGTCACCGCGCTGCGCGAAATCGCCGCCGGCGAAGTTGGCATCGAGATGCTGCGCAAGGTCCCGACCTGACCGTCTCTTGCTTCATCGCACACCCAACGGGCGCCTGCAAGGCGCCCGTTGTGCTTTACGTGCGCGATCTCCACGCGCCCGGCTGGCCGGGTGAACTAGGCTAAATTCCCGGCATGGGGATTCGCTCCTTCGCCGCCGAACTGCTGCCCACCGCGCTGCAGGGGCGCCCGCGCGCGCCCACCAATGTGTCGCCGCCGAGTGCCGAGGTCAGCACCTTTGCCGGCCTGTCGACCAAACTGGGCCACTTGCCCAAGGCCGAGCTGAAGGCGATCCGCGACGCCTACAAGTTCGCCGACGAGGCCCACCTGGGCCAGTACCGCGCCAGCGGCGAGCCCTACATCACCCACCCCATCGCAGTGGCCGGCCTGGTGGCCGACTGGAAGCTCGACGCCCAGGCCATCATGGCCGCGTTGATGCACGATGCGATGGAAGACTGCGGCATCACCAAGACCGAGCTGATCGAGCGCTTCGGCGCCACGACCGCCGAGCTGGTCGATGGCCTGACCAAGCTGGACAAGCTGAACTTCTCGACCCGCGAGGAAGGCCAGGCCGAGTCGTTCCGCAAGATGCTGCTGGCGATGTCGCGCGATGTGCGCGTGATCCTGGTCAAGCTGGCCGACCGGTTGCACAACATGCGCACGATGAGTGCGATGAAGGCCGACAAGCGCCAGCGCATCGCCCGCGAGACGCTCGACATCTACGCCCCGATCGCCCACCGGCTGGGCTTGAACCAGGTCTACCGCGAGCTGCAGGAGCTGTCGTTCACCTACCTGTACCCCTGGCGCCATGCGGCGCTGGAAAAGGCCGTGCAACGCGCCCGCGGCTACCGGCGCGACATCGTCTCGCGGGTGCAGAAAGACGTCACCAAGGCATTTGCCGAGGCGCGCCTGAAGGTCGAGGTCAACGGGCGCGAGAAGACCGTCTATTCGATCTACCGCAAGATGCGCGAGAAGCACGCCGGCTTCGCGTCGGTGAACGACATCTTCGGTTTCCGCATCGTCGTGGCCACCCTGCCCGACTGTTACCTGGCGCTCGGCGTGCTGCACCAGCTGTACAAGCCGGTGCCCGGCCGCTTCAAGGACTACATCGCGATCCCCAAGGCCAACGGCTACCAGTCGCTGCACACCACGCTGGTCAGCCCGCTGGGCACGGCGGTCGAGTTCCAGATCCGCACCGAGGCGATGCACGCGGTGGCCGAGGCCGGCATCGCCGCGCACTGGCTGTACAAGGTCGGCACCAAGGGCGGCAACCCGTCGGATGTCGCGCAGCGCCTGGGCGCGCTGTGGCTGAAGTCGCTGATCGACATCCAGGACGAAACGCGCGACGCCGGCGAGTTTCTCGAGCACGTGAAGATCGACCTGGTGCCGGACGCGGTCTACGTCTTCACGCCGATGAGCAAGATCCTGGCGCTGCCGCGCGGCGCGACACCGGTCGACTTTGCCTACGCGATCCACTCGGACGTGGGCGACCACTGCGTGGCGGTCAAGATCAACAGCGAGCCGGCCACGCTGCGCTCCGAGCTGCGCTCGGGCGACGTGGTGGAGGTGATCACCGCACCGAACGCCCGGCCCAATCCGGCCTGGCTGAACTTCGTGCGCACCGGGCGCGCGCGCTCGAAGATCCGCCACTACCTGAAGAACCTCGAGCAGGAAGAGTCGCAGGCGCTGGGCGAAAAGATGCTGGCGCAGGCGCTGCGACTGGAGGGCCTGACGCTGCCGCCGCTCGAGCCCGCCGGGCCCGAGTCCATCTGGCCGGCCGTGCTGCGCTGGAGCGGCAACCGCAACCCGGCCGAGCTGATGACCGACATCGGCCTGGGCAAGAAGATTGCGACCATCGTCGCCAAGCGCATCACGCAAGACCTGCACGAGCTCGGCCACAAGCCCGATGCGGTGACGCTGAGCCTGAACCGCTACAGCAACCCCGATGGCGAAACCGTGCAGGGCCTGGTGGTCATCGACGGCGCCGAGGGCGCGAGCGTGACGATGGCGCCGTGCTGCCGGCCGATCCCGGGCGACGCGATCGTCGGCTACCTCGGCCGTGGCGAGGGCCTGACCGTGCACACCTCCGACTGCCAGGTCGGCCAGCGCCTGTACGAGCGCGACCGCGAGCGCTGGATGCAGGTCGAATGGGCCGAGGAGCCGACGCGGGCCTTCGAAACCCAGCTGCAGGTGCTGCTGCACAACGGCAAGGGCGCGCTGGCGCAGGTGGCGCAGGCGGTGAGCCGGGCCGAGGCCGACATCACCCACATCGACATGGGCGGCGAGCGGCCGGGCGAGACGGCGGACATGAAGCTGCTGGTCAGCGTGCGCGACCGGCTGCACCTGGCCGAGGTGCTGCGCACGCTCAAGCGCACGCCGGCCGTGCTGCGGGTGAACCGCGTGCGTCCCTGATCGGGCGCCGCGGGCCCGCCCTGCTTACTGCGGCACCAGCTTGAAGGTGGCGTGACGGGCACCGTCACCTGACACGCCGGTGGCCAGGATCACACCGTCCCGGTTGATGTCCCGGGCCCGTTCCAGCACAAAGCCCGCGCCCGACCCATCTTTGCACCCTGCGCTGCCGACCAGGTTGTTCAGGTCGCGGGGCGCGCCGCTCACCCCGAACCACACCATCGCGCGCCACGACTCGAAGTCAGGCAGTTCGCTTGCGCCGACGATGACTTCGTCGTCGTTCAGCTTCAGCGCGATGCTGGCCTTGTGGCCTTTCGGCATGCCCAACCCATGGATGCCGCTGGCGTCCCAGGCCACCGCCATCGCCGCGATCAGGCCGTTGTCCTTTTCGTAGGTGCCGGAGCCGACGACCGTGCCCTGGTTGTTGATGGCCGTGGCCTTCGAGCCGCCCCCGGTGGGCAGGCCACCCAGGTCGACAATGGTCCAGGGGTTGTCCCAACGCACCGCGTGCTGGCCGCCGCGGGTGGACTTCTTCACATCGCTCCAGCCGACGACGATGCCGGCGTCGTTGATGCCCAGCGCTTCGCTGACACGCTGCACCTGGCCGTTGTGTCCGCCCAGCGTGCCCAGGTCGAAGACCTTGCCCTTGCGCCACAGCGTGGCGTGCATGTTGCGGGTGTAGGGCCAGTCGAACGCGCCGCTGGCCCCGACGATGTCGCCCTTGTCGTTGATCGCCAGGGCGCGACCTGCGCCTGCCCAGCTGCCGGGCGGGATCGGCAGCACCTCGGCCTGGCCATTGCGCCAGGTCATCGGGGTCGGTTCGAGGTACGAGCGAAGGATTTCGGCGCCGACGACCTGGCCAGCGTTGTTGACGTCGGCCACCTCATGGAACGGCAGGTTCAGCATCGGCAGTTCCACCGGCTCTTCACCCACCACCCACACCATGGCCTTGGCCACTTCTTCCAGCTCGCCGGGGTTGTAGCGGGCAACGCCAGCGACGGTGCCCAGGTCGTTGATCGCGTGGCCCTCGGGGTACTGCGAATCGCCCTGGCCTGTCCCGGTCAGGTAGGTGCACTGATAAGTCGTGGGCGTGGCGGCGCAGGCCGCGGCAGCTGCCAGCGCCAACAAAGGCGTCATGGCGGCGCGCGCCAGCGATATCGAGCGGTATGTCATGGTGGTCTTCATGTCCTGCGAACGGTTTTCCTCGTGGGGCAGGTAATGTCCCAGAAGTCAGAGCCGAAGTCACACCCCTAACGTCGCAGCAGGATGTAAAGGACGAAAGCGGAAGACCAACCACACAGCAACTTGGACACTTGTTGAATCACGCGCTGGCATCGAGAGGCATTGGCACGCGCCCCCTTGTTCCCCGCGAGAGAGGCCGGAGAACGCGCCCCCGGCCGCCTGCCTCGTACCAACCTTCGCGCGCTGCGCGCTACTCCTTCGCCGGCTCCGGGTACCGCACCTCGATCACCTCCAGCGTCTCGACGCCGCCCGGCGTCATCAGCGACACCTCGTCGCCTTCGCGCGCCTTCAGCAGTGCGCGCGCGATGGGCGAGACCCAGCTCACTTCGCCGTGCAGGTGGTCGACCTCGTCGATGCCCTTGATCGTGATCGTGTGCTCTTCGCCCTTGCTGTTGGCATAGGTGACCGTGGCCCCGAAGAAGATCTGGTCGCTGCCGTGGTGCAGCGACGGGTCGGCCACCTCGGCAATGTCCAGGCGCTTGGTCAGGAAGCGGATGCGGCGGTCGATCTCGCGCAGGCGCTTCTTGCCGTAGATGTAGTCGCCGTTCTCCGAGCGGTCACCGTTCGACGCGGCCCAGTGCACCACCTCGACGATCTTCGGCCGCTCGTCGTCGATCAGCTGCAAGAACTCGGCACGCAGGCGCGCATAGCCGGCCGGCGTGATGTAGTTCTTGCCGCCCGCGGGCAACGGCGGCAGGCTGGGGCCGTCGTCGTCATCGTCGGCGGCGTCGGGTTCCTTGGTGAAGGCCTTGTTCATGGCACCGCGATTTTCGCAGGCGTTGCCGGCCCACAAGGGCGCGAGGGTTCAGGCGTGGCGGCTGCGCTTTTGGGCCACGCGCTGCAGCAGCTCGATCAGCAGCGCCCGCTCGGCCGGCGACAGCACCTTCAGCGCCTCTTGCTCCATCGTCTGGCCGATCTTGCGCGCCCGCGTGACAAGCGCCTGGCCCACCGGCGTCAGCCGGATCAGCTGCGCCCGGCGGTCGCGCTCGCTGCGTTCACGCCGGATCCAGCCCTGCTCGACCATGCGGTCCAGCGTCACCGCCAGGTTCGGCGGCGACACGTCCAAGGCCAGGCCCAGCTGCTTCTGGTTGACCTCGGCATTGGTGTCCACCAGCACCAGCACCGAGAACTCGACCGCCTTCAGCTTCAGCGGGCCGAGGTGCCGGCTGAAGGTCTTCTTCAGCTCGATCGACGCACGCGACGCCGCATAGCCCACCAGGTGCATCAGCCCGCTCTGGTCGAGGGCGCCATCGTGGCTGGCGGCCACCGGCACGGGGCCTGCTTCGGCTGGCTTGGCCGCCATCACGCCTTCTTCGCGCCGAGGTAGGTCTCGATCACGCGCGGGTCGACCGCCAGGTCACGCGCCGGCCCCTCGAGCGCGATCGAGCCCGTCTCCAGCACGTAGCCGTGGTCGGCCACCTCCAGCGCGGCGCGCGCGTTCTGCTCGATCAGCAGGATGCTGACGCCGGTCGCCCGCAGCGCGGTGATGGTGCGAAAGATCTCCTTCACCACCAGCGGCGCGAGGCCCAGGCTTGGCTCGTCGAGCATCAGCACCTTGGGCCGGCTCATAAGCGCGCGGCCCACCGCCAGCATCTGCCGCTCGCCGCCGGACAAGGTGCCCGCCAGCTGCGCCCGCCGCTCCTTCAGGCGCGGGAACAGGGTGTAGACCTCGTCCAGCGTCGAGCGCCATTGGGCCACACGCTGCTTCATCGGCCGGAACCCGCCGAGCACCAGGTTGTCTTCGACCGGCATCGTGCCGAACAGCTCGCGCTTCTCGGGCACCAGCGCCAGGCCGGCCATCACCCGCTCTTCGAGCGTGGCGGTGGACACGTCGACCCCGTCGAACACGATGCGCCCGCACGCCGGCAGCACGCCCATCAGCGCATTGAGCGTGGTCGACTTGCCGGCGCCGTTGGGGCCGATCACCGTGACCACCGCGCCACGCGGCAACACCAGGTTCAGGCCCGACAAGACCTCGGCCTTGCCGTAGCCGGCATGCAGGTCGCTCACTTGAAGAATCGGTTGCGCGCTCATGGGGTCAGTGCTCGGTGCCGAGGTAGGCCGCACGCACGACCGGGCTGGCCTGCACCTCGGCCGGCGTGCCGGCGATCAGCTTGGTGCCGAACTCCATCACGACGATGTGGTCGACCAGGCCCATCACGAAATCCATGTCGTGCTCCACGAGCAGGATCGACAGCCCTTCAGATTTCAGCTGGCGCAGCACCTCGGCCAGCGCCTGCTTTTCTTTCAGGCGCAGGCCGGCGGCCGGCTCGTCCAGCAGCAGCAGCGACGGGTCGGTGCACAGCGCGCGGGCAATCTCCATCAGGCGCTGCGGGCCCAACGCCAGGTTGCCAGCCAGCTCGTGCATCTGGCCGGCCATGCCGATGCGCGCCAGCTGCGCCTCGGCCTCGGCGAACAGCCGCCGCTCCTCGTCGCGGTCCAGCCGCAGCATCGCCTGGGTCACGCCGGCCGAGGTGCGCAGGTAACCGCCGAGCGCGACGTTCTCCAGCACCGTCATCTCGGGGATCATCTTCACGTGCTGGAAGGTGCGGCTCATGCCCAGCCGCGCGATCGCGCGCGACGGCAGCCCGGCCACGTCGCGGCCGCGGAACACGACCGCGCCGGCGGTCATCGGCAACACGCCGGAGACCAGGTTGAAGGTGGTCGACTTGCCGGCGCCGTTGGGCCCGATCAGGCCCATGATGTCGCCGGCGTGGATCGTGAAGCTGACATCGTTGACGGCCACCAGCCCGCCGAACTGCTTGCGCACCGCCTTCACGTCCAGCAGCAGCTCGCCGGGCTTCGGCTTGTCGCGCGTGGGCAGGGCCGCGGCACCTTGCCAGTCTTTCACCCGCTGCGGCGCCGGCAGCCAGCGCTGCACGAACGTCCACAGCCCTTCGGGTGCGTACTTCAGCACCAGCACCAGCACCAGGCCGAAGACGATGATCTCGAAGTTGCCGCTGGTGCCGATCAGCTTGGGCAGCAGCACCTGCAACTCGTCTTCGACCAGCTTGACCACGGCCGAGCCGGCGAAAGCGCCCCAGACATGGCCGACACCGCCCAGCACCGCCATGAACAGGAACTCGATGCCCTTGGGCAGCCCGAACGGCGACGGGTTCACCGTGCGCTGGAAATGCGCGAACAACCAGCCCGACACCGAGGCCAGCATTGCCGCCAGCACGAAAGCTGTGAGCTTGTAGCGAAAGGTCGAAATGCCCATCGCCTCGGCCATCGTCGAGCCGCTCTTCAGCGCGCGGATCGCGCGGCCGCTGCGTGAATCGAGCAGGTGCGTCACACCCAGTGCCGATGCCAGCGCGATGACCCAGATCAGCCCGTAGATCGCGCGCCCGCTGGCCAGGCTCTGGCCGAACAGCGTGAGCGCCGGCACGCCGAGGATGCCGTCGTACTTGCCGAGGAACTCCATGTTCGACATCGTGTAGTACAGCGCCAGGCCCCAGCAGATCGTCGCCAGCGGCAAGTAGTGGCCGGACATGCGCAGCGTCAGCGCGCCCAGCACCAGCGCCACCAGCACCGCCAGCGCCAGGCCGACGAACAGCGCGATCCACGGCGACACGCCCAGGCTCACCGACAGGTAGGCCGAGGTGTAGGCGCCGACACCAACGAACGCCGCCTGGCCGAACGAGGTCAGCCCGGCCACGCCGGTCAGCAGCACCAGCCCGAGCGAGACGATGGCGTACAGCCCGATGTAGTTGAGCTGCGTGATCCAGAACTCGGGCACCGGCAGCAGTGGCACCGCGAGCATCGCCACCGCAAACAGCGGCAGCCAGAACTTGCGTGGCAGCATGTTCAGTGCTCCTCCCCGTGCGGGTCACGCAGCGAGCGCCACAGCAGCACCGGCAGGATCGCGGAGAAGACGATCACCTCCTTGAACGAGCTGGCCCAGAACGAGCCGAAGCTTTCGAGCAGGCCCACCCCCAGGGCGCCCACCAGCGCCAGCGGGTAGCTCGCCAGGCCCGCGAACACCGCGGCCACGAAGCCCTTCAGGCCGATCAGGAAACCCGAGTCGTAGAACACTGTCGTCGTCGGCCCGATCAGCAGGCCCGACAGCGCACCGATGAACGCCGCCATCGTGAACGACAGCCGGCCGGCGCTGGTCGACGAGATGCCCATCAGCCGCGCGCCGAGCCGGTTCACCGCGGTGGCGCGCAAGGCCTTGCCCCACAGCGTGCGCTCGAAGAACAGCCACAGCATCACGATCAGCGCGATCGAGACCGCGAACACGATCAGCGTCTGGCCCGACAGCGTCAGCGGCCCGAGGTTGAAGCGCTCGTCCCAGAAGCTGGGGTTGCGAAAACCCTCGGCACCGAAGAAATACAGCCCCAGCCCGGTCAGCGCAAAGTGCACGCCCACCGACACGATCAGCAGCACCAGCACGCTTGCGTCGGCCAGCGACTCGTAGGCCAGCCGGTAGATCAGGCCACCGAAGGGCGTGACCAATGCGAGTGTCAGCGCGGCCTGCACCAGCAGCGGAAACTGCCGCGGTGCGGCCCAGATCGTCAACAGCGCAATCGCCACCGGATACGCCAGCGAGCCCACCACCGCCTTGGCCACCCGCAGCGGTGCCCGCTTCGCACGCAGCCCCGCGGCCACATCGGCCATCGCCGCCAGGCCCGCCATCACCAGCAGGAACCAGACGGTGCCCGGCACCTGCCCCAGCTGCAGCGTGGCCAGCGTCAGCGCGCCAAAGGCGACGAACTCGCCCTGCGGGATGAAGATGACCCGCGTGACCGCAAACAGCAGCACCGTGGCCAGCGCCAGCAGGGCATAGACGGCGCCGTTGGTGACGCCGTCCAGCGCGAGGATGCTCGCAATCGTCAGATCCATATCACTCAACGGTAGATGGCGCCCGACGAGCGCGCGAAGCGCCGCTCGTCGTCAAGTGGCGTGCGCGGATCCGGCTCCGCCGGTCCGCTGCGCGAGCCCCCCTCGGGGGGCAGCCCCCGGAAGGGGGCGTGGGGGCTCAAGGTTCTATCTTCCAGTCACCGTTGACGACCTTCAGGACCAGGCCGGTCTCAGTGGTGAAGCCCCAGTGGTTGGTCTTGGTGTAGTTCAGCACGCCATGCGCCACCACCGTGCGGCCCATGTTCTCGGTGGCCGTGCGGATCGCCGCGCGAAACTCCGGCGTGCCGGGCTTGCCGGCCTTCAACGCGACCGGGATCACCTTCTCCAGCACGACGACCGCGTCATAGCCGTGGCCCGCGAACTGGTTGCGGTTGCCCGCGCCGTAGGCCTTTTCGTACTTGTTGACGAAGTCCTGCGCCACCGCCTTGGACGGGTGGTCCGCCGCCAGCTGCTCGGGGATCACCGCCGGGCCTGAGACGACATAGGCGCCTTCGACATCCTTGCCGCCGATGCGCATCAGGTCGCGCGTGGCCGCGGCATGGGTCTGGTAGATCTTGCCCTTGTAGCCCCGCTCGACGATGGCCTTGTGCGGCATCGCCGCGCCGCTGCCCGAGGCCACGATCAGCATCGCGTCGGGGTTGGCCGAGACCAGCTTCAGCGCCTGCGCGGTGACGCTCGTGTCGGCGCGCGCGAAGCGCTCGGTGGCGACGATCTTCGGGCCGTTGAGCAGGGTTGACTGGTCCTGGAAGTCTTTCAGCCAGCTCTCGCCGTAGGCGTCGGTGTAGCCGAGGAAGCCGACCGTCTTCACGCCCTGCTTCTTCATGTGCTCGATCATCGCGTAGGCCATCACCGCATTGCCCTGCGGCAGGCGGAACATCCAGCCGTCGGTGCCGGCCGACACCACCGCGGGCGAGAACGAGAACTGCACCGTCTTGGCCTCGGCGATCACCGGCGCCATCGCGATCGCCACCGGCGTGGCCGCCGAGCCCATCACGATGTCGGCCTTGTCTTCGGTGACGAAGCGGCGCGCGTTGTTGACGCCCTTGGTCGGGTCGGTCGCATCGTCGAGCACGATCACGTTGAGCTTCTCGCCGGCGATCGTGGTGGGCCAGAGCTTGATGTAGTTGGCCACCGGGATGCCCAGCCCAGACGCGGGGCCGGTCAGCGGCAGGCTGATGCCGATCGTGATGTCGGCCCAAGCCGGCGTGCCGGCCAAGGTGGCCAGCGTTGCCGCCAGTGCCAGTCTGAAGAAGCCGTGTGTGCGTGCTTGCATGTTGTCTCCTGCGGTCGTCAGGGTGGTGAAACCATAACAGCGCCTTTGGGCGGCTCACGCTGGCGTGAACCCGCAGCCGGCGCTCTCGAATGTGTTCAGCGTGGCGCCATGCGCAAGGCCCCGTCGAGCCTGATCACTTCGCCGTTCAAGTGCCCGTTGGTCACGATGTGCGCGGCCAGCGCCGCAAACTCGCCCGGCTGGCCCAGCCGTTTCGGGAACGGGATGCTCGCGGCCAGCGAGGCCTGCACCTCGTCGGGCAGCTGTTGCATCAGCGGCGTCGCGAACAGGCCGGGCGCGATGGTGCAGACCCGCACGCCCCACTGCGCCAGGTCACGCGCCAGCGGCAGCGTCATGCCGACGATGCCGCCCTTGGAGGCCGAATACGCCTCTTGCCCGACCTGGCCGTCGAAGGCCGCCACCGACGCGGTGTTGACGATCACGCCACGCTCGCCGTCGGCCAGCGGGTCGAGCTTGGCGAGGCGCGCCGCCGCGAGGCGGATCACGTTGTAGGTGCCGACCAGGTTGATGCGCACGACGCGCTCGAAGTCTTCCAGCGGTGCGGGTGAGCCGTCTTTCTGCACCACGCGCTTGGCGGTGCCGATGCCGGCGATGTTCATCACGATGCGCGCCGGGCCGTGCGCGGCCTCGGCGGCGTCCAGCGCCGCGGTCACCGACACGGTATCGGTGATGTCGCAGCGGCAGGCCAGCCCGCCCACCTCGGCGGCGACACGCGCAGCGCCGTCGCCGTTGACGTCCAGCACCGCCACCTTCGCGCCCAGCCGCGCCAGCTCGCGCGCCACGGCCTCGCCCAGGCCCGAGCCTCCACCGGTGACCAGCGCCGCCTGACCTTCGATCTTCATGGCATGGGTTCCTTGTTGGGCAGGATCACCGGAACGCCGGTGCCCTCGTACAAAGCCTCGACCAGCGCCGCCCGGTTCGCCAGCACCGCGCGCTGGTTGATCGAGCCTTTGTCGGTCACCTCGCCGTGGTCGATCGACGGCGGCTCGCTCAGTAGGTGCAGCCAGGCCGGGCGGCTGGCGCTGCCGGTGCCCTCGCGCCACAGCCGGTCGGCCAGCGCCTGGAAGAACGCGCCCACCACCGGGTGCTGCAGCACCTCGCGCAGTGGCACGGCCTCGCCCAGGCCGGCGAGCTTGCGGCACTCGTCGGCGCGAGGGAACAGCAGCAGGCCCAGGTCGTCGCGGTTGATGCCGGTGGCCACCGCGTCCTGCACGCAAGGGTGGCCCTGGGCGATCACCTTGGCCCGCAGCGGGCCCACGCTGACGAAGGTGCCGCTCGAGAGCTTGAAGTCTTCGGCGATGCGGCCGTCGAACTGCAGGCCGCGGGTCGGCTGCGCGGGGTCGATGAACCTGACCGCATCGCCGGTGCGGTAGAAGCCTTCTTCGTCGAAGGCTTCGTCGGTCTGCACCGGTGCGCGCCAGTAGCCCGGCATCACGTTCGGGCCGCGAAAGCGGATCTCGGTCTTGCCGCTGGCGGCGTCGGGCACCAGCTTCACCTCGACCCCCGGCGCCGGCAGCCCGATGTGGCCGGCGCGCACATCGGTGCCCACGGCAAAGGTGCACGAGGGCGCGGTCTCGGTCATGCCCAGGCCGGTGATGATGCGCACGCGCTCACCCACCGCGGCTTCGGCATGCGCGTCGAGCTTGTCCCACACCGCCTGGCTCAGGCCCGCGCCGGCGAACATGAAGGCCTTGCAGCGCTTGAACAGCCGGTCGCGCAACACGAGGTCGTGGTCCATCGCGGCGGCGATCTCTTCGAAGCCCTTGGGCACGTTGAAGTACACCGTCGGCGAGATCTCGCGCAGGTTGCGCAAGGTTTCGGCGATGCCCTTGGGCGTGGGCTTGCCTTCGTCGATGTAGAGCGTGCCGCCGTTGTAGAGCACGATGCCGACGTTGTGGTTGCCGCCGAAGGTGTGGTTCCACGGCAGCCAGTCGACCAGCACCGGCCCGCCGTGCTCGTCCTGGTCCGCCAGGAAGGCCATGCACTGGCGCAGCATCTGCTGGTTGGCGCAGATCATGCGGTGCGTGTTGATCACGCCCTTGGGCTGGCGGGTCGAGCCCGAGGTGAACAGGAACTTGGCGATCGTGTCCGGCCCGACCTTTGCATGCGCGGCGCGCACGCCCTCGCCCGGCGGCGTGGCCAGCAGGGTGTCGAAGGCGAGCGTCGCGCGGCCATCGATCGTGCCCTCACCCAGCACCACGGCGGCATCGGCCGGCACCGCCGCGACGATCGCCCTCTCGTAGGCCGGCGACGCGGCAAACACCAAGCCCGGCGTGGTGGTGGCCAGGATCTGGCGCAGCTTGCCGAAGTCTTGCGAGATCAGCGAATAGGCCGGCGAGATCGGCACATAGGGCACGCCGGCCCACATGGCGCCCAGCGCCAGCGTCAGGTGCTCGAGGTCGTTGTCCGACAGGATCGCCACCGGCCGCTCGGCCGACAAGCCGCGGTCGACCAGGGCCTGACCCACCGCCTGCACCCGCTGCAGCATCTGCGCGTAGCTGATGTGGCGCCAGCTTCCACCGTGCTGGCGTTTGGCGACGAATGTGCGGTCGGGCGCTTCAATGGCCCATTGCTCGAGCCGGTCGGTCAGGCGATCGGGGTACGCCTGCAGCGCCTCGGTCGACCGCAGGACCTGCGTGCCATCGGCCCGCCGTTCGAGCGTGGCCTCGACGCAGCCGCCCACGCGGGCGGCGCGGTAGGTCGGGCGCTGGGCCGGCAGGCTCATGACCGCAAGACCTTGCCGGCCCGGCCTTCGAGGAACGCACGCAGGCGCTCTTTCGCGTCTGGCGTGCTCTCGGCCACCGCCGCCATCAGCGACTCGGTGAACAGGCCTTGCTCTTGCGACTGGTCGGCGATGCGCGGCAGCGCATGCATCACCGCAAAGTTGGACATCGGTGCGTTGCCGGCGATGCGGCGCGCGAGCTCCATCGCCTTCGCGAAGCCTTCACCGTCGGCCACCGCGTACTGCGCCAGGCCGGCCTGCACACCCTCGTCGCGGCCGTAGACGCGGCCGGTCAGCATCAGGTCGGTCATGCGGGCCACCCCCATCAGGCGCGGGATGCGCGCCGACCCACCGCCGCCGACGAACAGCCCACGCTGCCCCTCGGGCAGGCCGAAGTAGGCGGAGGCTTCGGCCACGCGCACATGGCAGGCCGAGGCCAGCTCCAGCCCGCCACCGACCACCGCGCCGTGCAGCACCACGATCACCGGCACGCGGCCGAACTGGATCTGGTCGAACGCCGCATGCCACATGCGCGAATGCAGCACGCCTTCGCCAACGTCGCGCTCCATCAGCTCGGCCAGATCGAGGCCGGCGCAGAAATGCTCACCCTCGCCGGTGACCACCACCGCGCGGGTCGCCTCCGGCAGGTTGACGAACGCGGTGTGCAGCTGAACGATCAGCGTATCGCTCAGCGCATTGCGCTTGGCGGGGCGGTTCAACCGCAGGTGGGTGACCGGGCCGGCATGCTCGATGCGCAGCAGGTCGAGCGTGGCCAGCAGGCCGCCAGCGGGTTCGAGATCAGGGGGCCGTGGGTCGCTCATGGCTGCTCCGCAATATTTATGTGATTTAACTAAATCGCCTCACCCGACGCCACTTGGTAATAACCCTCATCTTGCAGTGCAGCATGACCAGCGCCCGGGAAGGTCACTTGCGCCCAACCGATTTATTTATGAGAATTAAATATCTTCCCGATCGAACGCCACCCCGCATGAACACCGCCGAGCTGATCGCGATCGACACCCACACGCACCTCGAGGTGTCGTGCCGCAACCCCTTCGACAACTACGGCGAGGAGTACGACCGCGCGGCCGACAAGTACTTCCGCTCGAGCCGGCGGCCGACGATGCAGGAGACGATCGACTTCTACCGCGAGAAGAAGATCGGCTTCGTCAATTTCACCGTCGATGCCGAGACGCAGCTCGGCCGCCGCCGCATCCCGAACGAAGAGATCGCCGAGGCCGCGCTGGCCAACCCCGACGTGATGATCGCGTTCGGCAGCATCGACCCGCACAAGGGCAAGATGGGCGCGCGCGAAGCGCGCAAGCTGGTCGAGGAGTTCGGCGTCAAGGGCTTCAAGTTCCACCCCACGGTGCAGGGCTTCGAGCCGGCCGACGAGATGGCCTGGCCGATCTACGAGGTGATCAACGAACACCAACTGCCGGCCGTCTTTCACTCGGGCCATTCGGGCATCGGCAGCGGCATGCGCTGCGGCGGCGGCCTGCGGCTGCAGAACTCTCGCCCGATGCTGCTCGAAGACGTGGCGATGAAATTCCCCGACATGCAGATCGTGATCGCCCACCCGTCGTGGCCGTGGCAAGACGAAGCCCTGTCGCTGGCGATGCACAAGCCCAACATCTGGATCGATCTTTCGGGCTGGAGCCCCAAGTACTTTCCGCCCCAGCTGGTGCAGTACGCCAACACGCTGTTGAAAGACCGCATCCTGTTCGGCAGCGATTTCCCGCTGATCACGCCCGACCGCTGGCTGGCCGACTTCGAAGAGGCCGGCTTCAAGGACGCAGTGAAGCCGTTGATCCTGAAGGAAAACGCCAAGCGGCTGCTGCGCCTGGCCTGACCCGGGCGCCTGCCGCTAACGCGTGAAATACGTGGCATCTCGCGCGATGCTCACCGGGCAGGCACGCTGCTTGCCGCCAAACCTGGTTTGACCGGGCGGGGCGAGGGCCAACGGCCGAAAACACCACCCAGCGAAGGGGCCATCGCAAGCGTAGGATGTGCCGCACGTCAGCGAACGGACGGCCGGCTGCAAGGCGCTGTTGGGCCACCTGCGGCCAGAGCACGTCCTCAAAAAAGATCGGGGACTGGGCATGCAATCACCGCGCCGACGATGCGCCTGGGCAGCCTTGATGTGGTGCAGCGCGGTCACCGTGCTGGCGCAGCCTGAGCCACGCCTGAGCGAACTCAGCCTCGAGGCGCTGGGCGACCTGCAGATCACCTCGGTCTCCAAGCGCGCCGAGCGCCTGGCCGATGCGCCGACCTCGGTCTACGTGATCACCGCCAACGACATCCGCCGCTCCGGCGCCACCAGCCTGCCCGAGCTTCTGCGGCTCGCACCCAACCTGCAGGTGGCGCGGTCGAGCGCCAGCGAGTACGTGGTCAGCGCGCGCGGCTTCGCCGGCAACTCGGCCAACAAGATGCTGGTGCTGATCGACGGGCGTTCGATCTACACGCCGCTGTACTCGGGCGTGTTCTGGGACGTGCAGGACCTGATGCTGGAAGACATCGACCGCATCGAGGTCATCAGCGGCCCCGGCAGCACGCTGTGGGGCACCAACGCGGTCAATGGCGTGATCAACATCATCACGCTCGACGCGGCCTCGGCCGCGGGCACGCTCGCTACGGCCAGCGTGGGCACCGACGCCAGCCGCGTCAGCCTGCGCCGCGGCGCCAGCACCGGTGGCGTGGCCTGGCGGCTGTATGCCACGCACACCGACCGCCAGCACACCGAGACCGCCGACGGCACGCGCATCGACGATGCCGGGTGGCACAGCCAGATCGGCTTGCGCGCCGAAACGCAACGCGGCGCCGACCACTTCATGCTGCGGGCCAGTGCCTACCAGGGTCGGCGCGAGCAGCCTGCCTCGGGCGGGCAGCCGATCGACCTGGGCCCGGTCACCGTGGCCGGTGCCCATGTGCTGGGCCGGTGGGAGCGCGAGCTCGGCGGCGGCGGCGCGCTGCAGCTGCAGGCCTACGCCGACCACACCGAGCGCACGGCGGTGCCGATCTTCGGCGACATCCTGGACATGCTGGACCTGCAGGTTCAGCATTCGCCGGCATCGTGGGGCCGCCACAGCCTGGTTTGGGGCGCGCAGTACCGCACCGCCTGGGACCGGGTCGACAACAGCAGCTACCTGGCCTTCTTGCCGGCCGACCGGCGGCAGAGCTGGGCCAGCCTGTTCGCGCAGGACGACATCGCTCTGGACGACGACTGGCGCCTGATCGTCGGCGCCCGCGCCGAGCACAACGATGACACCGGCACCGAGTTCCTGCCCACCGCCCGCCTGGCCTGGAAGTGGGCCCCGCAGCAGCTGCTGTGGGCCGCCGCCTCGCGCACGGTGCGGGCCCCGTCGCGGCTGGACCGCGACTTCTACGTTCCCGGCCAGGCGCCCTACCTGCTGCGCGGCGGCGCGCACTTCGAGTCCGAGGTGGCGACCGTTGCCGAGCTGGGCTACCGCGGCCAGCCGACCGCCGCCACCTCGCTGTCGGCGAGCCTCTTCCACGCCGACTACGACCGCCTGCGCACGCTGCAGTTCGACCCCGCCAGCCAGGCCTTCTTGCTGGCCAACGGCATGAAGGGGCGCACCCACGGCGTCGAGCTGTGGGGCAGCCTGCAGGCACTGCCAGGTTGGCGCCTGCATGCCGGCTACAGCCGGCTGTGGCAAGACCTGCACCTGAAGCCGGGCAGCAACGACACCCAGACCGTGGCCGCGACCGAAGGCGCCAGCCCCTCGCATGGGTGGGTGCTGCGCTCGACCCACGACCTGGGCCGCCAGGTCGAGCTCGACCTGATGCTGCGTCACGTCGCGGCGCTGGCCCTGCCGGCGGTGCCGGCCTACACCGCGCTGGACATGCGGCTGGCCTGGCGACCGAACCCGGCGCTCGAGCTGGCGCTCGCCGGGCAGAACCTGACCGGCGACGGCCACGGCGAATTCGGCGATGTCGCCGTGCGGGCGCAGCTGCAGCGTGCCGTGTCCGCCCAACTGAGCTGGCGTTTCTAGTTTCTAGAACGAGGCCCACCATGAACCGCCCCGTGTCTGCCCCCGCTGCCGCCAGGCAGGCGCTGCGCTGGGTCTTTCTGGCGATGCTGGTGCTGGCCGCAGTCGCCGCGCCACCGGCCTGGGCCAACGACATCCAGGCGGCCGAGTACCGCATCAAGGCGGCCTTTTTGTGCAAGTTCGGCAACTATGTCGAATGGCCCTCGCCCGCCGCGGCGGACACACCTTTCAACATCGGCGTGCTGGCCACCTCGGCCGTGGTCGACGAGCTGACGGCGGTCGCGCGGGGGCAGATGGTGAACGGCCGGCCGATCGTCGTGCGCAAACTCGAGCGCGGCGACCCGATGGACGGCGTGGACATGCTGTTCATCGCCCGCACCCACACCGCCCGCCTGGCCGAGACGCTGGCCGCGCTGAAGGACCGGCCGGTGCTCACGGTGACCGAGACCGAGCCCGGCGTCGCGATCGGCAGCATGGTCAACTTCGTCATCGTCGACGACAAGGTGAAGTTCGACATCTCGCTGGCAACGGTCGATCGCAGCAAGCTGCGCATCAGCGCCCGCCTGCTCGGTGTGGCCCGCACGGTGGCCGGGGGGCCGCCGTCATGAAGCTCGCGTTCGGGGGCTCGCTGCGGCGCAAGCTGCTCGCCGCGATCTTGCTGACCTCGCTGGTGGCAGTGGTGGTGGCGCTCGGGGCGATGATCGCCTACGACCTGCGGGCCTACCACCGCAGCTGGCTCGACAACATCGACGCGCAGGCCGCCTTGATCGGCCGCACCACCGCACCGGCGCTGTCGTTCGACGACCCGCGGGTCGCACAGGACAACCTGGCCGTGCTGCGCTTCCAGCCCAAGGTGCGGGCCGCGGCCGTCTACACCACGCGGGGCGTGCTGTTCGCGCGTTACCTGGCCGACGGCGTGAAGGCCGAGTTTCCGGCCCTGCCGGGCGCCGACGGGGTGACGGTGGCGGGCAGCAGCGTGATCGCCTTCCGGCGCATCGTCGAGCATGGGCAGATCCTGGGCACGGTCTACCTGCAGGCCGACTACGAGCTGATCGACCGGCTGCTCAGCTATGCCGGCATCGCGCTGGCGGTCGCGATGTTCGCGATGCTGGTGGCCACGCTGGTGTCGGCCTGGATGCGCCAGATCGTGATGCGGCCGATTCTTGCGGTGGGCACCGCCGCGCGCGAGGTCGTCGAGCGGCAGGACTACTCGCGCCGCGTCGAGCAGCGCAGCGACGACGAGCTGGGCGCGCTGGTCGCCGCGTTCAACAACATGATGAACGAGATTGAGCGCCGCACCATCGCGCTCGAAGCATCCAACCTCGACAAGGCGCGCGAGGTCGAAGAGCGGCGCGGCGCGCAACAAGAGGTGATGCGGCTGAACGAAGAGCTCGAGCGCCGCGTGCACGAGCGCACCGCCGCGCTGGAGCGCAGCAACGCCGACCTGGCACTGGCCAACGACGCCGCGCAATCGGCCAACCGCGCGAAGTCGGAGTTCTTGTCGAACATGAGCCACGAGCTGCGCACGCCGCTGAACGCGATCATCGGCTTCGGCCAGATGCTGGCGATGGCCGACCCGAACTCGCTGCCGCCCGAGCGCTACAAGGCCTTCCTCGACCACATCGTCAAGGCCGGCCACCACCTGCTGAGCCTGATCAACGACATCCTGAACCTGGCCCAGATCGAGGCCGGCAAGCTGACCCTGTCGGTCGAGCCGATCCGCGTGGCCGATGTGCTGGCCGAATGCCAGTCGATGACCGAGCCGCAGGCCGAGCGGCGCGGCATCCGGCTGCTGTTCCCGGCCGGCCCCGAGGCGATGGTGAAGGCCGACCGCACTCGGCTGAAGCAGGTGCTGCTGAACCTGCTGTCCAACGCCATCAAGTACAACCGCGACTCGGGCTCGGTGGTGGTCGACTGCCTGCGCCTGGGCCCCGACCGGATGCGCCTGTCGGTGCAGGACACCGGCATCGGCATGCGGCCCGAACAGGTGGGCGCGCTGTTCCAGCCCTTCAACCGGCTCGGGCAAGAGGGCGGCGCCCAGGAAGGCACCGGCATCGGCCTGGTCGTCACCAAACGCCTGGTCGAGCTGATGGGCGGCGAACTGGGCGTCTCGAGCCGGCCGGGTGCGGGCAGCCAGTTCTGGGTCGACCTGCCGGCCGAGCCGGCGCCCGACCTGGTGACCGAGCCGATGCCCTTGCTGCCGGCCGCCGACGAGCCGGCCGCGGCCACGGTGCTGTGCGTCGAAGACAACCCGGCCAGCCTCGACCTGATCCAGGCAGCGCTGGCGGTGCGGCCGGGCGTGCGGCTGCTGACCGCCTCGAACGGCAAGCGTGGCGTCGAGCTGGCGCGCGCGCACCAGCCCGATGTGATCCTGATGGACAACAACATGCCGGTGCTCACCGGCGGCGAGGCACACGTGATGCTGAAGAACGACCCGCGCACGGCCCACATCCCGGTCATCGCGATCAGCGCTAACGCGATGCCCGACGCCGTCGGCAAGGGGCTGGCGGCCGGTTACTTCCGCTACCTGACCAAACCGGTCGACCTGACGGCGCTGGCCGAGGCGCTGGACAGCGCGCTCGCGCTGTCCGCCAGCCGCCAGCCGCCGCGCTGAACGCTGCAGCGGCGGGTGCCGTCGTCAGCCGGCGTACAGGGCCGCCGCGGCGCGGTGCCGCTCGTTGACCAGCCGCACCAGCGGGGCCGGCGCCAGCACCTTCACCTGCGGGCCGTGGCGCAGGATGTCCATCGCCAGCTCGGTCGCGTCGGCGTAGGGCAGCTCCATGCGCAGCGAGCCGTCGGGCTGCAGCTTCAGCCGTTGCTCGGGGTGCCACTCTTCCTGCGCCACCCACTGCGCGGCATCGGCATCGAAGGCCAGCGTGGCCCACTGCTCGGCCTTGCCGCTGAAGATGCCGTAGCCGCCGTCCAGCTCGGCCTCGACCGTCTTCATCGCCACGTCCTTGGCGCGCGGGTGGTCGAGCGCCTTGGCCGAGCGCACGGCGTCGAGCGCGAAGCGGCGCAGGCCGTCGCTGGCATGGCACCAGGCGTCGAGATACCAGGTGTTGCGGTAGTGGATCAGCCGCTGCGGCGACACCTCGCGCCGGCTCTCGGTCTGGCGCTTGCGGGTGAAGTACAGCAGGTCGATGCGCTGGCGCTTCAGCAGCGCACTGCCCACCACCTCGAACCAGCGCGGCGGCACCGGCCGGCGCGCCGGCGCGGCGATCTTGACCCGGCGCATCATCTCGCGCGATTCGCTCTCGCTGGCCCCGAGCATGCCGTGCAGCTTGTCCAGCAGCGGCTGCAGGTGGCGGCCCAGCACGCCGCCGCCGTCCAGCCCCTTGATCAGCTGGTGCATCGTCAGCAGCGCGTGGATCTCGGCCTCGCTGAACCAGACACCCGGCAGCTCATGCGACGACGCCTTGGTGGACACCGCGCCCGGCATCGCCCCCTCAAAGCGGTAGACGTTGTCGAAACGGTCGTAGACGATCGGCGCGTCCATGCGGTCGCGCAGGTACTGCAGGTCGCGCTTCAAGGTGGCGCGCGAGACCTCGAGCTCGCCAAGCAGCTCTTCGAAGCTGACGCCGCCGCGTGACTTGATCAACAGCTCGATGCGATAGAAGCGTTCAGTGCGGTTCATGGGGTAGACGGTAGCACAGGCTCATGGCGTGAGCCTGCATGGTTGATTTCATTTTCTTTTCGGGGTTCATTTGACCCTTTGGCAGGCTCATTCCATGAGCCACAGCGGCCAGAAACTGCCTTCATACGCTGTCCATCACACCCACCCTTGTTCTTCACGGAGCATCCCATGGCCGCCCAGACCACCCTCGCCTTCGACGACCTGCCGCAAACCCGCCCGACCCTGGCGCTGGCGCGCACCGGCCGCACCGCCCGGGCCCTGCAGCCGCTGCAAGAGGCCGCCCGCCACGCCGAGGCCGACGACCTGTTCGGCCCCGGCGAGGCGCGCGATCCGGCGTTCGAGCTGGGCTGGGATTTCGCTCACCACGGCCTGGTGCCGCCGGCCGAGCACCTGCTGCCCGGCCACCCGCTGCGCCACGGCTGGGAGGCTGGCCGCGCCGCCTTCGGTGCCCGCACGCTGCGCGCCGGCCGGGGCGTGCGCCAGTGGCTGCAGCTGCGCCTGCTCGCCTGGCACCACGGCCAGTCGTTCGAGGCGGTGCAGGTCACGCCCCACTTCCTGGCCCAGATCGACAGCCCGCGCTGCCCGGTCACCCGCGCCGAGCTGGGCGAAGCCGAAGGCCATGAGGCGGTGGTCGAGCGTGTCAACCACCGGGCTGGTTACGCCGCCGGTAACCTGGCCACGCTGAGCCGCCGCGCCCAGCAGGCCAAGGGCGGCAAGCGCTGGGACGAAGCCCGCCTGATGGCCGTGCTGGCCGAGGCGCGCCGGGCCGAAGGCAGCGGCACCGCCGAAGGCCTGAGCAGCGCCGAGTGGGCCCGCCTGGCCACGCTGATGTCGTTCGTCACGCCGTTGCCGCACGAGCTGGCCGCGTCGCTGCCGCTGCGGGTGCTGCCGCCCAACCGACTGCGCCTGCTGAACCCGATCCAGTGCCTGCAGGTGCTGATCACGCTGCAACTGACGCACAGCGGCTTTGCCGTGCGCATCGCCCAGCTGACCCAGCTGCTGCGCGGCACCGACCTGCGGCGCGACTTCCACCTGTTCTTCCACACGCTGTTGCCGCGCGCCTGGCAAGGCGGCCGGCCGGGCAGCGACGAAGAGATGCGCGAGCGCCTCGAAGATGCCTGGCAAGACCCCGCCGTGCTGCGCCGCTGGCAGCGCTTTGCCGCCCACCTGAGCGCCGAACAGGCCGACGACCTGGTGCAGCGCCTGGTGGCCAAGGGCCTGGCCAGCGGCGTGCCGGGCGCCCAGCGCACCCGCACCGCCCAGTGGCACCCGAGCCAGAGCGCCACCGAGGGCTGGGCACTCGACCACGCCGGCCACGCCGCCCGGCCTGCCACCGGCCCTCGTCCGGTGGCCACGCTGTCGGCCTGAGCGAGCCCGCCGCCTGCGGGTGCGCCGCGGGCCCACCCGTGCGCGTAAGCTGTCGGGCATCGGCGCCGACTGACGCACGATCGCCACCCGCGTCGGGTGGCTCGTTGCGCCGCCGTCGCGCGAAGAAAGGCCTCCATGTCCAAGCCCGCTTTCACGCTGAAAGCCTTCGGTATCTACCTGCTGGTGTTGGGCGTCGGCCTGACCACGGCGCCGAACCTGCTGCTGTCGCTGTTCGGCATGCCGTTGACCACCGAGGTCTGGCTGCGGGTGGTCGGCGTTCTGGTGTTCAACATCGGCATCTACTACCTCTACGCCGCCCAGTGCGAGGCGCGGGCCTTCTTCCAGGCTTCGGTCTACACCCGCTGCCTGGTGCTGGCGGCCTTCATCACCTTGGCGGCGCTGGGCCTGGCGCCACCGATGCTGGTGCTGTTCGGTGCGGCCGACTTCCTCGGCGCGATCTGGACGCAGCTGGCCCTGCGCGGCGAAGCCCGGGCCGCGTGAGCCTGCTCGATTCGGCCCGCCGCTACGCCGCGCTGGCCCTTCGCTGGCACAGGGGCCGCCGGGGCGCCGGTCACGACAAGATGCGGCTGCTCACCGCGCACTGGCCGCTGCAGTTCGACACCTGATCGGCTACCGCGAAGGTTCGGAGATCGCTTGCGGGCTTTCGCTAGCCTGCCGGCTGCGGCGTGGCTGCTATGGTCGCGGCTGCCATTCTTACTAACGATTCGAGGGAGCCTCTTGATGGACACCACCACCCCCGCCGCCGATCCGGTCGTGCAATCCGCCGCCCGCTGGTTCTGGTGGATCGCCGGCCTGTCGCTCGTCAACGCCGTGCTGTTCTACGCCGGCAGCGACACGAACTTCGTCGTCGGGCTGGGCATGACGACGCTGGCCACGATGCTGTTCGCCGGCAACCTGCCCATCGCGCTGGCCCTGGCCGGCCTGACGATCGGCTTCTACGTGTTGATGGGCTGGCAGGCTCAGCGGCCACGTCTGTGGGCCTTCTACCTCGGCGTGCTGGTCTATGCGCTGGACGCGCTGATCTACATGAAGATCGAAGACTGGATGTCGGTCGGCTTCCATGGCCTGGCGATCTTCTTCATCGCCAAAGGCATCGTGCGGGCACACGAGTTGGGCCGCGCGGCGCCGGCCGCGGCAGCGCCTCAGGCGTAGGTCACCCAGTCCGCCAGCTCGGGCTTGTGCAGGTGCGGCAGGCTGTTGAAGCTCAGCAGGCTGTGGCGCTTCGGGTTGGCGACGAACTCGGTCACCGCGCTGTTGCGGATGCGCAGGTTCAAATCGACCACCGCCTCGGGCGCCAGGCCCAGCACCAGGCCGACCGCGGTGGAGATCGGGCCGCCGCTGGAGACGATCAACACGTCTTCGTCGGCCCGCTCGCGCGCCCGCTCCAGCGCCTTGCCGACGCCGGCCGCAAACTCGCTGAAGGCCGGCATGCCGACCGGCGCGGTGCGGCCCTGCATCCAGGCGACCAGCCCATCGCGCAGCAGCCGAAAGTGCTGGCGCACGGCCTCGGGTGAATCGGGCGGGGGCAGCTCGCCGCTGTAGACCGCGCGCACCACCGCCTCGGGATCGTATTCGTTCAGCCCCGGCCAGACCTCGGGCGTGAGCTGCTGGCCCAGGCCTTCGGCAATGCCTTCATACGTCTCGCGGTGGCGACGCAGGCTGCCGGTCAGCACGGCGCCGAAGCGCAGGTTCGTGCTGCGAAAGTGCTCGCCCAGTGCGCGGCACTGGCGGTGGCCGAGCTCGCTCAGGCGGTCGTAGTCGTGGCTGCCGAACGAGGCCTGGCCGTGGCGAACGAGGTAGAGCGTGCCCATGGCCGCCATTGTCGTGCGCGGCGTGCGGCGCGCCTGTCTCCGCGGCGACGCCGGCGCGCTGCCACTACTTGGTGTGCCGCTTGAAGAAGGCCCAGATCTCGCTGCTGGCGTTCAGTGCCATGCTGGGCTGCGCGCCCAGCCGGCTGCCACGCTCGCCGCCGGGCCAGGCATGCGGGTGGTCGGCCAGCACGATCTGCTCGACCTCACGGCCCGCCGGGCAGCGGTAGCGCGTGCGCTGCACCGCGCCCTGGGTAGTGACCTCGGGCGCACCGGTGCAGCCGTCGGCAGCGGCCCAGAAGCTGGCCTGCGCGGCGGCGGGCAAGGGGTGCGCGCCGTCCCACGCGTTGGCGAAACGCCCGCCGGGCGCACCACCGGCCAGCGGCACCGATGCATCGAGCGCCCCGTTGATCATCAGCGCCGACACCCCCTGCGCCGGCTTTTTCTCATCGCCGAACAGTGCCGCCACCACCGGCGCGATGGCCGCCAGCTTGTCCGGCAGCTCGATGCCGAGGCGGTGGCTCATCATGCCGCCGTTGGAGATGCCGGTGGCGTACACGCGCCGGGCATCGACCGGGTAGTCGGCCACCAGCTGGTCGATCAACCGGCGGATGAAGCCGACGTCGTCGACCTGGCGCTGCATCGCCTGCCCGCAGCAATGGCCTGCGTTCCACGTCAGCAGGTGGTTGCCCAGGCGGCCGGTGCCTTCGGGGTAGACGACGACCACGCCCTCTCGCTGGCCGAGCGCGGTGAAGCCGGTCGTTTTTTCGGTGATGGCCGCGTCGCCGCCACCACCATGCAACACCAGCACCACCGGCCAACGCTGCCCGGCCGGCGGGGCGCCCGCCGGCAGGCGAACCACGTAGCCGCGTTCGATGCCTTGGTGGGCCAAGCTCTGGCGGCCATCACGCAGCGGTGTGCCGGCGGCCGCGGCATCGCACCACACCATGACCACCCAGGCGAGCAGGGGCTTCACATGCAGTCGTCGGCTGGTGGCGCGTCCGGTGCGCCATAACGCAAGCGCAGCACGGTGCTGTCGGCAGCCTTCGGCGAGACCACGACAAACGCCTGGCCGAAGCTCGATTCGCACAGCTCCAGCATCCGCGGGCCGCCCAGCGCCTGCACGATCGCCGGCACCGTGTTGCTGTGGCCGACGACCAGCACCTGGCCGCTTTGCTTGCGCACCAGCGCGGCCACCTCGGCCACATGCGCCTCGGCGCTCTCGCCCGAGCGTGGCGCCACCACCTGCGGCTGCAGCCCCAGGCGCCGCGCCAGCGGCAGCGCGGTCTCGCGCGCGCGCCGGTAAGGCGTGGTGATGATGCTGGTGATGTGGGCCGATTCGAGTGCCGCGGCCAGCGCAGCGGCGCGCTGCTGGCCGGTGGGCGACAGCGCCGGGTCGCTGGCCGGCTCGCTGCCCTTGTCGGCATGGCGCACCACCACCACCAGGCTCGGTTCGGCCAATGTGATTGCCGGCGCCGCGGCCAGCAGCGGGCCGGTCATCGCGACCACGGCCTTGATGACGAAAACACCTGTTCTTTTCATCGGGCTTGTCTCTGCCACGCAGTCAAAGCTCAATCGTACGCCGCACTGTTCGCAGGCCCTTCGGGCGGCCGAGGGCCCTGGCGCGGCATTTGCCCATCTCCGATCACCACCATGGTCCAACGGTAGGACCTGTCCCACAACCGAAAGGCGCATTCACAGGTGCGCCACCACGGGACGTGACCCGCATGATGCTGCCACACCAAACACGAAGGGCTGAAGAATGAACTCGAACACCTCCACCCATGCCGATGCAGCCCCAGGCAGCGCGCCCTCGTGGCTGCTGCTGGGGGCCGAGCCGCTGCGCGCGGTGTGCGAGCTGGCCAGCGCGCAGTTCATGAACAAGTCGGCACTGCCGCAAGGTGACGGGCACCCGGTGGTGCTGTTTCCCGGGCTCGCGTCCGACGCGCGGGCGCTCGGGCCGCTGAAGGGCTTGTGCGAGGGCCTGGGCTACACCACGCACGACTGGGGCCGCGGCTTCAACACCGGGCCCGAGGGCGACATCGACGACTGGCTCGATGGCCTGGCCCACGATGTGAAGGAACAGGTGGGCGACACCGACGAACCGATGAGCCTGGTCGGCTGGAGCCTGGGCGGCATCTACGCCCGAGAGCTGGCCAAGAAGCTCGGCCCGCGCCGCACGCGCCGCGTGATCACGATCGGCACGCCGTTCAGCGGCACCGTGCAGCAAACCCACGCCGGCTTGATCTACCGCCTGCTCAACGGCAGCAAGGCCGAGCTCGAAGCCGAGACGATGCGCCGCCTGGCCACGCCGCCCGAAGTGCCGACCACCTCGATCTACAGCCGCAGCGACGGCGTCGTCTCGTGGCAGGCCTGCATTCAGCGCGGGCGGCGCCGCCATGTCGAGAACATCGAGGTCAGTGGCAGCCACTGCGGCCTGGGCTGGAACACCGAGGTCTTCACGATCGTGGCCGACCGGCTGGCGCGACGCTGACCGAGCCGACGATGGCCTGGCCGGCCCTGCACCCGCGCGAGCTGCTGGGCCTGGTTCGCCAGGCGGCGCAAGGCTGGTCAGACGACGACGCGCCGAGCATGGGCGCGGCGCTGGCCTACTACACGCTGTTCTCGATCACGCCGCTGTTGATGATCGTGATCGCGGTCGCCGGCCTGGTGTTCGGCGAGCAGGCCGCGCGCGGCGAGATCATGGGCGAGTTGTCGGCGCTGCTGGGGGCCGACGGCGCGCAGGCGGTCGAGGGCATGCTGAAGGCCGTCAACTACCACCGCGGCAACCCGTGGGCCACCGGAGCCAGCGTGGCGGCGTTGCTGGTCGGTGCGACCACGGTCTTCGCCGAGCTGCAAGACGCACTCAACCGCATCTGGCGCGGCACGCCGGTCGAGCATGCCAAGCGGGGCGTGTGGGCGATGGTGCGCACCCGCTTGTTGTCGCTCGGCATCATCTTGTGCCTGGGCTTTCTGTCGATGGTGTCGCTGGTGTTCAACGCGCTCGTCTCGGCCTTGAGCGGCTGGTGGACGCCCTACCTCGGCGATGCGGCCGCGTTCGGCCAGGCGATCGATTTCTCGGTCAGCTTCGGCCTGGTCACCGTGATGTTCGCGATGCTCTACAAGTGGGTGCCGGCCGCCAAGGTGCGCTGGCAGGACGTGTGGATCGGCGCCATCGTGACCGCGCTGCTGTTCAGCATCGGCAAGTCGGCGATCGGCTTCTACATCGGCAAGAGCGGCGTCACCTCGGCCTTCGGCGCCGCAGCCTCGCTGGTGGTGCTGATGGTGTGGGTGTACTACTCGGCCCAGATCTTCCTGATGGGGGCCGAGCTGACCTGGGCCTATGCGCGGCGCTTCGGCTCGATGAAGAACATCGCCCAGAACAGCCCGGGCGCGGGCGCGGGCCCGCTGTAGGCCCGTGCCTACAGCAAACCGCGGCCACTTCTGCTGTTGCCGGCCCGCCGCATTGAGCACCATGCACAGCACCCGCCGACGCATGCAGCGTGACAGGCGGCGAATTACCCACATTGCCTTTCGGCGATCCATCGACTCAAAAGGAGATTCCTATGACGCGCACTCAGCACACCACCCATGCTCTGGTCGCCCTGGCCGCCGCCCTGGTCTGCGGCATGGCCCAGGCCAGCAACTATTCGAAGCCCGTGCTCGACGCCGCCCGCGACGACGTGAAGGCCCAGTACAAGGTCAACAAGGACGCTTGCGACAAGCTGTCGGGCAACGCGAAGGACATCTGCGTGGCCGACGTGAAGGGCAAGGAGAAGATCGCCCTGGCCTGGCTGGACTACAACTACTCCGGCGACGCCAAGGACCAGCTGAAGCTCAACGAAGCCGTGTATGACGCACGCTACGACGTGGCGAACGAGAAGTGCGACGACCTGGCCGGCGAGTCGAAGGACCTGTGCCAGCGCGAAGCCAAGACGGCGCGCGACAAGGCCAAGGCCGACGCCAAGCTGAACAAGAAGGTCGCCGACGCGGTGGACGACGCCGAAGTCGCCCACATGAAGGCCGACTACAAGCTGGCCGCCGAGCGCTGCGACACGCTGTCGGGCGACAAGAAGGACGTCTGCATGGCCTCGGCCAAGGCGCGCTACCACGAGCGTTGGTAAGCCCACGGCGGGGCCGCTTGGGCCCTGACTGACAGCGAACGCGCGGCCCTCACCGGCCGCGCGTTCTTTTTTGATCAGCCCGCCTCGGGGTACAGGTCGTGCACGCGGCCGAACAGGCGCGTCAGGCCCAGCAACGCATCGATATTGGGCGTGGCGAGGCCCACCCGCTGCGCGATCTCGCGCACGGCGCCGACGATGCCGTCGAGCTCGATCGGCCGGCCAGCCTCCACGTCTTGCAGCATCGAGGTCTTGAACGCCCCGAGCTTGGTGGTGATCGCGTGCCGGTCTTCGGGCGACTGGTCGACCGGGCAGCCGATGCGCGCGCCGACCTGGGCCGCCTCGGTCATCGCGGCGGTGCAGAAGGCCCGCACCAGCGGGTCGCCCAGCACGCGGTCGACCGTGGCCCCGGTGATCGCCGAGACCGGGTTCATCGTCAGGTTGCCCCAGAGCTTGAACCAGATGTCTCGGCGGATGTTGTCCGAATGCGTGACCTCGAAGCCGGCGCCGGTGAACAGGTCGGCCACCGCCTGTACTTCGGCGCTGCGGCCACCGGCGGCCTCGCCGATGATCAGCCCCTGGCCGAAGCCATGGCGCACCAGGCCAGGTTGCGGGCTCGACGCCGCGATGTGGACCACGCAACCGATGACGCGTTCGCGCGCGATCGCGGCGCCGATCTCACCGCCGGGGTCGACGCTTTGCAGCGGCGCGTCGTCGACACCGGGCAGGCCTTGGCAGAACCACCAGGGCACGCCGTTCATCGCCGGCAGCACGCGCGTGTTCGGCCCGAGCAAGGGCTGGATGCTGCGCGCCACGGACGTCAACGCCGGGCCCTTGACGGCCACCAGCACCAGGTCTTGCGGCCCCAGCGCCGCGGCATCGTCGCTGGCCACGGCGGGCGCCTGCAGCAACTGCCCGTTCTGCTGCAGTTGCCAGCCACGCTGGCGCAGCGAATGCAGGGTCGAGTTGCGCGCCAGCACGCTGACCTCAGCCTGTTTTGCCAACGCGAGCTTGGCGCCGATGAGCCCGCCGATCGAGCCGGCGCCGATGATGCAAACCTTCATGTCTTCTTGGGCGCGGCCTGTGCAGCCGCGCGGTAGTTGCTCTTCAAATGATCGGGCACGCGCTCGTCGAAACCCAGCGCCACCCGCCGGACCTCGGGGCTGTCGGTCGGCGGGGCGCCCACCCCCAGCGCCGACGCGCGCGGCGCGGGCGCCGCCACCACCGCGCCGGCCAGGCGGCCGATGCCGGTGATCTCGCATTCCACCACGTCGCCGGGGTCGACCGAGCGCGAGTGGCACGGCGTGCCCATCAGGATCACGTCACCGGGCAGCAGCGTGATGTGGCGTGCGATGTCGGCGATCACGTAGTGCGGGCCCCAGATCGTTTCATCGCCGATGTGGGCTTCTTGCACGACGAGGCCGTTGCGGTAGGTGCGCAGCGTCTGCTCGAACAGGTTGACGCCGCGCACGATGCCGGGCCCGATCGGCAGCAGCGTGTCGGCGCCCTTCACGCGCAGCATCGAGCCCTGGTCGGTGTCGCGAAAATCCTGCAGGCCCATGTCGAGCGCACAGCAAAACCCTTCGATGCAGTCCCAGGCTTCGTCGGGCGTCACGTTGCGCGTGGTGCGGCCGATGACCACGGCGTACTCGCCCTCGTAGTTGAGATATTGGCAGTCTTCGGGCTTGAGGATCTGGCCGCCATGGCCGTTGAGCGCGGTCGGCGGCTTGGTGAAGTAGGTCGGCGCTTCGGTGGGTTGGGGTTTGTTGCGGGTCTCGATGCTGCGCGAGCGGTACGAGATGTGCACCGCGATGATCTTGCTCGGGTTGACCGGCGGCAGGTGGGTCGTCGTGGTTGGATCGACGCTGCGGCCATCGTCCAACTGCAATCGGCCATCGTCTTGCATCGTGCCCCAGAAGGCACTGCCGCCGATCATCACGCGGCGGCGCTCGATGCGCGGGCCTCTCATCACGGCGGGCAGGTCTTTGGGTGGGAATTCGAAGTTCATATCGAAATGCTTGAAAGTTGACTGCAATCGTCGTGGCGGCAAGGTGACGGCGGTGCCCCCGTCCTCCGGCCAGCTCGCGGGCGACTGTCGAGCTGCGCCGTGTACATCCGCATCAACACGGTGGGTGCTCTGGACGCGTGGGGGCGACCGCGAATGAGGCCTGCGGCCGGGGACACCGCCGCCACCCTGCAGGCACCGTCTTGGGCGTGGCACGCCGTGGCATGCCACGCGTGTGCCTGGGGTCGGTGGATCGGGGCAGGTTCGGCGGTCTTCATTCGCGGTCGCCCCAACCGCCGCACGAGAACACATGGCCGACCGGGAGCCTGCGGCACGCGCACCCCGGCTCCCCGCGAGCAGACCGCCGAAGATGGCCCGGTCCGCCGGCCCCCGCCACCACCGTGACACGCGTTGGCCAGCTCAGGTTCCATCGAACCAGATGTGAACGTTGCCCGTCCCTCGCGCGTTCTCGTAAGCCGACAGCGCTTGGCCACGCACCCGGCATTCGCGCCCACCCATCGCCCCCACCATCTGCAGGTAGTGGGCGCCGAACGCCTCCCAGGGCAGCGTGCGGTACTCGCTGTCCCACGCGTCCAGCACGGCGTCGTGCCGACCTTGGGTGAACAGCTCGATCGCCCGCTTGTCGCTGGCAACGTTCTCCGGCCGCGCCACGTTGGTCTCGTGAAAGATGCGCGGGTGCTTGGGCACCCAGTCAATGTTGTTGAACCGGTGGCTCAACGCGCCCGAGGCCAGCAACAGCACATGCAGGTGGCTGCGGCGAATCGCCTCGCCGATCACTTCGCCCGATTGCAAGAAGTGCTTCGGCTCGCAGTTCTGGCACGAGCCGACCGAGACGATCGGCGTGCCCTCCAGCCGCAGCTGCTTGACGACATTGATCGTCGCGTACTGGCGGCCCAAGTCTGGGTGCTCGATCGCCCGGCTGTGCACCTGGCGCTCGCGGGCCACCGCCTCGACACTGCGCGCCAGCTCGGGGTGGCCCCGGTAGTCATACGGCACCCCGTGCAGATACCAAGGCATCTCGTCAGAGATGTACAGGCCCTGGTAGCGCGCCCCGGCGTCGATCAGGTGGTAGCCGGTGGTGAACCAGTGCGAGTCGAAGATCATCACCACATCGGGCTTCGCGGCGGCGATCTTGTCGCGCAGCCTCGCGTAGCCGGCGATCAGGTCCGAATCTTCGCCGGCACCCATCAGGCGGCGGAACTCTTCGCATTGCATCAGGCCCGGGTGGTGCGACACCAGCGCGGCGCCAACAATCTGTCCCATCGTTTTCGTTCCCCGGTCAGCGGTGGCTGAAGCTCGCGCGAAACGGCTTGGCCGGCACGACCACGTCTTTCACGTCGCAGAAGAATTCGAAGCTCCAGTCACCGCCCTCGCGGCCGATGCCCGAGCGCTTGATGCCGCCGAACGGTGCCGCGAGGTCGCGGATGCCGAAGCTGTTGACCCAGATGAAGCCGGTGCGCACCTGCCCGGCCACCTCGGTGGCATGGGCTGTCTCGCCGTAGCAGACGCCGCCGAGGCCGAAGTCGGTGCCGTTGGCCAGGGTGATCGCCTCGTCGTCGTCGGCAAAGGTCTGCAAGGTCAGCACCGGGCCAAAGACCTCGTTCTGCACGATCTCGTCGGTCTGGTTCAGGTTCGCCAGCATCGTCGGCTCCACGTACTGCGCGCCGAACGGGTGCGGCTTGCCGCCCCACAGCAGCTGGGCGCCCCCCACCACCGCGCGGTTGATGAAGCCCATCACCCGCTCCACCTGGCGCGGGTGGACGATCGGCCCGACCTCGGTCGCCTCGTCGCGCGGGTCGCCCACCTTCAGCTGGCCCACATAGCCGCGCAGCGCGTCGACATACCGATCGACGATCTTCTCGTGCACCAGGAAGCGCGTGCCCGCCAGACACACCTGGCCGGCATTGCGGTACATCAGCGCGCCGGTGGCCGCGGCGTTGTCGAGGTCGGCGTCTTCCAGCACGATGAACGGGCTCTTGCCGCCCAGCTCGAGGCTGCAGGGCACGAGGTTGGCGCCGGCGGCCTGCGCGATCCACTTCGCGGTCGGCACCGAGCCGGTGAACGAGATGCGCGCCAGCCGCGGGTCGCTGACCAGTGCCGCGCCCGTGTTGGCGCCCGTGCCTTGCAGCAGGTTGAACACGCCTGGCGGCAGGCCGGCCGCGTCGGCGCAATCGGCCAGCAGCGACGAGGTCAGCGGCGCCCACTCCGGCGCCTTCAGGATCACCGTGTTGCCCGCCGCGAGCGCCGGGCCGATCTTCCAGGTGGCCAGCATCAGCGGCGCGTTCCACGGCGTGATGATCGCCACCACGCCGGCCGGGTCGTGGCGCACGTGGTGCGTGGCCTGCTCGGTGGTGATCGTGCGGTCTTGCAGCGTCAGCGCATGCTCGGCGAACCAGCGGATGTTCAGCATCGCGCGCGGCACCACGCCATGGCGCATGCGGCTCAGCAGCACGCCGGCGTCGTTGCTTTCGACGACGCAGAAGTCGTCCGCGCGTTTGCCGATCTCGTCGGCGAAGCGGTTCAGCATCGGCTGGCGCTCGGCGGCGCTGAGCCCGGCCCAGGCGGGGAACGCCGCCTGGGCGGCGCGGATCGCAGCATCCACCTCGCCGGCAGAGGCTTCGCCCACGTGGCCGAGCAGGCGCTGGTCGATCGGCGATTGCAGCGCAAAGCTGGCGGCCGAGGCGACGCGGCGGCCGCCGATGTAGTGGTCGGGCGAGATGGCCACGCCGGCCACGTCGAGCAAGGGGGAAGTCAAGGCCAAACCTTTCCGCGGTTCATCAGGCGAAACGAACGTCGATGACACCCAGCCGGCCATAGTCGGCCTGGAACACATCGCCCGCGGCGCAGGCCACCGGCCGCGTGAACGAGCCGCCGAGCACGATCTCGCCGGCCGCCAGCCCTTCGCCATGCAGCGCCAGCTTGTTGGCCAGCCACGCCACGCCGTTGCCCGGGTGGTTCAGCACCGCCGCAGCCAGGCCCGACTCTTCGATCACGCCGTTCTTCAGCAGCAGCGCGCCGCACCAGCGCAGGTCGACCGCGTCCGGCTTGACCGCGCGGCCGCCGAGCACGATGCCGGCGCTGGCTGCGTTGTCGGCGATCGTGTCGGTGACCTTGCGCGGCGCCCGTGTCTCGCGGCAGAACTGCTCGATGCGGGCGTCGATCAGTTCGAGCGCCGGCATCACGTGGTCGGTCGCGCCCAGCACGTCGGCCAAGGTCACGTTCGGGCCCTTCAGCGGCCGCGCCAGCACGAAGGCTAGCTCCACCTCCAGCCGCGGCACCAGGAAACGCGCCGCCTCGAGCTCGGCACCGCTGTGGAACACCATGTCGTCGAGCAGCGCGCCGTAGTCGGGCTCGGTGATCTGCGAGGCGATCTGCATCGCGCGCGAGGTCAGGCCGATCTTGTGGCCGACGACACGCCGGCCCTCGGCGAGCTTCAGCGCCATCCACTCGCGCTGGATCGCATAGCTGTCGGCGATCTCCAGCGCCTCGAAGCGCCGGCTGAACTGCGGGATCGCGGTGCGTGTGCGTTCGGCTTGTTGCAGCTCGTGCGCCAGTTGGCGATGAAGGGCGGGGCTCAGCATGCGCGGCAGTGTCGGTCGGCCGGTTCGCAACCACAAGCGATGAATACTGACCTATATTCAAGCTGAGCTAATCAATCGAACCCACGATGCCGCTGCCCCGCTTCAGCCCGCGCCAACTCGAGGCCTTCGTCACCGTGGCCGAGCTGCGCAGCTTCAGCGCCGCCGGCCCGCGGCTGGCGCTGTCGCCCTCGGCCGTCAGCCAGCTGATCGCCGAGCTCGAGACCGCGGTCGGCTTTCGGCTGTTCGACCGCAGCACGCGCAAGGTGGCCGTCTCGTCGGCCGGGCGTGACTTTCTCGGCCCCGCCCACACCGCGCTCGACCACCTTCGCCGCGCCGACACCGCCGCGGCGGACGTGCGCAACCGCGCCGCCGGCGTCGTGCGCGTCGCCACCACCCAGGCGCTGGCCTGCGTGGTGCTGCCGGCGGCGATGAAGGCCTACCGCGCCGAGCGGCCGAAGGTGGTGGTGCGCATCCGCGACGCAGCGGTCGAGCAACTGGTCGACGCGGTGGCCGCCGGCGACGCCGACCTCGGCCTGGGCCCCGACCGAATGACCGGCGCCGACGTGACGCGCAGCGCGCTGATCGACAGCCCCTGGGTGCTGTGGTGCCCGGCCGACCACCCGCTGGCGGCCAAGCCCAGCCTGCGCTGGCGCGACCTGCGCGACCAGCCGCTGGTGGCCGCCGGCCGCGACCACGAGCGCAGCGTGGCGCAGATGCGCGCCGAGCAGCCCGAAGGCACGCGCATCGTGCCGGTCGAGGTGGTCGACAACATCACCACCGCGCTCGGCCTGGCGGCGCAGGGCCTGGCGCTGACGCTGTCGCCGGCCTATGTGGCGGCGCTGGCCGAGCCGCTGGGCCTGGTGATGCGGCGGGTGCTGGCGCCCGAGGTGATGCGCCAGGTCTGCCTGTACCGGCCGGCCCAGCGCACCATCCCGCCGGCGGCCGAGGGCTTTGCCGAGTTCCTGGGGCCGTGGCTGAAGGCCTGGGGCGCCGCGCGCGCGGCCCCGGCGGCGCTCAAGCGGCCGGCGCGAGCCCGTTGACGCCTGCAGCCGGCGGCGGGGCGGTGGGCGCCACCGCAGCGCCCAGGCCGGCCGAGCGGGCGACGATGCCCTGCCAATGCTCGGACCAGCGCGGCAGCGCCGCACCGTCCTGCTCGAACTGGTGGCGCAAGAACGCGGCGGCCAGCGCCTTGGTCGCGCCCTTGACCTGCTGGTTCAGCTCGTAGCCGCCGCTCACGGTGCGGTCGGTGAAGATGCTGTGCGAGCCATGGCCGAAGACGACCAGCGCCTTGCGCGCATCGGGCACCGCGTCGTAGATGGCCAGCCGGTCTTCGACCCCCGAGCGGTAGCCGGGGATCAGGATCACGTCGTCGTTCGAGGTGATGTGCAGCGTGGGCAGTTTCACCGGCGCCAGGATGCCCGCCAGGTCGCGCTCGCCGTAGAACGGCGGCACCGAGAGCAGGATCGCCGCGCGAAAACGCGGGTCGTGAAAGTCGTAGACCCGCTCGCCGCGGGCCACGCGGGCCCCCACCGCCAGCAGCGTGGTGTTGGCACCGTACGAATGGCCGGCCGCGACGATGCGCTGCGCATCGACCGCCTCGGCCACGCGGCCGACCAGCGGGTGCTGCAGCGCCGGGTCCAGCAGCCGGTCGAGCGCGAAGCGCAGGTCCTGCACGCGGTGGATGGCCTCGGACTCCTGCGCCGCGCTGCGCAGCCGGTCGACCAGGCTGAACGGGTTGCCGAACCACAGCGCCCGATCGCTGCCCACATGCTGCACATGCAGGCAGGCCCAGCCGCGGCTGGCCAGGTGGCGGCCGAGGTAGCTGTAGCCCTGCCGAGAGCCGCCGATGCCGTGCGAAAACACCACCAGCGGGACCGGCGACCCGGTCGCCGACGGCGGGCGCTGCGGCCAGTACAGCCGCACCGGCACCTGGCGCTGGCGGGCCGTGTCGACCCACTCCCAATCGATCGCCGGCACCTGCGCGGCGGCGTCGATCTCGTTCAGCGCGCCGGCGGCTTCGGGCCGCTCACCGGCCGTCGCCCAGGCGGGCCAGGCAAATGCCGGCGCGGCGGCCAGGGCCAGCAGCGTGCGGCGCTTCAGGTCAACGTCGTGGGGGGCGGCGGGTCGCATGGCCAGCCCAGTATCCACGCGCCGCCGCGCGGCTGCTCGCCTGGGGTCAATACCCGACCGTGAATCGTTGGCGCCGGTGCTGCGGGCGCTCGGCTTCGTTCAGCATCGCCACCGCGTAGTCGGCGACCGAGATCTCGCTCTTGCCCGCCGCGCTGAACAGCAGCTGGTCGCCGCCGAGGCGGAACTGGCCGGTGCGTGCGCCGGGCTGGATCATCATCGACGGGCTCAGCATCGTCCAATCCAGCGTCGGCTCGTCGCGCAGCCAGTTCAGCGCGTCGCGCGCGCCTTCGGCCGAGCCTTTGTACGCGGCCGGGAACTCGGGGCTGTCGACCAGCTGCTTGCCCGGCGCGACCTCCAGGCTGCCGGCACCGCCGACCACCAACAGGCGCGGCACCGCGGCCTGCTTGGCCGCCGCGATGATCGAGCGCACGCCGCGGTCATAGGCCTCGCGCACGTCCTTCTGGGCATGGCCGCTGAAGGCGCTGATGACTACGTCGTGGCCGGCCAGCGCGGTGGCCAGCGCCGCGGTGTCGTTGACGTCGACCGCGGTCACGCTCAGGTTCGGCGCGGCCGCCAGCTTGGCCGGGTTGGACACCAGCGCGGTGACCTGGTGGCCACGCGACAAGGCCTCTTCGCGCAGGCCCGAGCCGATGAACCCGCTGGCGCCGATCAGTGCGATCTTCATGGTGTGTCTTTCTTCGATGGGGGTTGCGATGGGCTGAATGATGGGCCGGTTCGTCGTTTCGATAAACCAGCACAGTCACGACACACTGTCCTTCTCTGATTGACAATCAGGTGATGGCGACCTCCGACGATCCGAACGATCTGAACCGGCTTGGCGCCTTCGTCGCCGTGGCACAGTGCGGCGGTTTCACCGCCGCGGCGGACCGGCTGGGCACCAGCAAAGCCCGCGTGAGCCTGGACGTTCAGCGGCTGGAGCGCGCGCTCGGCACCGCCCTGTTCACCCGCACCACGCGCCAGGTGCGGCTGACCGACGCGGGCCAGCAGCTGCTCGACGACGCCGCGCCGCTGCTGGCCGGCCTGGGCGACGCGGTGGCGCGCGCCGCGCACAGCAGCGCCGAGGTCAGCGGCACGCTGCGCATCGCCGCCGCGGTGGACCACGCCGCGCAGCACATGGGCGCCGCGGTGGCCGAGTTCGCCGCGCTGCACCCGGCCTTGCGCATCACGCTGCACGCGAGCGACCGGGTCAGCGACATGCTGGCCGAGGGCATCGACCTCGCGTTCCGCATGGGCTGGCTGCGCGATTCGTCGCTGCGTGCGGTGAGGCTGGCCGATTTCGAGCAGTACGCGGTCGCCGCGCCCGGCTACCTGCAAAAGGCCGGCGTGCCCAAGCACCCGGACGAGCTGGCGCAGCACGCCTGGGTCGCGCTGACGCTGCTGCCGGCGCCGCTGACCTGGGCCTTCACCGCCCGCAACGGCCACAGCCGCAGCGTGCGAATGAACGCGCGGCTTCAGACCGACTCGGCCACCGCCTTGCGTGCGCTGCTGCTCAACGGCGCCGGCGTCAGCGTGATGGACCGGCTGAGCGTGCAGGCCGACATTGCCGAGGGCCGGCTGCAGCGCCTGCTGCCCGACTGGCGGCTGCCGTCGGGCGGGGTGTTCGCGGTCTTCCCGCCGGGCCGCCACATCAGCGCGGCGGCGCGTGCCTTCGTCGATTTCTATCGTGATAGGTGGCCAAGATGAATGAGCCCCCACGGCCCCTTCCGGGGCCTGCCCCCCAGGGGGGCTCGCGCAGCGGACCGGCGGAGCCGGATCCGCGCACGCCACTTGGGGTGAGCGGCGCGGCGCGCGCTCGGGGCAAGCCGGCTACGCCAACGCCGTCCACTTCTGCTCGCTGCGCGCCGACGCGACCGTGGCCTCGATGAAGCGCACACCGCGTGCGCCGTCTTTCACCGTCGCGTAACGCCCCGGCGCCAGCGGCGGCAGGCCGGCCTCGCGGGCCCGCACATCGGCCGCCACGCCGCGGTAGATGTTGGCAAAGGCTTCGATGAAGGCTTCGGGGTGGCCAGCCGGCAGGCGGGTGGCTTGGCGGGCGGCTTCGCCGAGCCACGGCGAGCCGCGCGTCAGCAGCTGGCGCGGGCCGTTCAGCGGCGCGTGCACCAGCGTGTTCGGCTCTTCCTGCCGCCAGTCGAGCGTGCCTTCGCTGCCGAACACGCGCAGCCGCAGGTCGTTCTCGCAGCCGGCGGCCACCTGCGAGGCCAGCAGCACGCCGCGCGCGCCGCCGCGAAAGCGCAGCAGCAGGCTGGCGTCGTCGTCGAGCAGCCGGCCGGGCACGAACGCCGTCAGCTCGGCGCACAGGCTCTCGACCTGCAGCCCGGTCACGGTCGCGATCAGGTTCTCGGCGTGCGAGCCGATGTCGCCCATGGCGCCGGCGATGCCATTGCGCGTCGGGTCCATGCGCCAGTCGGCCTGCTTGTTCGCGCCGGGCTCGTGCCGACGCGCCAACCAACCCTGGTGGTACTCGACCACCACCTTGCGCAGCGTGCCGATCGCGCCGGCCTGCAGCATCTCGCGCGCCTGCTGCACCATCGGGTAGCCGATGTAGTTGTAGGTCACGCCGAAGACAAGGCCGCGTTCGCGCGCGATGCGCACCAGCTCGTCGGCCTGCGCACTGGTGTGCACCAGCGGCTTGTCGCAGACCACGTGGATGCCGGCTTCGCCGAAGGCCTTGGCCACTTCGTGGTGCACATGGTTGGGCGTGACGATGCTGACGAAGTCGATGCGCCGCTCGCGCGGCAGGCCCAGCTCGTGGCGCAGCAGCGCGCGCCAGTCGGCATGCGTGCGCTCGGGCGCCAGCCCGAGGTCGCGGCCCGAGGCCAAGGCCTTGTCGGGCTGCGACGACAAGGCACCGGCGACCAGCCGGATCTCACCATCGAGCGCCATCGCCTGCCGGTGCACCGCGCCGATGAAGGCGTCGCGGCCACCACCGACCATCGCACAGCGCAAGACGCGGCCGGGCATCAACCCGCCATGCCGCCCTGCGGCAACTTGTTCTCGAACGCCGCGTCGAACGCACCGGCCGCAGGCGGGAAATCAAGCTTGCGGCAGAAGGCCGCGCTCTCGGTCGCGCCATGCACGCGGTCCATGCGGGTGTCTTCCCACTCCACGCTCAGCGGGCCGGCGTAGCGCACATCGTTCAACGCGACGATGATGGCTTCGAAGTCGATCATGCCGCGGCCAACGCTGCGAAAGTCCCAGTTCCGCCGAGCGTCACCAAAGGCGGTGTGGCCACCGAACACGCCGACCGTGCCGTCGCCCTTGTTCCACCACACGTCTTTCATGTGGGCGTTGAAGATGCGCGCGCCGAAGCGGCGCACGAAGCCGACATAGTCGACACCCTGGTAGGCGAAGTGGCTGGGGTCGAAGTTGAAGCCGAACCGGGCATGGCCGTTGACCGCGCTGATCGCCCGTTCGGCCGATGCGATGTCGAACGCGATCTCGGTCGGGTGCACCTCGAGCGCGAAGTTGACGCAGCGCTCGTCGAACACATCGAGGATCGGCGTCCAGCGGGCGCCGAAGTCCTTGAAGCCCTTGTCGATGTAGCTCTGCGGCGTGGGCGGAAAGGCATACACCGCATGCCAGATCGACGAGCCGGTGAAACCGGTCACCGTGGGGGCGCCGAAGCGGGCCGCGGCGCGCGCGGTGTCTTTCATCTCCTGCGCAGCGCGCTGGCGCACGCCCTCGGGGTCGCCATCACCCCACACATGCGCCGGCAGGATGGCCTGGTGGCGTTCGTCGATGCGGTCGCACACCGCCTGGCCGGTCAGGTGGTTGCCGATCGCATAACACTCCATGCCGTACTCGCGCAGCAGCCCGCGCTTGTCGGCCACGTAGCGCGGCGAAGCCAGCGCCTCTTGCACGTTGAAGTGGTCGCCCCAGCAGGCCAGCTCGAGGCCGTCGTAGCCCATGCGCTTGGCCAGCGGCACCAGTTGGGTCAAGGGCATGTCGGCCCATTGGCCGGTGAACAGGGTGATGGGGCGAGCCATGGGAAACCTCAGAACGGCGAGTCGGGGAAGTAGTACTGCGGAGCGTTCTCTTTGGTGATCAACACCGACGGGATGATGGTGCTGGGTGGCAGCTTCTCGCCCTTCAACCGCGCCTCGGCAGTGAGCCTGATCGCGTCGTAGATGAACTTGGGCGAGTACGACACATTGGCCTGGATCAGCGGGTTGCTGCCATCCATCAGCGTCTTGACCATGCTCTTCATGCCGGCGCCGCCGAAGACGATCTTGATGTCTTGCCGCTTGGCCTGCTCGATCGCTTTCAGCACGCCGACCGCCATGTCGTCGTCGGCCGCCCAGACGGCATCGATCTGCTTGAAGCGGGTCAGGTAATCCTGCGTGACCTTGAACGCGTCGTCGCGGTTCCAGTTGCCGTGCTTGGCGTCGAGCAGCTTCACGTCGGGGCTGCTCTTCAGCACCGCGTTGAACGCATCCATGCGCTCGTTGTCGATCGTCGTCGGGATGCCGCGCAGCGCCACGATGTTGCCCTTGCCGTGGAGCGCCTTCACCAGGTACTCGGCCGGGATGCGGCCGAACGCGATGTTGTCGCCCGACACGTAGGCGTCTTGCGCGCTGGTATCGGTCAGGCCACGGTCGACCACCGTCACGTAGATGCCCTTGGCCTTGACCTGCGCCACCGGCTTGGTCAACGCCGCCGACTCGAACGGAAAGATCACCAGCGTGTTGATCTTGGTGGCGGTCACCAGGTCCTGCAATTGGTTGGCCTGCTCGGGCGCGCCACTGGCCGTCTTCACCGTCACCTTCAGGCCCGGGTGAGCAGCCTCGAGGTCCTTCTTCGCCTGGTTGGCCCAGAAGACGATGCCGGCGGTGAACGCATGGGTCGCCGCCGGAATGGCGACGCCGACGTTGACGTCTTTCGCATCGGCCGCGCGCGCGCCCGCGCCGAGGCTCAGGGCGGCGGTGGCCGCGAAGGCCACGGCAAGTCGACGGGTGGTCTGGCTCATGGGTGTCTCCAAAGGGTCAGTGCAAGTGAAAAGTCAGTTCATCGCCGCCGCTGCGTGAAGGCCACCGCGATGATCACGAAGCCTTGCACCGCGGCGTTGAGGTAGACGCTGATGATGTTGGTCAGGTTGAGGATGTTGCTGATCACCGAGAGCAGCACCGCCCCGACCACCGTGCCGGCGATGCTGCCGGCGCCCCCGCGCAAGGCCGTGCCGCCGACGATCACCGCGGCGATCGCTTCGAGCTCCCACAGCAGCCCGGTGGTCGGCGAGGCCGAGCCCAGGCGCGGCACATACAGCAGCGTGGCCATGCCGACGCACACACCCAGCAGCGCATAGGTCAACACCTTGACCCGGTCGACGTTGACCGCGGCGTAGCGCGCCACCTGCTCGCTCGAGCCGATCGCCTGTACATAGCGGCCATAGGCGGTGCGGTTCAAGATCAGGCCGCCCGCGCCGGCCACCAGCGCAAAGACCCACACCGGCACCGGCACGCCCAGCAGGCTGGCGTAGTAGACGGGGCCGTAGGCATCGGCCAGCGCGTTGTCCAGCGTCAACGCGCCGCCATCGGCAAAGTAGGTCAGGCCAGCGCGGTAGATGCCCAGCGTGCCGAGCGTGACGATGAACGGCTCGATGCGGCCGCGCGTGATCAGCAAGCCGTGGGCGAGGCCGAACACCGCGCCCAGCAACACCGCGAAGGCCATGCCGGCCACGACGATGGCCACCGGCGGCCACCCGCGTGGCGCCAGCATGTTCATCAGCATGATCACGCAGCCGGCGATCAACGCGGCCATCGAGCCCACCGACAGATCGATGCCGCCCGACACGATGACGAAGCACATGCCGACCGCGATGATGCCGATGAAGGCAGTGCGGGTCAGCACGTTCAGCGCGTTGTCGAGCGTCGCGAATTCGGGGTTTAACAAGGTGCCGGCGACGCACAGCAACACCAGGCCGAGCACGGGGCCGTGGGCGTGCAGGCGACCCCACAGCCGCAATGAAGCGGCGGTGCGGCCGGATTTGCTGGATACCGATGCAGCGGTCATCCTCGTCCGAGGTTGCTCATCGCGAGCCACTCATTCGATTCGACGCACGTCACGGGATCAGGCCGCCGGGGCACTCTGTTCCGCTCATGTCCCCCGCCGCCAGCCTGCGGCTGCCGGCTCCTCCTAATACTTCGCTGCACAGAGCACCCCACCGTCCTGATCGGGCACGGTCGAGGGGCATCAACGCAAGTCAGATCCCGTTGATCATCGAGGGCGTCGGGTGACCGGCGCAGTGAAGTATTAGGAGGAGGAGATGGCCGAAAGGCTGTCTCCGGGGGACATGAACGGAGCCGGTCACCCGGCGCCCTCGATGCGCGCCAACTTTCAACGTTCGATTGCTCGGCGGGTAGCCTTCGGCACGGCCGCTGCATCTCAATGGGTCCCGGTCGCATGGGCGATCAACAGTTCTTCGCTCAAGCCTTCGGCCGGCAACACCGCCTGCAAGCGGCCATGGCGCATCACCGCCACGCGGTGGCACACCCCCATCAGCTCGACCAGTTCGGACGAGATCACGACCACCGCGTGGCCCTCGACGGCCAGGCGCTGAATCAAGGCGTAGATGTCGCGTTTGGCGCCGATGTCGACGCCGCGTGTCGGCTCGTCCAGCACCACCACGCACGGCTTCGGGTGCAGCACCTTGGCCAGCGCGAGCTTTTGCTGGTTGCCACCGGACAGCGCCGACGCGCGCAGACCCAACGAGCCGGTGCGGATGCCGAAAGCGGTGACCGCTTCTTGCAGCGCAGCGCGCTCGGCACCGGACCGCAGCCAGGGGTGGGCGTAGCGTTGCAGCGCCATCAACGTCAGGTTCTCGGCCAGCCCGAAGGCCACGTGCAGGCCCTTGCCTTTGCGGTCTTCGCTGAGGTAGGTCAGGCCCAGATCGGCCGCTTCGCGCGGGCTGCCGATGCGCACCTCGCGGCCGTCGAGCGCCACGCGCCCCGCGCTGCGTGGCCGCAGGCCCAGCACGCCCTCGAACAACTCGGTGCGGCCCGCGCCGACGAGGCCCGCGAAGCCCAGGATCTCGCCAGCCCGCACGTCGAAACTGACGTCGCTGGCCCAGCCCGGCACCGACAGGCCTTGCACGCTCAGCCGCGGCGGCGCGTCGCCCAGCGGCACCGGCTGGCGCGGCGGAAACAGGTCGGACCACTCGCGCCCGACCATCAGCTGGGCCATCTGCTGCCGTGTCAGCGCGGCGGTGGGTTGGCGCGCAACGAAGCGGCCGTCGCGCATCACGATCACCTCGTCGGTGATGCGCTCGACCTCGTCGAGCTTGTGCGAGATGTAGACGATGGTCACGCCCTCGGCCTTCAGCCGCGTCATCAGCGTGAACAGGCGCTCGGTCTCGCTCGGTGTCAGCGTCGCGGTCGGCTCGTCCATGATCAACAGGCGCGCCTTTCGGCCCAGCGCCTTGGCGATCTCGACCAGCTGCTTCTCGGCCACGATCAGCTGACGCACCCGCGTGTCGGGGTCGATGGCCAGCCCCACCTCAGACAGCAGCGCCGCCGTCTCGGCGCGCATCGCCGCGTCGTCCAGCCACAGGCCGCGCCGCCTCTCGTGGCCGAGGAACACGTTCTGTGCCACCGTCAGGTCGTCGGCCAGGTTGAACTCCTGGTGGATCAGCACGATGCCGGCGGCCTCGGCATCGCGTGACCCATCAAAGCGCACCGGCTGACCATCGATGCGCAGTTCGCCACCGCTCGGCGCTTCATAGCCGGCGGCGATTTTCATCAGCGTCGATTTGCCGGCTCCGTTTTCCCCGAGCAATCCGTGGATGCGGCCTGCCTTGAGCGCGAAGCTGACGCCGTGCAGCACCTGCACCGGCCCGAAGGCCTTCACGACATCGTGGAAGGCCAGCGAGATCACCCCACCGCCTCACGCATCTGCAGGCTCTCTTGCATGCCCAGCACGCCGGCGCCGATCAGCCCGGCGCGCTCGCCAAGGGGCGTGTACTGGATCTCCAGGTGCCGCGTCGACAGCGCCAGCGAGCGGTGGTAAACACTTTGGCGCACCGCGGCCAGGAACAGCGGGCCGATCTTCTGGATGCCGCCGCCGATGAAGATGTGCGACGGGTTGTAGAAGTTGACCACCGCCGCGAGCATCTGGCCGACCAGCGCGCCCGAGCGCTGCACGATCGCGTTGGCCGCCGCGTCGCCGGTGCGGCTGGCTTCGGCCACGTCTTGCAGCTTGAGCGCGCCGCGCTGGTCGAGCATCTGTTTCAGCAACGGGCTGTCGCCGCTCTCCGCCGCTTCGGTGGCGGCCCGCGCGATCGCCGGGCCGGCAGCCATCGCCTCGACACAGCCGAGGTTGCCGCAGTGGCAGCGTGGCCCTTGCGGGTCGACACAGATGTGGCCCACGTCGCCGGCCGAGCCGTTGGCGCCGCGGTAGACCTGACCATGGCAGACGATGCCGCAGCCGATGCCCGTGCCGACCTTGATCACCAGGAAGTTCTGCAGCCCGCGCTGCATGCGCCAGAGTTCACCCAACGCCATCACGTTGACGTCGTTGTCGACGTAGACCGGCGCCGTGAAATCGGCCTTCAGGTCGTCGCGGATCGAGTAGGCGTCCCACGCCGGCATCAGCGGCGGGTTGACCAGTTGACCCAGGCCGAAGTCCACCGGCCCCGGCACGCCGATGCCGATCGCGATCACGTCGCGCACCTTGGCGCCGCACTGGGCGAGCTGCTCGCGCATCAGCGCGCGCACCCGCGACAGCACCCGCGCCGGGCCGTCGCGCACATCGGCCGGCTCGCTGTGGTGGGCCAGCAGCTCCAGGTCGGGCGTCATCACCCCCACCTCGAGCCCGGTAGCACCCAGCGCCGCGCCGAGCAGCACGCCGAGGTTGCGCGACAGGCGCAGCGTCTCGGCCCGGCGGCCGCCGGTGGCCACCTGCTCGCCGGTGGCTTCGAGCACGCCTTGCTCCAGCATGCCGGCGACCGCGGCATTGGCGCGGCTCTTCGAGAACGACGAGCCCGTCGCCAGCGCCTCACGCGAAATGCGGCTCGACCAGAACACGTGGTCCAGCAGGGTCATCTCGCTCGTGGACAGGTCTTTCCAGCGAACCATGCGTCTCCTCGCGGCAGCCACTCTCGGGTGGTGGCATCGGCAGCGGGCGGATGGTAGGGGGCCGACTTCGGCCCAGCAAGCTCTAACTTAGACCCAATTCGGGTCGATCGATGGATGCCGCAACCGGGGGAGACATGACGGGCGCGGCTCGACGAACGCGCCCGGCCATCCGATATTGTTCTTGTTTTGCAAACACGCAATGTACGGATTGATTGTTTATTCCTGAATCGTGAATCTCTACAGTTGAGTCCATCGATGAGCCGC